>JAFGPO010000038.1 GCA_016936155.1 Caldifarciminota bacterium
CGGATCGTATCCTCCTTCTCAATAGCACGATTATACCAATCTCAAACAGATCTTTAAAGACTTTATCGCTAAAATCTATTATACAATGGCACACATGGGTGAGTGGAAAAACGTGTGCGCGTAAAGCGTTGTGCCGCAACGCGCCCGTAGCTCAACTGGACAGAGCGGCGGACTACGGATCCGCGGCTTGCGGCGTGTAGAGTTTCACCGGCTCCGGAAATCCTAAAAACAGATGTTCATCAACCAGTTGGCATTCAATCGTATCTTTGACACGTTCAAAGGTCGCGCCGTCCAAGAGGATTTCCACGTTGTGGCGCTTGCACTTTTCCACAAGCTGCGCCGCGAGGTTCACGGACTGTCCGATCACCGTATACTGCATACGTTTAATATGACCGACGTTGCCAGCAAGCACCTCGCCGGTCGCAATCCCGACATCGATGGTGATACGGAAATCGAGATTCTGCTGCCATGCGACATTGATCCCGTCGATCTTCGATTGGATCGCAAGCGCGCATCTAACCGCATTGATCGGATCATCAGGATGCTGCACCGAGCTCCCGAACACTGCCATGACCGCATCGCCAATGAATTTATCCACCGTGCCATGGTGCGCGAGCACGGATTCGACGATCGGCGCGTATATGTCATTCAAAAACGCGTGTGTCTCTTCGAGTGACAGGATATTAATGATCTTGTTGAACTCACGCAGGTCTGTAAATAAAGTGGTGGCAACGATCTTTTTCGCTGCGAATTCAGTCATTACTCTCGGAACTCCCGTACTCCGATACTCTCATACCCCGATACCATGATTGTTGCACCCTCACCCGTCCCTCTCCTCCGCCAGAGGCGGACAGACATCAAGGGAGAGGGGATTGTCTGATGGAAAAGGTGGCTACTATTTTATCTGCAGGAGCGGGATGAAGTTCTTGTCATATGGCGAGATCACGATCGTGTTGTTCGGAGACTGGTACAGGCTCTGCAGGTTCTCGAGGTATTTCCAGGAGAGGTACGCGCGTCCGCGTTCGCCGATGAGCGACTGGGCAATGATGCGCTGCGCTTCGGCAATACCGGTTGCTTCGATCTTCTTTCTATCGGCTTCTTTGAGTTCCTTTTGGAGCACAAATACCATTTTCTGCGCTTCCTGCTCGGCTTCAAGTTTCACCTCGATCGCATTCTTCACTTTTGCCGGGAGTTTCAGGTTCCTTAAAAGAACCTTCTCAAGCATAATACCCCGTGATTCAAAATCCTTTGCCAGTTCGGTATTTATTTCGGTCTGGACTTCTTCCCGCTTTTCCGAATATATTTCAAACGCAGTATATTTAACGGTCGTGTTTCGGATCGCGGTGCGTGCTGCCGGACGCACGATCTTGTCCACGTAGTCGCTCCCGATCTTCTGGAATACGGTAGCAGCCTCACCCGAATTCAGGTGATACCATACTGTAAGGTCCATTGCGACTTCAAGTCCATCCTTGGTAAGCGCCGTGATCGCATCATCCCCGTATCGTTGTCCCTCTTCGGTTGCGATCGACATGGTATATGCCTGCGTCCGGACGGTCATAATCTCGAGCGTCACGAACGGATTCACGATGTGAAGTCCTTCTGACAGGGTTGAATGTACCAAAACCCGTCCAAAGAGTACCTGGACTGCGACTGAACCAGGGGGAACGGTCCTGAGCAAGGACGCAAGAATAAGAAAACCACCGAGCGCGATACCACCGATCGTCCCGTAGAGACGTGTTTTCAGTTTATCGGCAATGCGATGGTCCTCTGGCTGAACCTTATAGGTTGCCCGGAAGATAATGACACCGATAATAATGAGTAAACCGATAATGAACATACGACCTCCTTGAAAAACAAATGCCTAAAGACCTGAAATCCAAAATACATAAAGAGCCCACCAATCCGCGATTCTGTAGTCGCTTGATTCATCAAGCATTCCAAACCCATATATTGAAACGAATAAGCCCAATGAATTGAGCAACTACAATCCTAAAGATTTAAATGTCCGAATATGCCTAAATAAAAAACCAAAATGCTTAAATATCCAAATAATTAAGAGAACAAACCAGGTAGAGCAAACACATTCAATTATAGTTGAATATTAATGTATGTCAATTACATGTCTCTGTTGAAAAAACGGTACATACGATTATAATGATCCATGAAAACAATCAACCCACACGCCCTGACATGCGCGACACCGGTCGAGGAATTCCCCGGCACCATGTCCAAAGCGCGCATCTTTATCAAACGTGATGATCTTAACGGATTGCTCATCTCCGGCAACAAAGCACGCAAAATGGCATACCTGGTCGCGGATGCCCATCGCCACGGCTGCGATACATTGATCACGTGCGGCGGTATCCAGTCGAACCACTGCCGCACTGCAGCCGCCTTTGCGCGGCGCTTCGGTTTTAACTGCCATCTCTTCCTGCGCGGGAAACCCGGGAAGAACTACACCGGCAATCTTCTCCTCGACCACCTGCTCGGGGCTCACGTGAACTATGTTACACCAAGCCAGTATACGGTGATCGATGACATCATGGCTGAGTATGCTGAAAGGCTAAAAAAACTGGGCATGCATGCCTATGTCATTCCCGAGGGTGGATCCAATGCCACCGGCTGTTTGGGATACCGCGACTGCATGATCGAAATGAATGCATTCATCAGGCAACAGCGGATTCAGGCGGTCTACTGCGCGGTCGGTTCAGGCGGCACGTATGCCGGGTTGCTCCTGGGTAAAAACCTGGCTGGATCACATGTCCATCTCAATGGCATCATTGTGTGTGACACCGTCGAGTTTTTCAAGAACAAGATCGAACGTATTTGCACCGATGCGCTCACGATGCATAAACTCTCCTTCACAATACGTCACAAGGATATCACTCTGATTGATGGGTATCAGGGAACAGGCTATGGGATACCGTACCCGGAAGAATTACACACTATTCGGGAAGTGGCGAAACACGGCATTATCCTGGAACCGGTGTATACGGGAAAAACCTTTTACGGCATGCTCCAGGATATAAAGAGAAAAAAATACCGGCGCGTACTCTTTGTCCACACCGGCGGCATATTCAGTAATTTCGCGTATGCCCGCATCTTGTCCGTGAGCCTGCGCGGGGATTAACCCTTTTTCGAAAAACGCAGGAGCGAGGTCGTAAGGATCTCAAAAACCAGCTCATCGTACGTTAATCCGATGGCCTGGGCTTCGAGCGGCAGATTGGATCCAGATAGCAATCCAGGAATAGTATTCACTTCCAGCACATATGGATTATGATCATGGTCAAGAATAAAATCAACCCGTGAAAATCCCCGGGCATCGATCGCGCGGTGTGCGGCCAGCGCATAATCCTGAAGGACTTTGGTCTGGGTATCCGGGATACGCGCGGGTACGATATACTCAGTCATGCCCTTGGTGTATTTCGATTTATAATCATAAAACTTACGCCGCTTCGGTGCGATCTCAAGGACTGGCAGAGGGACCTCGTTCAGGATGCCGCAGGTTGCCATCATCCCCGGGATGAATTTTTCGAACATGAGATCTTTGAACGTGCGTCTCGTACGCTGTATGCTGCGTTCAAGATCGGCTTTCGTTTCAACGATTGTGATCCCCACGCTCGAACCTTCGGCACGCGGCTTGATGACAACGGGCAGATCGAGTTTGATGATTATTTCATTAATATCGTAGTTCTTTTCATAATAGAACTCCGGGGTAGGGAGACCATGGGCCATAAAGAGATACTTGGACAAAACCTTATCCATCCCGTTCGCCGAGCCAGCAACTCCTGAACCAGTGTACGGGATACCCAGAAAGTCAAGGAGACCCTGAATCGTTCCATCCTCACCCGGCTTACCGTGCAGCGCGATGAACGCAACATCGATATTTTTAATTTTCCGGATGCTGTTCACATTGACATCGATACCCCTGGCTTGAAAACCCTGTTTTTTCAAAGAACGAAGCACGCACTGCCCGGAACCGATCGATATCTCCCGCTCTGATGACCAGCCGCCGTAGAGCACGCCGATTTTCTTTTTAAGGAAGAATTTCCGTTCTTTACTCATATCCATAGCATATACAATTACGCATTGGCAGTCAAGAGGCAGGCACTCTTTTCAACTACGAACTGGGAACTAAGAACTAGGAACCAACAAGACAGCGAACCGTAAGCACTAAGCCACAAGCCGAGAGATAAGGCGTAAGGCGCAGGCTTAAGGCGAAAAGACGATAATAACGAAATGGCGGAATGAACGATTTTAACGAGAACAACCAACCTCGCGAAATTAACGCAACCAACGAACTCTGCGATGTAGTGATGCAATCTTCGATCGCATTGGTTGTTGACATTATCTGACGAATGAGTATTATTTAACAGGAGGTCCAATGCGCTTTGTCGGACTCGTTATCGTGATCATTGTGATCGGATTTATCATCGGGTTCATTGTGCTCAACTCACAAGAGACCGTGAACATGGATATTTTTGGTCATCAGATCCAGGGCGCGTACCTGTATGTCGTTTGCCTTATCTCGTTCGCAGCCGGGGTGGTTTTTGTCTTCATCTTCGCGATCGTCAACGAAATATCCCTGCGTACGCAATTACACCGTCTGCGCAAGGAGAACAAACACCTCCAGAAAGAATTGACCGCACTCCGCAATTTACCATTCGAGGAAGAAAAATGACCGTACTCATTATCATCGTTGTTGCACTGATCGCGCTTGTTCTTTTTCTGTATTTCTATAAGCGCAGGAGCAGGGTAAGCGGTATCCCTGCCTATGTTGAAGCCATGGTCGCGTTGCTCGAAAATAATGACGCACTCGCGACGAAGAAATTCAAAGAAGCGGTACATATTGACAGCGATCTCGTGGATGCGTATATCCGGCTTGGTGACCTGTACCGGAAAAAAGGCGACATCGACCGGGCGATACAGATCCACCAATCCCTCACGGTCCGTCCAACCCTCAGTAAGACGGAAGAGAAAAGAGTTTACTATGCGCTTGTTAAGGATCTGCTCGAAACCAGCCGTCATAATAAAGCGATATCATTCCTCAAAGAGATCCTCAAGATCGACAAGAAAGACAAGCATGCCCATGAGATCATACTGAAACTGTATGAAGATCTGGGCAATTACGGCGACTGCATCGCTCTCTGTGAAGGAGGAGGATTCCCGCGTTGCAGCAATGAAAGGCTTGCGTTCTACTACGCTTCGTATGCCCGGCAGATGCTTGAAAAACCCGGTGATGGTGAAAGCGATCAAGACAAGCAGAGTCTCGCGCTTCTTAAAAAGGCACTTAAAATCGCGCCCAATTCCCTGCCCGCATTGTACTACCTGGCCAGGTACCACGAGAAAAACGAGGATCTGAAAAAAGCCAAGGAACACTATGAAAAGATCATTACCCACCATCCGAACTGCGCATTTCTCGTGATCCCACATCTGGAAAAGGTTCTCTTCGAACTCGATTGTTTTGACGAAATCATTCCCCTCTATGAAGAGGTATTCAACAAAGACCATAAGAACAGCTCGGTTGGAGTGGCGCTGGCCAACCTCTATGTAAAAAAGAACGACCTGGCTGCCGCAAAAGAGATCTACCATACTCTTGCCGATGCTGATCCAGAGAACGTGACGCCGCGGTTGCAGATCCTCAAACTCGCGGTGAGTGACAAATCCCTTAAGGAGCAACTCACGGAGATCGAAAAAACCCTCACACGAACTCTCTATAAATGCACACACTGCGGTCGCAGCAGTGAAACGTTTCAAATGGTATGTCCACAATGTCGAAATATAGGTACATATTCATTGCATGCTTGATACCCCTGTGCTTTGCAATGAGCCAGGACATCAACGAAGCGATCCGGTTGTTCAATACGTCACAATTTGAAAAAGCGAACGAAATATTCATGGAGATCGTCAAGGATCCGAATAATCCTCGGATCGCAGAAGCGTACTATTACATGGGGAGACTTTCCATTAAACCAGACACCGCTCTGATGTATTACAATCAGATTATTAATTCGTATCCCCAATCACGGTTCGCGGATATTTCTCATCTTGAGATCGCAAAGATCAATATCGCCCGGAAGAAATATCAGAATTCGATCGTGACCCTCAATGAACTGATGCGCAAGTATCCGGACACCGAGCATAAGGATGAAGTGCTGTTCTGGCTGGGTGTATCATACATCAGTGCCGGGATGGAGGAACAAGGTGTCGCAACGCTCAAGGATCTCCGAACCACATTTCCCCAATCGATGTGGAGCGAGCGGGCGCTGACGATCATCCCGGGCAATGGATCAGGCACTCCGCCACCAAGCGAAGAATATTATACTGTGCAGGTCGGATCCTATCGCAATAAATCCAATGCCAACAACTATGCGGCGCAAATGCGAGAAAAAGGGTATGAAGTGCAGGTGGTCGAAGCACTGGTTAAAGGCAATACCTACTTCCGGGTATGGGTAGGCAAGTATCCAACGATCGAAGAAGCAAAGGCATTCTCTCTTACGCTGGAATCCGCTGGAATAAAGGGGAATGTCGTTAAAGGCAACTGATCCCGATTTCATCGGGAAGATCCAAGAACCAAGAAATAGGCACCAAAAAACAAGAAATAAACAGTAACGCAACATATGCAGTTGACGCCGATGTTCGACCAGTACCAGCAGATTAAAAGCAGATACCAGGGGTCTCTTTTACTCTTTCGCGTTGGGGATTTCTATGAATTCTATTATGACGATGCAAAACAGGCAAGCACCTGCCTGGGAATCACCCTCACATCCAAAACTGTGCAGAAAGGCATAAAGGTGCCGCTCGCCGGTGTCCCGGTCAAGGCAGCGGAAACGTACATTGCCAAGCTGGTGAAAATGGGGATGAAGATCGCAATCTGCGAACAACTTGAACCAGCGGCAAAAGGGAAGAAACTGGTCGCCCGGGATGTCGTTGAAGTGATCACGCCCGGCACAATCATGCGGCCCACTCTGCTCGATGAAAAACGATCCCTCATCCTTGCGGCATGCCTGCCTGATGAAAAACGTACCGGGATCGCATTCTGTGATATCACAAGCGGCGATTTTTCGTGCGGAGAGATCGACACCTCCCAGGTGCCAGAGGTCCTCATGCGAAAAGAAGCGCGTGAGATCGTTATCCCGGAATCCGTTACCATAGAGGCAAAAGTACCCCTGACATTCATTGACGGGTATCATTTTATCCAGGATATCGCATACAAAAAATTGCTCGAGCATTTCCACGTTGCCGCACTCGATGGATTCGGGATCGAAGGCCTGGACCTGGCCATCGGTGCAGCGGGCGCATTGCTTTACTATCTCGAGCAAAACCAGAAAACTGCCCTTCCCCACATTAATCGGATCACCCTGTTTAGTGCGCACGACGCGCTGTTTTTGGATTGCGCTACCCGTAAGAACATGGAATTGCTCGAAAACATCGGCGGTGGCGATGAACGAACATTACTCCGCGTAATGGATGCGTGTATCACCCCATTTGGAAAACGCATGCTGCGGCGGGAACTGCTCGAACCGCTCGTGGATCCTGATATGATACAACAGCGGCTGAATGGCGTCGAAGAATTAAAGAACAAGGATTTCCTGCGTCAGGAACTGCGCGAGGTTTTTAAAAAACTACGGGATGTGGAACGCATCACCTCCCGGCTTGCCTGCCAACGGATCATGCCGCGCGAACTCGTGGCACTCAAGAATTCGCTCGCAGAATATCCGATGATCAAAGGTTTGATCCAGGATTGCATAAGTGACATTCTTGGCATGATCCATGACCGGACCGCAGAATTCGATGAGGTCGTGGGGAAAATAGATGCCGCGCTCGTTGATGACCCACCAGCCACCACGGATGAAGGCGGCATGATCAAACCAGGCTATTCAAGCGAACTTGATGAATTACGCGAGATCGCACACAGCGGCAAGAAATGGGTGCTCGAGTTCTCGGAGACCGAACGCCGGCGTACAGGTATATCCTCGCTTAAGGTCGCATACAACTCGGTGTTCGGTTACTACATCGAAGTTACAAAACCAAACCTTCACCTGGTGCCTGATCTCTACATCCGGAAGCAGACGCTGGCGAACAGCGAACGTTTCTACACACCCGAGCTCAAGGAGTTCGAAGAAAAGATCCTGGGCGCGGAAGAAAAGATCAGTACCCTGGAGCAGGAACTATACGCCGCCTTACGCGAGGGGATCGCCCAGTATGCTGGTGCCATACTGGAATCAACGCGCGCCTTGAGTCTTCTGGACATTCTTCAGGGATTCGCGCAGAACGCGGTGCTCTATAGTTATACCCGTCCACTTATTGACACGGGCACGCGAATATCGATCATCGAAGGACGTCATCCGGTCGTCGAGAGGATTATTGAAAAAGGTTCGTTCATTCCCAACGATATTGTCCTTGACCGGGACAAGAACCAGATCCTTATCATTACCGGCCCCAATATGGCAGGGAAATCAACCTACCTCCGGCAGGTCGCTCTGATCACGATCATGGCGCAGGTCGGAAGCTATGTTCCGGCAAAAGAAGCGAAGATCGGTGTCGTCGACAAGATCTTCACCCGGATCGGAGCAAGTGATGATATATCGCGCGGCGTAAGTACCTTTCTCGCGGAGATGATGGAAACCGCGAATATCCTCAACAACGTATCGGATCGCAGTCTCGTGATTCTCGATGAAGTCGGGCGCGGAACCTCGACGCATGATGGACTGGCTCTTGCATGGGCGGTTGTCGAATACCTGCATGGTCACAAGAAACCGCGTACGCTCTTTGCTACCCATTTCCATGAACTCACCAAGATCGAAGAGTTTCTCAAAGGTGTAAAAAACTTCAATGTAATGGTCAAGGAATGGGGTGATGAAATAATTTTCCTGCGTAAATTGGGTGAAGGCGCAAGCGATCAATCATATGGGATACATGTGGCACGGCTTGCCGGGCTGCCCGAAAATGTGATCCAGCGTGCCAAAAAAATCCAACAGGATTTCCAGGAAGGAGAAATATTCAGCGTACGCCGTATAAAACGCGCCAAATTAACCCAGCAGGACCTTTTTATGGATACCTGAACACGGTCTCTCCTGTTTTCTCTTGACACTTAAGTACATTCGAGTATAATAAACCGCCACCCAATAAAATTGTCCAATCTTTAGAAACATTTCCCCTCCCGGTCGCGACCTGCGGGTCGCGGCCGGAGGGTTTTTAAAGGGATAAATTGCATGTAATTCCGTTACTTTGTTCGGTATTTCAAATGATTTTGTTGGTTTGATTCTACCGGGCGCCGAGTTTCTTGACTTTCTTAAGCTTCCGGATTATTGCATTGCGCGTATCGATGATGAGTTTCGAGTGCTTTATGATATAGGTATAGTCATAAACACTGTGGTTGGTCAGGATCACGACCGCGTCGTATTTCTTGAGTTCACGGACTGTTAGTTTTACGCTCCGAATACGCTTCCCATCGATCTTCACATACGGTACGTGTGGATCATTGAAATTCACGGTGCGCACACGTGATCTTAAAATCTGGTATACTTTGATCGCAGGCGAATCCCGTAGATCAGAAATATCTTTTTTGAACGCCATACCCAAAAGAAGCACATTGGCTTTGTAAGGACAAACGCCGGCTTCACTCAATTCATTAATGGTCTTGTTCGCCGTGAAGTAGGGCATTTCTTCATTGATACGCGCCGACAGTTCGATGAAAACAGTATGAAAATCATATTCACGCGCTTTCCAGGACAGATAGTAGGGATCAATGGGAATACAGTGACCGCCCACGCCGGGGCCTGGATAGAACGGCATAAAACCAAATGGTTTTGTTTTTGCCGCTTCAATGACCTCCCAGATATCGATATCCCCCATGCGCTCGCACAATTGGGCGAATTCATTGACGAGTGCGATATTGACGTTGCGGAAGGTATTTTCAAGCAGTTTTGTTAACTCAGCTGCCCTGGGCGATGATACCGGATGGACATGGTCGATGAACGTACGATAGAACATCGTGGTCAGGCGCGTACACGTCTTTGTGACTCCGCCGATAACTGTTGGTGTGTTGACGACGCCGAACCGTTTATTACCCGGGTCAATGCGCTCCGGGCAAAACGCAACGTAGAAATCTTTCCCTTCGCGCCAGCCGGTTTCTTTCAGAATAGGCAGGATCACGCGTTCTGTGGTTTCGGGATAGGTCGTGCTCTTCAATATCACGAGCTGCCCTTTGCGCAAGGTTCTCTGCACCGCGCGCGTGCTCTCAATAACCGGTTTCAGGTCAGGCTCTTTGTTCTCATCGATCGGTGTAGGTACACAGATCAGGATGATATCGCACTTTTTGAGTTGACCCAGATTTACAGTTGCTTGTATACGCTTTTTACGGATCAAAGGTTTGAGCTCGCTGGTCGTAACATCGCCGATCTTCGAAATACCGGCATTGACCTCTCTCACGCGCTGTTTATCAATGTCAAACCCGATCACCCTGTATCCTTTTCTGGCGATCTCCGCAGCGAGCGGAAGACCGACATATCCAAGGCCGATGATCCCAACCACCGCTTTCTTTGTTTTTATCAACTTTTCAAGCATCATACTCCATTCCAAGTTGCCAGAAGTATACATACTTATTCGCAAGAAGCAAGGGGGAAATGCTGAATACGCTAAACGCGGAACAAAGCGCGAACCGAAGGCAGTAAGCACTAAGCCGAGAGTAAAGCGTAAGGCGTAGAGAGTAGGGCGTAAGGCGAAAAAATATTGAAGCGCTACTTCGCTGAACATTTCCATCCCCTGCTGGGAAACCCCAAACTCCAAACACCAACTATGACGTTGGTCATCGGGAATTCGTTTGGCATTTTGGCTTTGAAATTCCATCCTGGTATCCTGTTACCCTGGTTTGCTGCCTGCTGATATTCCGGTATCCTGATATGCGGCTGTGGGGATCGGTCAATCGTTGACAGGATATGAATATTGATTACAATTGGACGTGGAACAAACACGCATTAACGATTTTTTGAAAGAAATCGCGGTTGGTTTCCGGACCGCTAAATCATATCCGCCAGGGCATCCAGTCATGGACAAAACTGTCGATGCGATCATGGAGCAATTATCGATCCTGAGTAGCGAATTAAGTGAATTTTCTATGTTCTTTCTCGAGCAAACGATCATCTTTCAGGAGATGAAGATCGATGTGCGAAAGAGCCCGGCACTGGTTGCACTGCTTGAAGCCTTACGTAAGATTGAGGTGGATAGCCTTACGTTCGGAGGGAAGGTCAACACGCAGGATATGAAGAATCTGCTCGAAGTTCTTTCCACGCCTAAGATGAAGATCAAACAATACGGCAGCACGCAGGTCATGCTCGAGACCAAAGGAACATCAAACATCAAGATCAATGCGGTCCAATTCGGCGTTCAAACGAGTGGTACCGTAACCATAGCCGGTGTGGACCAAAAAACCGCGCGCGCAAAAGAGGAGATCCTGGGCGCCTTGAAGAATCTAAAGACATTCGTTGATAAAGGACTATCCGTTCAACAGATGCAGGAACAGCTCTCTGAGGTTGCCGAGGATATCGAACAGGCTCCTGATGATGTAAAGACGACCTACAGCCAATCGGTCGCCGAAATACTGCAGATGATACCGCCTGACCAACGCATGAATTTGTTCCAGAATATGGATATGCAGCCATTCCTGCTGCAGCTTATGAGTGGCGCCAACAGTGATTTTCTCACCCAACTCGTATTGCAGTGGGCGGAGAATAATAAAGAAAGTAATATCCATCATCTCCTCGGTACGGTGGACGAAGATAAACTCGCGCGCATGATCCCCGCCCTGAAACAACAGATGCCGAACATCTACGAACACCTCGCTCATACCGGGGTACGTTTGCTGCTCAGCGATAAACTCGCCGCCGTGGTCACTGAGGACGACCTTCGCATGTCTATCGAACCGTACTTTGCAATGCTTGAATCAAACAATGTCACGACACGCGAGAATGCCCTTCGATCCCTCATGATCCTTGGTAACCGTTTTATTGACCAGGGAAGCTACGATATCGCGAAGAACATCATCGGGCGGCTTTCCATTGCCCTTGATCAAGAACCCATTGTGGAACTGATCGAAAGAATATTTGACGAGATCGTATTAGTCTATCAGGTCTGCCGCAAACACCATCAAAAAGATTTTTGCGCTAAATTGCTTGAGCCCTTCAATGCGATCCTGTCAAAAGAACGCATGTCCATTGCATTCAAAAAGAGGATTATCGGATTCCTCGGCGAAACCGGACATCCGCTCGGACTCTCAATGCTCTTTTCCATGGTTTGGGAAAGCGGAATCTTCCCGGAAGTACGGACTTCGATTGTAAAATTCGGTGCCGCTGCGGTCAACCAGGCGATCATAACCTTGCGCGATGTCGAGGACTACAATATCCGCATGCGTCTTGTTGACATAATGAAGAACGTCGGGGAAAAAAGCATCGCGATCCTGCTCAAAAATCTCGCTGCCCCGGAATGGTTCCTCCGGCGTAACATTCTCACGATACTTCAGGACGTGGGGACACCAGAAATCGTGATCCAGCTGGAACCGATGCTGAATGACGAGGACCACCGTGTCCGCCTGGAACTCGTCAAGACATTCACAAAACTGGAACACACCGAGGGTCTCCTGAAGGCACTCCATGATTCATCCACCGAAGTCACGGCCGAGGCGCTCAAGGGGTTGAAGAAAAAATTAAGTGCGGAGCGGTTCGTTGAACTTTTGCCGCGCTTCAAGGATACCGGCGATGCGGTTTATATTGAAGTGCTCGGTATCATCGAAGATAAAACCCTCTTTGAAGCAGCTGGTTGGATCCGGGAACTTCTTATCTCGCTGCAAGAAAGAAATGACTCAATTGCCCGTGATATCAAGGAATTAGGTTTAGCCACCTTAATAAAGCTAAAACCGCAGAATCTACGTTCGATACTTGAGGATCTCAGCAAGGTCGAGGATAAGATCCTTGCAAAACTCACCCGGCATGCATTAGATAGAATGCAGTGATAGCGGTCATCGACTTCGGCTCACAGTATACCCAGCTCATTGCCCGACGGATACGCGAATGTAAGGTGTACTCGGAGATATTCAGTTGTCGTATGCCGATCAAGGAGATCCTGAAAAAAGATATCAAGGGATTGATTCTGTCAGGCGGTCCTGGCAGTGTTTATAAGATCCGGCCACAGGTGTTCGAGAAATTTTTCAAAACCGATATCCCGATACTTGGGATCTGCTATGGCATGCAACTCGCCGCGTCTGTCCTCGGCGGGAAGGTTATCCATTCAGCAAAACGTGAGTATGGTCATGCATCTATCCGGGTTATGTCAGCACCACTATTCACAACTGTGCCACGCACCTTTCGCGTTTGGATGAGTCATGGAGACTCGGTGGTACGCCTGCCGCGTAATGCACGGGTGATCGCACGCACCGCGACCACACCGATCGCAGGATTCGTCCACGGCAATGTTTATGCCCTGCAATTCCACCCGGAAGTGCGCCATACACAGCACGGCATGAAGATCATCAGAAACTTCCTGACCTCCATATGTCATGCTCCGCGGCTCTGGTCAATGACACGTTTTGTCGATCAGGAGGTCGCCCGCATCCGGGAAACCGTGGGTAAAGAACGGGTGATCTGTGCAGTCAGCGGAGGGATAGATTCGACCGTTGCTGCTGCTCTCGCAACGAAGGCAGTCGGCAAACGACTGAAGAGCATCTTTGTGGACAATGGCTTACTGCGCCATAACGAACCGCAGGAGGTCGAGCAGACCATCGGTAAGTACGTGAATCTAAAGGTCGTGCATGCACAGCACAGGTTCTTGTCGAAATTAAAAAATGTCAAAGATCCTGAGCACAAGCGTAAAATCATCGGTCGTGAATTCATAAGAGTTTTCGAGACAGAGGCAAAAAGCGTAAAAGGCATACATTACCTGGTTCAGGGCACGCTGTATCCGGACGTCATCGAGTCCGGTCAGGGGATCGGGCCTTCAGCGGTCATTAAAAGCCATCACAATGTCGGAGGTCTACCCAAACGCATGAGGTTGAGAGTCATCGAACCGCTCCGGATGTTATTCAAAGATGAAGTTCGGAAGATCGCAAAGGTTATCGGGTTGCCATCCGCATTCATCAATCGCAAACCGTTTCCGGGTCCTGGATTAGCCGTGCGTATCGTGGGAGCTGTGACCGAAGACCGCCTTCGGATGCTGCGCGCAGCCGACCACCTCCTTGATGTCGAAGCATCCGCGCTGAAGAATATCCACGCCATCTGGCAGATCTTTGCGATCCTCCTTCCTTTAGGGAGCGTCGGGGTCATGGGTGACCAGCGAACATATGATGCAGTATGCGCGATCCGCGCGGTACGCAGCGATGATGGAATGACCGCGGACTGGGTTCGTCTGCCCCACGCCTTCCTCGCCCGGGTTTCAAGCCGGATCACGAACGAGATCAAGGGTATCAATCGTGTCGTGTTCGATATAACATCGAAACCACCGTCAACCATAGAATGGGAATAAGGATCCTCTACATAGCAGGCGCGATCTATGGCGTGGCAAGCGCGCTGGGCTTGATCCGGCACGATATGCCCCAGTATTACGTATATATATTCGCTGGTCTGCTCACGGTGTACTATATCTTCTATGCGGCAAGCAAAAAGATTGTTTTTGTCAAAGCGATCATCGGCGGTATGATATTGAACGCCGCGGTCCAGCTGACCGGCGGCGGCGCCTCTTTGCTCCTGACTGCGTATCCCATCGCCTTTGCGATCATCGCCTACCGGGAACATTTATCGCAGTATGCCATTCTCACTTTATGCTTATGCGGCATTGAGATCCTTTCCGCTGTTTTTCATCATGATCAACAGATCTTTCCTCTTGTTTTGATCACGGTGGCCGCACTTGTCATCGGGGGTATTGCGAAGTGGTACCATGATAATGAAGCGTACTTTAAAAAGATTCTCACCAAATACGAATCACAGGAAGTGTTCTTTAGTCCTCTTGATATCGACCATAAGAGCATCGTGACATCGGATCAAGAGATAGATAAACATATCGGTATTGAAAGGCCTCTTTTATATTTTATTAAACTCGTCCACACGATGTTCGGTTCATATTCGACCGCGGTATTCTCATATTACAATGAATGCTTGACAATGATCAAAGGTTTTTCGCACTCCGAACTTTTCATGCATAATGCGGTCCTGGACATCCGCTCTGGTATCTACCGCCAGGTGATCCATTCAGGTAAAACGATCCTTATCAAAGAATTCGTGCAGAACCCGGAGGAACTTGGATACTATAAGGGTGAAATCAAGTTATCATCGGTCATGATCGCACCGATCGTGCTGGGCAGTAATGTCGAAGGGATCCTTATCACGGACAAGCGCGAGGGCGTGTTTACCGAAGATGACCGAACGCTCTTTGAATCATCGGTCACCACGGCCGGTCTTTTACTGGCAATGATCAGGTTGTATGAAAGTAAAAGCCAGGAGGCAAAACAGCTGAATTTTATTTCCGATCACGCGAAAGTATTCCATAAGGAACTTGACCTTTCAAAGATCCTCCAGGACGCGGCACAGTCGTTTTTAAAAGTGATGGAGTGCAACGATGTCAGTATCGCATCAATCGACGAGCTGAACGAAACAGGTCAGGTGCTGTATTCAACCTGCGTCAAGGAAAAAACCACCTTTTCACTCGATGACGGTCTTGTTGGTTTTATCGCACGCCACCGGAACTACATTATCAAAGAAGACCTTCACGACGGCAATGTTGTGGTCTTTAAAAAGGGAACCCCAACCAGGAATTATTCTTTCATCGGAGTACCGGTCATGCAGGACGATTCTTTGCTCGGCGTCGTATGGCTGGAGGATCATCGCCACAATAAGTTCAATGCGGATGATGTCAGCGCCCTCAACATTCTCGCATCACAACTTTCATTCGCCTGGCAACGCGCAAACCTGCATAACCAGGTGAAAGAACTGAGTGAACGGGATGGTCTCACCGGGCTCTATAATCACCGTGTATTCCAGGAGAAACTCGAACAGGAGTTGAAAAGCAAGCACGAAGTGACCCTCCTGCTCTTTGATATCGATCATTTCAAGAAGGTGAATGATACATACGGACATCAGGCCGGCGACAAAGTACTTCAATTTTTAAGCAAGCTCATTGCCCCAAGCGGCATCGCAGCACGTTACGGCGGTGAGGAATTTGCGATCATTTTGCCCAAACACAATTTAAAACAAGCCGTGCGCATCGCCCTGTCATTAAAGGATCACGTGATGAAATCCGAGATAAAGCACGATCAGGTACCGATCAAAATCACGGTGAGCATCGGTATCGCACATTACCCCAGTAACGCGGCAACGCGTGAAGATCTTATCGAGAATGCGGACAAAGCCCTGTATCGCGCGAAAGACAATGGTCGTAACCGAGTCGAACTCGCGAAGACGGTCACCGAATAAACGGCTTCTAAATCCCCGGCATAAGCACCTCAGGATACCAGAAAAACCAGCAGAGAGCATATCCAAGAACCAGAATATCTGGAAGAAACCCAGCATTGCGGATTGTTGAATGGGGGGAAGATTGTGATTTGGAATCTAAATATTTGTATTTGTTTAGGATTTCGTGCTTAGAATTTAGGATTTGTACGGGTGGTGTTTCCCGTCACGGCTTGTAGTATTCCAGCGCCACACGTCCGTTATCGATCACACCGTATGTAAAATCCGTAACCCAATTGCCGGTATTTACGTAGCATTTATGGTCATCGTATGCCCGGAACACAGGGACGTGCGAATGCGCCAGTACAACGAGATCGACTTCCTTTAGTTTGTGCTCCGCAAAACGCTCAAGCAGCATGCTCGCGTGGTGCGGATTACGCCGCTGTTTTCGCGACAGGTAGGCGATACCCTGGGCAAGGAATACGCCGATATCCGGATGGATCAGTTCGTATAAACGATGGTTCAACCTTGATGTAAGGAGCAATTCCCATGCCGTGGTCCATAACCGCCGATCGACCTTGTGCCCGTGCGCGACAAAAACGCGCTTGCCGTCGATCTTCTGTTCTGTAAAATCACGGTGCACGCGAAATCCAAAATTAGTCAGTAACGAGCCGGTCATGACCTCATGGTTACCGAGAACATAGTGCACAGCGACTCCACGTTGCGTCAAACCATAGAGTAAGGCGAGGGTTTTGAAGTATTCTTTTGGAAAAACGATCCGGTATTCAAACCAGAATTCAAATAGATCACCCAGGATATAAAGCGTATTCATTTCTGGCCCGATATCGTGGAGAAATTTCCGGAATACCCGTGCCCGATAGGAATCATCCTTTCGGATGTGGGCATCGCTCACAAAAACATGCATGAAGGTATTATAGTGATATGGATGGGGCAGTCAATAACGCCAAATGGCCCGCACCTTGTTTACGAAGGACTGAATGGATAAATCCCGCACCTTGTTCTTAGCATGCTAGCGATTGTTCCGTTTGCTTTTGTGGGGTTCTACACAGACAGCATACGCATTGCGATGACGGTTAATTAAACAAGGTGCGGGATAAACTGATTGACACCGCACTATGTCGTAATTATACTTAATTATGACAACAATAAGCTTGATCAGTATTTTACTGTGTTCGCAATATTTCGGTCAGAACAAAATACAGTACGAAAGATACGATTTCCATGTCATAGACACGGAACACTTCCGGATATACTTCCATGAAGGCGGGGAAGACATCGCAGCGTTCGCCGAGGAAGTGCTTGAGGATGGATACCTCCAGCTGAGCGAGGATCTGGGCATCGAGGTAGAATTCCAGATCCCGGTCGTGCTATACAATTCCCCCAATGACTTTGCGCAGACCAATATAACGCTTGATCTGATCGAAGAAGCGGTCGGTGGTTTCACTGAATTGCTTAAGAACCGTATGGTCATCCCCTTTGATGGTGATTATGAGAGTTTCCGGCACGTACTCGTGCATGAGTTGACCCATGTTTTCCAGTTCGTGCTTTTCTTCCCTTCACGCATGGAAGCGCTCTTTGCCGGGGACATCTTCTATTCGATACCGCTCTGGGTCATGGAAGGCCACGCCGAGTATTCATCCCTTGGATGGGACCTTGGCGCCGACGTGTTCATGCGCGACCTGGTGATCAACAACAACGTCGTTCCCTTGCCCGTGCTCGAACGCTACGGCGGTTATCTGATATACAAACAAGGTCAGGCGTTCTACCACTACGTGGCGGAGAAGTACGGGCGTGAAAAGGTGGGCGAATTCCTCCATCAGATCAAGAACAAAAAGAACGTGGAAAATACATTCATCGCGGTATTTGGCGTTACGGTCGAGGATTTCCATAATGAATGGCTGCGGTACTACCAAATCATGTATTACCCTAAGATCGAACTCCAGGAGAACTTCGATGATTTTGCCCGTATTATCTTTGATCATAAAAAAACAAAATCGATCTATAATACGAGCACCGCGATCTCCTCGCGCGGCGACAAGATCGCGTTTATCAGCGATCAATCCGGCGCGGCCGAGCTCTTTATCATCTCAAGTATCGACGGACGCGTGCTCAAAAAACTGGTCAAGGCGCAGTATTCAGCTGGTTACGAAAATCTCCATCTGTATCAGGGCGGACTCTCATGGTCATCGGATGACCGTTATATCGCGTTTGCCGCGCGCGCGGCTGGCTCTGACGTGCTGTTCATCATGGATGTTGAAAAAGAAAAGCTCCACAAGAAATTCGATCTGGAGCTTGACGGGATTTTCTCTCCTCGCTTCTCGCCCGACGACGAACAGATCATCTTCTCCGGAGTCCAGAACGGTTATTCTGACCTCTATCTTTTTACCCTGAGCAGCGGGTATCTGGAAAAAATCACGGATGACATCTACAGCGACCGGTACCCGGTCATGTCCCCTCAAGGCGCGATCGCATTCGTTTCGGACCGTCCGGACAGCACGGAAGAATACTCCTATGGGACTTACGGTATCTTTCTTTCCGAAAACGGCTTTTTCGGCCGGATAACACCCCGGGCTTCGTACCTGGCCTCACCCGTGTTCGACACAAACGGAGGTTTGTTCTTTGTTGCCAGCTATGATTCCGCCCATAACCTCTACTGGTTCTCACGCGACAGCAATGCGGTCATAAAAAAGACCGATATCCTGACCGGCATCTATTACCCTTCAATTTCGCAAAAGGGTGACAAAATCGCTTTCTCAACGCTGCGCAATTATGGGTACGATGTGTGTGTCGTGAAAAATCCCCTTGAAAAGATGGAAGAAGGCACGACCAATGAAGATTATGTGAGTTCAATCACCTACGAAGAGACTGATCTTGACCCGCAGCGCATTCGGAAGTACAAACCGCATTTCACAGTAGACTATTTCACGGCGAGCGCCGGATATATGAGCGCATTGGGCTTGTCCGGTCTGGCACAGATCGGGATCAGTGACATCCTCGGCAATCACCATATCTCGATCGCCGCGAACTTTTATGGGTCGTTCTTTGACTCTGATCTGTTCCTCGTCTACTGGAACCTGACAAGGAGAACGGATTTCGGTCTTGCCCTATTCCAGTACCTGGAGTACTACCGCGAGTACAATGACCTGCTCGAATGGCGGCACGATGGCGGCGTGCTCCTGACCCAGTATCCGTTCCACCGTTTCTTCCGGGTGGAACTCGGTGCCTATGCATACAAGATCTATGAAACGCGGTATATTGACTATTTCCCTTATTATTTTTACGACTACTACTCGGAACAAAATTATAACGTTTTTTACCCGAGCCTTGCGCTCGTGTACGACAATGTGCGATGGGGGAACATCGCGCCCCACAGCGGACGCAGGTTCCGTATCGAAGGTTCAGCAACCGTACTGAGCGATCTGACATGGCAGAGCGTGGTGTTCGATCACCGCCGGTATTTTGGGCTGTCATCACGCGCAGAGTTTGCAACGCGCCTTGTTCTTGCAAGCAGCTGGGGTGAAGATGCCAACCGGTGGACGATCGGTGGACCGTATACCATCCATGGCTTTGATTACTACACTTTCAGCGGTTCACAGTTAGGATTCCTTAATTGCGAACTGCGGTTCCCATTCATTGACCGGTTGAGCATCGCCTTTCCCATCCCTATTGAATTCTCGAATATACGGGGCGCGCTGTTCGCTGACTTTGGCGGCGTGTACACGGACTCTTTTGATGTATACAGCACCAATGGTGGGTTCCATCTTGACGATCTGAAAATGGGCGTGGGTGGAGGGATCCGCTTCACGTTCCTCTATATGATATTCAAGATCGATGTATCCCGTGCAACGAACCTGCAGGAATGGATCAATGAGGACGGCGATCGTTCAGAATGGATATGGCATTTGACTTTGGGACCGGAGTGGTGATCCTGCGTAGAGCGTAGTGCGAAGGCCGTGAGGCGAAAATATAGACATCTCCATGAAACGCATTTGGATACTCTTAATCATCATGTTTCTCTCCTGTCATAAGAATGATAAAAATGTCGTAACGTTCTGGCATGTCATGAGCGGACCGCTTGGTTCGCAACTCGATGAAATGATCGCGGAATTCAATTCTATTCACCCGGAAGGAAAGGTGGAATCCGTAAATATGGGATCGTACGATGCGCTCGTGCAAAAACTCATGGGCGCAGTCGCGTCCAAGACACCGCCCGTGATCTCTCAAATGTACGAATCCTGGACCGATCAGCTCTATGAAGCTGGATTCCTTGAACCGCTCGGTAATTTCGTCGAGCAGGATTCGGGTTTCCACCTTAATGATTTCTGGCCGGTATTTATCGAAGACAACACCTATGGATCCGTACTCGTCACCCTGCCCTTCAACAAAAGCGTACCGGTGTTCTATTATAACGACGATATTCTGCGATCGATCGGTGTGGATACATTTCCGAAAAACTGGGATGGATTCAGATCACTATGCGAACGGATCCACAGTACAGGAATATGGGCAACATCCTGGCCGATCGATGTCTGGTATTTCTCGACCATGCTCTACCAGGCTGGGGGTACACTATACGATGGAACGGATCACCAGCCCCGGTTCAATGATGAATGTGGTGTTGAGGTTCTCACCTACATCGTGGACCTGGTCAAGGACAGCCTCCTGTACCTTAACCCGGGCTTTCAACGACAGGTGGAATTTCTTTCGGAGCGCGTGGCGATGATCCCGGCGAGTGTTGCTTCATGGGCATTCATAAAGGACCGGCCGCGTTTTGTGATGAAAGTCGCACCCTTCCCCCAGGGACGCGAACCAGCAACCGTGATCGCAGGCACGAACATCGGCATGTTCCTGAACGCATCTCCCGAGCAAAAACGGCTCGCATGGAAATTCATTAAGTGGTTCCTTGAACCGGAAAACCAGATGCGCTGGACCGAAGCAAGTTACTATTTACCGACGCGCCGCAGTACCCTCCAGGTACCCTCGTTCCAGAAATTCATCCGGGAGAATCCCGGATACGAAGCGATCGTTGAACAGCTCGCGGTTGCAAAAACCGAACCAAAAAGCAAAGCATGGTTCACCGGACGTATCTACCTCAATGAATCAATGGAAGAAGCGGTGCGTCTTGAGAGAACACCCGAGGATGCGTTGGATTATGCTGCCCGGCGTCTGCTCGTTGACCTTCAGTGAAATGGAACCATTGATTCCTAACCTGTCCTGCGTATAATCAGTTCATGCTACTTGTATTCCTGGTCGCTCAGACATGGACCACGTATCTGGATTCTGCTCTCCTGTATATCGGGATGACCCGGGCTGATCTCACGTTCCGATACGACTACTCGATACGCGACTCCTACCGTTTTCCAGCGGTCGATGTACTGCTCAACGATCCTCTCCGAACCAGTGATTTTTTGATTGCTCTGGACAGCATGTTCTGGTCATGCCCGGATCATGAACTGGTGAAACTTGGCTGCGCCCTTTATCCACTCAAAATACGTTCCAACAATATGAAGTTCATGGATGCATGTAGCAGTGCTGCGCAGCGCGTTGTTAGTGTTTTCTCCGCCATCCCGGCTGAATTGCACGGTGTTTTCGAAGAACTGACGACGTTCTCGCCTGATCTCACTTCTTCGATCGAAGAGGAGAAAGCGCTGGAAAAGCACCAGGATTCACTGGTCCAGTATCTTGAAGAACACGCGGCATTGATCGACTACGCGTCGCTCTTTCAAGCGAGCGCTGACCTGCTCTCTGCAACGACGCACAGTCAATCCTGGCTCGAGCACATTCCATTGGAACCACTCAATGCTATTCCAGGTGTCACAGGCACCGTACTCTACTATGCGAGTCACGCGTGGGGCGAGGTCGTGGTCGGTGACTCAAACACAAATGTATACACCGGCGACTTTGCCGTGATCATTGACCTGGGAGGAGATGATATGTACCAGTGCTCCGATCCTGACATGATCAGCATCATCATCGATATGGCAGGCAATGATGTGTATAACGGTGGGGACTATACCGTAGGGTGCGGTGCTTGGGGGACGGCGATAGTGCTCGACAAACTGGGAAATGATACCTATACTGCGGGTAACTATTCACTGGGCTGCGGCGTGTTCGGGGTCGGTATTCTCATCGACGAAGCGGGAAATGACCGGTACTACGGGGACACGTTCACGCAGGGTGCCGGGGGGTTCGGCATCGGCATACTCAAAGACTGTGCCGGAAACGATCTCTACAACGGCGCACTATACGCCCAGGGATTCGCCTCGACCTATGGCATCAGTATCCTCGGTGATCAAATCGGCAATGATGTTTATACCATTCGCGCGAAGTACATTGATGAGATCCGGTACCTTGACCACTACTTGTCATTGTCCCAGGGTTTTGCCATGGGATTCCGTCCTGACCTGTCCGCGGGTATCGGTGTGATCCTGGAAAAAGAAGGAAATGATTATTATGTAGGAGACATTTTCGCCCAGGCATCAAGTTACTGGTACGGGATCGGCGGGATCGTAGAGAGCAGTGGTAATGATGTATACGTAGCATACCAGTATGCGCAGGGAGCTGGAACTCATATCACGATCGGCGCGCTCATTGACAAGGAGGGTAATGATAACTACCTGTCCAAAGGCGTTTCGCAGGGATGCGGGCATGATCTGTCACTCGGTCTGCTTCATGATCTCGCAGGCGATGATTCGTATGTCGCGTTCGATCTCAGCCAGGGAGCAGGAAATGCCAATGGAATCGGCATGCTTGTCGACGAAACAGGCGATGATTCATATTCGGCAAAACGTCCGCACAACACGCAAGGGTACGGAGATTTCAGGCGGGAGTACGGCAGTGTCGGCGTGCTCCTTGATATAAAGGGTGACGATGATTACCGGGATGGTGAGGATCGATGTGTCTGGACAAACGGTCGCTACGGCGCGGGAGTGGACTTTGAGTAACGCGGAAGCGCGGAAAGGAAATAGCGCAGTGGCGCGGAAAGAGAAGAACACTGAGGCGATGAGGTGATCATAGCACTTTTCCTCATGGGTCAAATGTACGATTTTGAAAAATTGTATAATACTGCCACGACGTTGCTTGTCCAGTTCCAGAAAGAACAGAAAGCGGCGTTTGCTACGCTCGTCATGCTTGGGCAGGATTCTTTGTATAAAGATACGACTCTTGCTTTTCTTGTGGACCAGTTCGACACAAAATCCGCGAGCGAGCGTCACCGGCTCAAGGATATCTTCAAGGCGATCGGGCCGTCCGCACTACCAGCGATCATGAGCCGTCTTGACTACCGGGGAAGCGATGATGAAGACCGGCATCTATCCCAGGCGCTCTGGGTACTCGGGGAGATCGGGGGCGACAGCATTGTCGACCCTGTCAGCCGTTTTGTTCAGGATAGCAGCTGGCACATCCGGTCGAACGCCTTCACTGCCCTGGGCAAATCAAGATCTTCACAGGCACATGATTTCATCCTCCTGGGATTGAATGACACGATCACGCCGGTGAGAAAATCCGCGTTTTATGCATTGAGCGAGATCGCTTCGCCGCCTGATATCCCGTATTTTGCACGCGGCATCATTGACCCGTACTACGGCGTGCGCTATGCGGCGGTAAAAGGATTGATCGCATTGGATTCCAGCGCCCATGCAGCACTCGTTGACCTTGCCGGCTCATCGGATCAAGGGACATTCTACGCCGTATACGGATTAATAGACGCTGGGAAGATCAAAGAGGCATTACAGATATTCGATCCATCGGCTCCGGTTTATGTACGGTTTCTCGTGTATAACGTGTGTGAGGATACTGCGTCCTTGAGATCCTGGTTAGAACAGGAGGAAGAAACAATCCTCCAGAATTGTATTCGACGGAAAATCATTGAAGTAGAGAAAATATTAGATAAATAACGTTAACTTGACAATATTGTAAATATATATAAAATCTTCATATGGCGCAATGGATAAAAGCTAAAAAGCTCAGTGTATTCACATCATCGCCCTACCAGGGTAACCAAGCGTGGGTAGTGATGGGCGCTGGCGACCTGACTTTGACTGATGAACAGATGCGACAGCTCGCCCTTGATCTCAATCCGCTCTCTGATACGGCGTTCGTACTCCCGGAATCGACCAGTGAAGCGGACATCAATTTGCGGTTTTTCACCGGCTCGGGAGAGGTAAATTTCTCCGGCCACGCTGCGGTTGCTACGTACTTCGCGCTCAGCGGTGAAAAAATCCTGAAATTGAAAGAACCGACAATGATAGTGCGCCAGAGGACCAAAGCCGGTGTACAACAGGTCGAGCTACGGATCAAGGGGGATAAGATCACGCGTACGACCGTTCTTCTTTCCAAACCCAACTACCTTGACTCTGAAGTGAGTCATCTGACAGTTGCGAAGTTCCTTGGCCTTACCGGCGAGGACATCATGGCAACCGGATTGCCCCTTGATATCATCTCCGTCGGCTTCTTCGACCTCATCGTCCCGCTGAAATCGCTCGATGTAATGCGCCGGATCTCCCCGAACTATGCACTCATGGATAGCTGTTGCACCCGGCACGGTATCCAGGGCGTCATTGTCTTCTGTATGGAAACATTTGAAAAAGGAGATACTGCATTCATGCGACACTTTGCGCCGTCACTGGGGGTGAATGAAGATCCGATCTCCGGTGCATCAGCCGGCAGTCTCGGCTGTTACCTGATACGGCAGAAACTCATCTCGCCGAACGTGTTTTCACGCATCATGATCGAGCAGGGATATATGCTCAACCGCCAGGGAAGGGTATACGTACATGTGGAGTGCACACGGGACCAGATCCTGCGCGTCAAAGTTGGCGGCAATGCAGTTTTAACCTTCACCGGCTACATACTGACACCATGATACAGAAAAATCACAAATTCTAAACACTAAGCACGAAATTCTAAATAAATCCGAATATCAAAATTCTAAACAAAATCAATGTAATCCAGTGCCTGAGTAATCAGGTAATTAACAAACCGTAATTGTTTATTAATTATTTGAATGATAAGGCGTAAGAGGGCGAGCACTCCCATGTCGTCCCCCGGCTTGACCGGGGGATCCAGGAACACTGAGAAATCCGCAGTCGCTGGAATAAGGCGGGAGAAGGCTAAAGACGGCATGGATATTTGCCAGAGAATGAAGATTAGTTAGCGTATGGATGCGGGAATTTGAGCGGCGCATCAGGATGCCAGAATATCAGGTTTGTTTCTGATCCGCTGGTGTGCTGCTTTGTTTCAGTTATTCTGTAAATTACGTAATTACCAATTACTCAATGACGGTAATCTGTCCCGGGCTTTTCACGATGATCTCGGGTTTCCCCTTGTATTCCTTGATCAAGCCGCTCACCTGGATTGTCCGGTTCAAATAGTATTGCTCTGGATGATCAGGGAATTTGTCAAAATCACTCGAGAAAATAACCGCGGTGAAATACGTTTTCCAGTCGGTATGGAAATTCAAGAAACACACCTTACCGGTGTTGTTCGACGCGACGACCTTACCTTCGACGGTCCTGTTCTGACCATAGTACTGCGCAGCATCGCGCCAGGAGATAACATCTGACGAAACGCTTTCCTCGGTCTTTTCAGGAATGACGATACCAAGCGTATCCGGCGCCTGGAACACGCTGAATGCCCAAAGGCCCCGCTTGTTGCGTACCGCGATCTTTTCCAAACCCTCGATCTCCGCCCGTTGCGCGGTGTCGGGTGGATAGAAACGGGCTTCCGCATACCCCAGGCGCGCCATTTCCGCGTTAACAAACATGCCATCGATATATACGTATCGTAGTATCCGCTCGTAATCATCCTGATCCGTGACATCAGATTCCAGGCGCACCTGTTTGCCCTGGATAAGTCCCCTGAGCATATCCTTGGCAATATCCCCGCCTGGCTCGGTCATTTCCGGCGCATTGATACCGAGCAGGCGGACCGTGGCGCCGCCTGCGGTCTTGAACGTATCCCCGTCTATTACTTCGGTTACTCGATCAATAGGTGTACAGGATGTGAGGAAAAACACAAGTACCGCAACGAACGCATTACAATTTTTCATAGACAATTCTATCTACATTTGCTGGATTGTCAAACAGAAAGCAAAAACAATTAATGAAGAGTCCACTGCTTCATATCTGTAAAACACTGCGGATTTTGAGTCCGCCGATGTAATTATATCTGTGTAATCTTTTTGTAATCACTGTAATCGATGAATCGCAGATTCAACAGTTCCGC
>JAFGPO010000039.1 GCA_016936155.1 Caldifarciminota bacterium
GCCACGCCGCCGAACGCGATCATCTTCGGCAGCGAATACGTCCGGATCCCGACCATGGCACGCACCGGTTTATTCCTGAACCTGATCGGTGCGGTCGTCATCACCCTCCTCATCTATTTCCTGGGAATACCCCTGCTCAGGATCAACGCCCTCCCGTTGCCCTTTTAGTCTATATTGACACTTCCTTTTTAAGCGCTATATTTATTAAGAGGAGGTAAGTATGCGTATGATCGTACGATGTTTTTTAATTTTGATTTTTATCGCAAGTCTATCCCATGCGATTGTAATACGCGTTCCCCAGGATTATCCAACCATCCAGCAGGGTATCGATGCGGCCGGCTCCGGGGATATCGTGCTTGTTGCTCCCGGAACGTACGACGAGGAGATCGACCTTAAGGCAAATGTCACGGTGATGGGTGCGGGCGCAGACCAGTGCGTGATCGACGGGGGAGGGAATGCCGGGGATGTCGTGTTCGCATCCGGCAATGACATAACGAACGACACAAAATTTACGGGGTTCTACGTGACCGGCGCGATATCCGGCGGATCCATGCCCGGCGGTGCGGGTATTTTCTGCAACAGCGGCGCGAAACCGGATATCAGCAACAATCGCAGTGAAGGCAATGACTTCGGTATCGTCACCTGGAACCAATCGACCGCGTACATTCATAATAATGTAGTGGTAAACAATAACTTCGGGGGTATTACCCTTAGTACCGGAGCCACGGTAATCAACAATACGATATCGAACTGCCGCATCGGGATCAATGACGGCGGGGGATACGGTCCAACGGTCATGAACAATATCATCACGGACAACAGTCTCTACGGCGTTTATGCGGTGGGCACACAACCCGTGCTCACATACAACGACGTGTGGAATAACACGACAAACTATCAAAACTGTACGCCCGGGACCGGAAGTATTTCACAGAATCCCCTGTATGTGAACCCACCCAATGATTACCATTTGCAGGGCGGTTCTCCGTGTATTGACGCGGGAAATCCGGCTTCCCAGTACAATGATCCGGACGGCTCGCGCAATGACATGGGCGCGTACGGCGGTCCGGGCGCGCCGGCGAATTTCCCCCTGGTCGTGTTGACCATTCCGGGGCAAAACGAACAGAACGTGCTTGATTCAACAAATGTCTGCGCGATGTTCAACATGGATATGGATCCCACAACCTTTGTCTGGCAGACCAGTCAGATCCACGGGACATTCATTGGCATCGTATCACTCACACCCGCCTATGACACAACTACGAGATTCGTTACCATGGATCCAGACTCAACGTACCACTGCGGCGAGATCATGACGGCAGTCCTCTCCAGAGGCATCAAGTCGCTTGCCGGTGATTCATTGAAAGGTTTCATCTGGCAGTTTGTTGCGCGGGTAGACAGCGGTTCAGCGATATTCACACACACTGACCAGTATGCACTGCCTGACGGTCCGCTCAACGGCGTGACCGGGGATTTCTATCGTGACGAAAACCTGGATATCGCATTCGTCAACTATCTCTCCGGCGAAGTGTCGGTCATGATCAACAACGGAAACGGGACCTTTGCTGCGCCGGTCAATTACACGGTAGGAACCAATCCATCGGGTATATGCGCCGGCAATTTCAATCTCAATTCTGATCCCTGGCTCGACCTAGCAGTTTCGAACGAAGGTTCGAGTACCGTGACGATTCTGCTCGGTAATGGAGACGGCACCTTTACCGTGGGAAATTCGTATGCGGCTGATATCGGGCCACGGGATATCTGTTGCGGTGATCTCGATTGTGATGGGCTGTACGATCTTGCCGCGGTCAACGATAGTTCCGGAACCATCTCGGTATACATCGGCAATGGCGACGGCTCGTTCGCCGCCCCAGTGCACCATACGGTAGGCAATATCCCGGTGAGTATTATTTGCCGTGATCTTAATAATGACGGATATCTTGATCTAGCGACTGCGAACCGCGGGGCGAACAATATTTCTGTCCTTCTCGGAAACGGCCTGGGTGGTTTTAGTCCCGAAAATACTTTTACGGTCGCTTCGGCTCCGCAGGATATATTCAGTGCAGATTTCAACGGTGACGGTGACCTCGACATCGTGACCGCGAACTTCAGTTCCGATAATATATCACGTCTTCTCGGCAATGGCGACGGTACGTTCGGGTCGCTTGGGAATTTCAACGCGGGGGATGGTCCGAGCGGCGTCTACACGACCGACTACGACGCAGATGGTATTTGTGATCTGGCAGTTACCAACCAGAATGCAGGTACCATATCCATATTACTGGGAACCGGCACTGGAAGTTTCAGTACTGCAACCCACTTCAACACCGGGAGCGGTCCGTCGTGCCTGGTTTCCGCTGATTTTGACAATGATCGTGATATGGACATCGTGACCGGTGATTATAGCGCTGACAGCATCTCTGTTTTGCTCAATGGTGCCGCGCTCAACGTCGCTGCCACGGATCCTGTCCAGTACGAACTTGATGTAACCCAGGCAGCGAACGTTGAAGCGACATTCAGCCTGGATCTCGACCCTTCGACCGTCAACGATACGACATTTCTCGTATCCGGATCACAATCCGGTATGCACTCCGGGAATATAACCTACCAGAGCGGCACGCACACTGCGATCTTTGATCCTGATCAGGCATTTTATGATGGAGAATTAGTAACAAGTATTCTGACCAAAGAACTCCAGGCGACACTCGGTCCCTTCCTCGATGGATTTTGCTGGCAGTTCACCGGAGAGGTCACGGCAACATCGGACGGCACGTTCGCAAATCCGCTGAACTTCACGGTTGGATCCAACCCGCGCGGCATGTATGCGGGCGATTTCGACTTGGATGGGGATATCGACATTGCCTCTACCTCGAATCCCGGCAGCATTGCAGTGCTCCTGAACAACGGCGACGGCACATTCGGAACCCCGGCGTACACGACGGTCCAGGGCGATCCTATCGCCCTGTTCGGCGCGGATCTGGATAATGATTATGACATCGACCTCGTGTCCGCTCACAATGAACCCGGTTCGTCACACCTGGTTATTCTGAAAAATAACGGGAGCGGCGTTTTTAGCGTAACTGCGACCTACGCACCGGCGATCCTCGGGCAGAGCGTATTCGGCGGTGATATCGACGCGGACGGCGATGTCGACGTGATCATGAGCGACGGTTGGGGGGCAGGCGACAATGTGCGTGTCATGATAAACACCGGCACCGGTTCGTTCAGCGGGCCGTATACTTATACTGCCGGCACCTGGGCGCGCGGCGTGACCATCAATGACATGGACAATGACGGTGACCTTGATTGTGCAATAACCAACAGCGGGAACGATGATGTCTCGATCCTCTATAATGACGGTGATGGAGATTTCCCCCAACTCATGAATTTCAGCATCGGGGATAATCCCACTGCCATATATGGCAATGATTTGAACGGGGACGGCTTTGTTGATCTCGCGGCGGCAAATTACGGCGGGAACAATATCACGGTCATCCTCAACAACGGCAACGGAACATTCGGGACACAAACCGGGTATGCTACCGGGGCGAACACGCGCGCGCTCCACGGCGGGGATTTTGACGGGGATGGTGATATCGACCTCTGCGGGAGCAATAATGGTGCATCGAGCGTCGCGGTCCTCCTCAATAACGGCGACGGAACGTACCAGAGCGCGGACATCTATACGGTTGGAAGCACGCCGTGGGGCATTCAGGCAGGTGATTACGATGGCGACGGCGATCTTGATATCGCATGCAACAACTATAGTAGCGGAAACATGACCGTACTCTATAACACGGGCGGGGGATATGTTCAGGAACAACACGGGCATACCATCACGCCGTATCTCGCAGTGTATCCCAATCCTGCGTCTTTCCACTGTACATTCCGGTTCGCTGTGCCTGCCGGCCACGGCGATATTTCAGTCAACGTTTTTGATGTCGCCGGTCGCAGGCTGCGGACTTATTCGATACCCGGCAATACGGCAATGCCCAATATGATCGTCTGGGACGGGAATGACGAGAGGGGACGGTCAGTTGCCAGCGGTGTTTATTTCTGCAGACTGGAGAGTGAAACTATCTCACTGACCAAAGAGCTCGTGCTTATCCGGTAGCTGTCATTCCTTTTTTGTATTGGAACATACAAAGGAAGAGGATACTATTTTGTCGAATGTATCCTGTCCAGAACCGCCTTTGCATTCGGAACGTTCTTGAACCACCTCTCAAGTTTTTCACAGGTATACTCGTCGCAGAAACCGCAATTCTCTACATTTTTCGCCTGCGCGCATTTACGGATCTCACAGACATTACAGTACTGGATAACGACGCCGTCGGTGGTCAGACAGGAATCACAATTGATATCCTCTGGTTTGATGTCCGAATTGAACATCTTTGACCATTCTACCGCGGTCTTTTTCCTCAGCTCGTCATCATTCGTTTTCTTCGCGATATATGCTGGACACTCGGAACAGGAGAGTCCGCAATAGGCAATGATGCGTTCCATTCTTCCTCCTTAGCTTAAACGTATTTTTCGTCATTAGATTCCGAAACAAGTATGCCCTCTGACCTGATCAGGGGGTTCGAAATGACAATAAGTGCCATACATCAAAACTTAAACTAATGTTATATCGTAACATGTTTCTTGATTTCACGTTTGAATTCACCCGGCACCACTTTGCCGATCCGGACATCAGGACAATTATGAAAATCCGCGAAGGAACGAATACATGCTGCAAATGATATGAAAAATTTATCGTTTATCAATTCCGATTTTTCCAGGTAAATGCTCCTGATGTGCATGACCCGGTTCGCTCGATCGGCTTTCGGATCGATTCTGCCGATAAGATTGTTCTTCCACAGTACGGGCAAACAAAAGTATCCGTACTTTCTTTTCTTCGGGGGCGTGTAACATTCAAGCGCATAATCAAAATCGAATAGCGCCCTGGTCCGGTCGCGCAGGATGATCGCGTTGTCAAAAGGGGAGAGAAAGTGGACCGTGTCGTCGCGCACGCGGGGTTTCAAATCGATCGTGCGAATACTCCGGGACAGCATAAAGTATGGTTTATCCACATTCTCGATCTTCACGGTTTTTACCGTGCCGGCCTTGCACATAGCCGTCAAACGGTCCTGCAATTTCCTGCGGGTTTGAATATAGCGGCTGATATCCTTGATCGTCGCGACGCCCATGGCGCTGAGCGCGCGGGTTATGAGAAACTCTTCTTCTTCGGTATGACTCGGCATGGTCGTGTCGATATGTTCCGGCAATACCCGCTCCGTAAGGTCATATACCCGTTGGAAATTCCTGCGTTCATGTATCATGAGTTTACCTTTCCAGAACAACATTTCGAGTGCGGTTTTTGCCGGTTTCCAGTCCCACCAGGGACCGCGCTTCCGGTTCTTGATATCCCCGAAATCATTTGCTGAAAGTGCGCCTTCTTTTTTGATCCTCTGTCGTACGTGACGGAGAATATGAGGGTATTTTTTCGACCACCGTTCCATCCAGCCCTCATAGATATGCTCGTCCTTCATTTTCCTCAGATAGAACCGGTAGTCTGACATCGGTACGTATGAAGCAGCATGCGCCCAGTACTCGAATATCTTTTTATCGCACGCTTGCAGGGCGTGGAGGTGATCGTGCGTGTAATCCGGACCGCGGGTATGCAGCACGATGTGGTGCGACCGCTCAATGACGCTGATCGTATCGATCTGAACATACCCCAGGTGTTCGATCGTTTTCAATGTTCCGCTCTTACCCTTAAGCGCGGGAGGTTCACAGAGCAATTGGTGTTTCAATGCGATATCGCGCGCCTGTTGTTTGGTGATAACTAGGTTCTGGGACGGCTTTTTGCGCGCCATAATCTATAGAGTATAGTGATGAGCGGAGGCAAATCAAGAGTAAACCGCGAACAGTAGGCCGTAAGCACTAAGCCGAGAAAAAAGGAAAAGCGTGAGGCCCGGTTGGAAATCCTCATTGACTTTGTTGTGTTTATTGCGTATTATACTTTCCATGAATGTCGATGACCTGCGCAAGATCTTCCAGCAGCTACAAAACTGTCTGGAGAACGTGGTGGGAGGGAGCGGCCACCTTGCGTGTTATTCAATGATCCCGGATACGTTCAAGATCACCAAGGTCGAGCCTTCGAGCAAAAACGCCCAGGAATACTACTTTACTGCACAAGCATACCTTGAATCCGAACATGAAGAGGGACAAAAGCCGGAATCCCATGAAATTTCGGGAAGTATCGTCCTTGACGAGCAGTTTTCCCTGGTCAGGGATGATGAAGGCCAGGTCATGCTGAAACCGTGGAAATGCATGCAACCGCTTGAGCGCCAGCCCTTACTTTCAACGCGTGACAAAGCAAAAAGGGATTTAGCCGACAAACTCGCGCGCGCAGATGAGATACTTGGTATTGTGATAGAAGAAATGAACTTCCAGAGGGAGGATCTAATAAGCAAACTGATCGAAGAGATCCAGTACCGCATGAAAGGGCTACAGACGACATCGGAAAGTGGAAGGATCGAATATGTCGAACTGGAAGATATGTATCTTAATATCATTGTCGGCGTGATGGAACAGGATCAACTGTCGCCTGATGACGAGATAAAATTCCTGCGTGAGAGCATCAGGAACCGGATTGAACATTTTGACGTGTATTTTGAAAGATTACAAAAGGGCCTGCTCAAAGGTCCTTTTACCGTTGAATAGCATACTACAGAGATGTACCCTTACGCAGAGAGGGGAGCACATCTTGATCCGTGGCACTTTCAGATCCCGTTCTATTTGTTAGTTTACGAAATATATATTATCAGAACCAGAAGGTATTTTAGCAGACATGCGATAATCAATGGATTTTCATTGATTTAAGCTTAATTTTGGTCTCTCTCAATTCCGGGCTTACGTTCGTATTGTAACCCCAGAAGTATTATGCCATTATTCAGCGAAATATTGTGTCATTATCCGGCTTGACCGGATAATCCAGGATGATTATCCCTTAACAAAGTGCGTCCTGGTTAGATGTCACGGCGAACTTAAGAAATTCCCTTATCGGACAAATAATGATCGCCTTTATTATTATTTGCTGCTACACTTCCTGTCATTGCCTGGTTTAACCGGGCAATCCAGACACATATAAGCAACCTTACAATACAACAAAAACTGTAAACAATTGCTTAAAATAACCATAATTACATGAAAGAATCCTGTATATTAAAGCAAATTATAACATATATTGATTAAATACCCCTTAACCGGGTGATGTGAATGGGGATATTATCTTACCTTGATAACCTTCTGCTGTATCTCCCCGTCCACCTCAATGAAGTAAATCCCCGGCGCAGGATCGAGGGTGTGGATCTGACGCCCGGTGATGTCGAAGATATGGTATTTTTGATCACGGAGAAAATGGAACGGTCCTTTGACCATCCATGGAAGCAGTGCTTCCGAATCTGAAGCATGCGTGTGTTGTTCCTTTATCCCTTCCAGGGGTTTTGGTGTCACCAAGCACCTTATTGGATTTTCAGTCAATGTGCCCTCACCCAAACCGTATACTCCCGCATCTTTGTCTTCAAGATACAAAATATAGAAACTATCATTGACTACAAAAGGATGTGCACACATGAAATCCTCGTCATCACATGATCCTGGAGGAGCCCCCGGAGTCCGCGTGTTGGTTACATTCCAATAACCCCACCATGTAAGACCATTATCCCTGGATAAAGAAAGAAAAAGCTCACCATTCACATATCCTGCCGCAGATGTATCCGCATAATCATCATTTCCCGTCCACAGGCAATACAGACGATTTTCGTCGCTGATCAGCACTGGTTTATCCGCGGGCAATCGCCAGGCACCATAATTACCACCATCTTCACCATTGATCCACCAGCCCCCAGGATCATTATAGTATGTGCTCGGGCTGCTTACTACCGTGATCGTATCGCGAACCTCATCCCAGTGGAAGATCTTGGATGCTTCATAATAGGTATTGTCAACGACCCGTCTGCCGCTCCATACAATATGTAGATTGTCATCTTTATCGAATATCGCATACGGATCGCAGTACGCGCGCACCGAGTCATCCGGTTGATAATTTGTAAGATTGATGTGCGGACCCCAGGTCAGCCCATTATCAGAGGAAAGCATGTACCATATATCATTATCAATCTGCCCTGACGCTAAACTGTCAGTAATGAACTGTGTATGGACAAAAACGATTCTTTCTGAACCTGGGTTCTTTGAAGCATGCAAAAAATAAGACAGGGTCGCACACGAATCGAAATCCGCGAAATTCGTCCAGGTTGTTCCCTGGTCAGGCGTCAAGAAAAGATGATGATAATTGGCATTATAGTCACCAGTACACATCAGGATGTTATTATTATTGGCAACGGATATAACGCTCCACATATAGTCTGGTACTGCTGGAGTTCTGGGATCATTCGGCCATACACCATAGACATTTCCCGCGTCGACATCTATCCAGGCAAAATACCCTGAACCATCGTTATAACTATACGATATGACTGTCCGTTGATCATCCGGATCCGCATCACGGGTGACATCAAGAGACGGATACGTGCTCCCTGATGGAGACGCCTGACAATTGCCATAATACGTCCCATTCGCGAATCGAGCATCCCAGTAAGTGTACCGATAGGTTTGCCCCGGATAATCCACCCAATCCCAGACCATGTGTGCTTGTTTTAATGAATCAACAATGATCCGCTGACCCGCAGAACCACCGCCGCCGCAGACGGTCTGGGCATCGCGC
>JAFGPO010000040.1 GCA_016936155.1 Caldifarciminota bacterium
CGTCGGTCATTCACCATTTTTATCAAGCCCTGCCTTGAATGTTTGTCCTTGGGAAATTGCTTGAGATGTTCAGTGAGAAGCTTGATCCGTTCGGTGAGGATCGCGATCTGAACTTCAGGCGAACCAGTGTCCTTGCCGTGTAAGCGGTAACTCTGGACGATGTTCGTTTTTTTATCTTTTTCAAGAGCCATGCCCTATTCTCCTTTCTTTATGTAATGATATTATGCACAATTAAACGGGAATGTCAAGAATGTAATACGGTAAGCACTAAACGCGGTCACGCTACGCGCTACTCTTATAGAGCAGGGGAGCCGTAGTGCTAAGGAGCACGGGAGAAACGCTTTCTTAAGCCATTTCATATGCTTTTTCTTGATTTTCATTTTCTTTGTGATATACTGTGGTTATGTCAATGTACGACGTGGTGATCGTTGGTGCTGGCCCAGCCGGGGCAATGCTCGCGCGGCTCATCGGCCGTGGTCACCGGGTGATCGTTTTTGAGAAGCGGGCGCGCATACGTCCGGCAACGGATTCGAGCGGGGCAAAGTGCTGCGGGGGTTTGCTCGCGCCTGATGCCCAGGTGCAGCTTGCCCGGTTGGGGCTTGGTATGCCGCACGAACTGCTCGTTGGACCGCAGTTGTTCGTGGTGCGCACGATCGATGTCGATCATCGTCAGGAGCGTTTCTACCAGCGCCACTACATCAACATGGACCGGGGGAAATTCGACCAGTGGCTGCTTTCTCTGATCCCGGATACGGTCCAGGTGCACCTGGACTGCCGGGTCATAGCCTGCACACCCTTAGAGCAGGGTATCGACATAACCTATCTGCACCAGGGCAGGACCGCGAAGGTGCGCACCCGACTGGTAGTAGGAGCGGACGGTGCGTGGTCTGTGGTCCGTCGGTACTGTCCCGGAGCAATACATAAACCGGATGTGTACTATGCGATCCAGGAATGGCACACCGCGCATCACATACTGCCGTATTTCACCGCAATCTTCGATCGCACGATCACTGATTTCTATTCATGGATAATACCAAAACAGGACCAGCTCGTGCTCGGCGCAGCGCTTCAATTCGGCGTTGACGTGAACGCCCGGATGCGCATGCTCCGCACCCGGCTCTATTCCTACGGGTTGCCCTTTGAAAAGCCGGAGCGCGTGCGCAGCGCTCCGCTCCTGCGACCGCGCCATATCGCCCAGCTTTTCACGGGCAGGGGGCGGGTCGCCCTGGTTGGTGAAGCAGCCGGTTTTATCAGTCCAAGCTCGGCCGAGGGATTGAGTTACGCGTTCAAGAGCGCTTTTCTACTGGCGCGGGCGTTCGATGCAGACCCGGATAACGTGGTTCGATGCTATTCCCGAAGCGCGCTTACCCTGCGCTTGAATATTCTGGGCAAGAACCTTAAGGCGCCATTCATGTATTACCCGCCCCTGCGGAATGTTGTCATGACCCTGGGATTGAAGAACATCCATCCCTATTGCTGATCAGGTTGACATTCCTGTGTACGTCAATACAATCATGGAGGATTATTCATTGCATGTCGTGCATGGCTGCTGTTGATATGAAAGGGGGAAAGGATGAAAATACTTGTATTTGGAGGTTCCGGCAAGATCGGTTCCGCAGTTGCCTGGGATCTGGTAAAAGATGATGCGATAACCCAGATCGGAATCGTCGGAAGGCATGAGAAATCTCTTAAAAAAGTGATCGATTGGATCGGCAGTTCGAAGATCAAACCGCACATACTCGATATCAATGACCGGGAAGCGACCAAAGCGCTTATGAAACAGTACGATGTCGGCGCGCTCACCCTGCCGGATCGCAAGACCAGCTACAAGGTCGTGCAAAGCGCGATCGAAGCGGGTTTGAACATCGTCGATACGATCGAAGAATTCCATCGGACACCGGACGAATATGAAACCGAGGGTCTTGAAGTACCGCCGGGAATGGTGATACGCGACTACGGTGAATGGCTGCACGATCAGGCAAAAGCGAACAGCGTTACTTTTCTTGATGGCATGGGATTCGCCCCGGGATTGAGTAATATCACCCTTGGCGACGGCATCCGGAAGCTCGATGTCGCGGAAAAAGCGATCGCCCGTGTTGGCGGCATTCCATCCAAGGAAGCGGCGGCACGACATCCCCTTCGGTATATGATCACGTGGGCATTCGAGCATGTGCTCCGCGAGTATATGATAAAATTGAACGTCATTAAAAGCGGGAAGATCATCGAAGTGAATGCCGCGACCGATCTCGAGCCGTTTCCGTTCAAGGAATTCGGCAAGGATGAAATGCTTGAATGCGCGGTGACGCCGGGCATGCCCAGTTTTCTATTCACGCGCCGTCAACTCAAGGAATTCGCGGAAAAAACCGTTCGCTGGCCAGGTCACTGGCAGGGCGTGCACACGCTCAAAGAGTGCGGCATGCTCGATATGGAACCGGTCGATTACGAGGGTACGCCGGTCGTGCCGCGGAAATTACTCTTGTCGATCATCACACCGAAATTGATCGCACAAGAGGGCGATACCGATGTATGTGTCATGTACAACACCCTCGAAGGTAAGCGGGCCGGCAAGAACGTGCGTATCGAATATTTCATGTGGGATGAAGCCGACACCAAGAATAACATGTCCTCCATGATGCGCGCGACGGGCTTTACGATCGCGATCAGCGCGGCAATGATCGCAAAGGGAAAGATCGTGGAAAAGGGGATTGTTGCCCCGGAAGACGGTGTTGTCGGCGACCTTTACCAGGAGTTCCTTGTTGAACTCAAAAAACGCAACATCGAGATAAAGGAAAAGGAAACTGTTCTGAACTGAAGACCCGGTTTATTGCGGGCGCATAAACTTGGCGAGGTAGTCGAACTCGACGTTCACGAATGAATTCGAGCGCACGGCGCCGAGCGTCGTGTGATCGGCGGTAAACGGGATGATGGTCACGGTGAAAATAGTCTGCATAACTGCGCCGATAGTGAGACTCACTCCGTCAATGCCGATCGACCCTTTAGGCACAAGGTACCTTGCCCCGGCAGTACTCACCTGAAAATGGAACGTGGTGCCGACGCGGCGTATGCATTTTGCCACTTCATCGACATGTCCGAGCATAATATGACCACCAAGCCGGTCACCGAGCTTGAGTGCCCGCTCGAGGTTGACTTTTTTATCTTTACGCCAGTCATTGAGGGTGGTGATACGTTCGGTCTGCCGCACTGCCTCGACTGAAAATCCCGGTGCAATGACATGGGTCACGGTCAGGCATATGCCCTGGATCGCAATGCTGTCGCCTTTTACATTTTTCAGGTTCGATGCGATCGTGATCTTTTGCACGGTACCCCGTGTCAGCTGCTTGATCGTTCCAACTTCTTCAATGATCCCGGTAAACATGGTATAAGCGGTCCTCCCCGATTTGCTCGGGATGTTCATCCTGCGATACTATACTCTGAAGTATGCGGTCCGTCAAGGCCAATCCTTGTGGGACATGGTGCGGAGCCATAAAGAGCATGATCTCGTCGTATGCGTTTTCATCAAAGAAGTGAGTGAACACGGTAGCTCCCCCTTCGACCATGATGGAACCGATGTCCATTGTCCCGAGCACGCGCCGCAGCGTGGCTGGAGCACAGAGTTCTCCCTCGTAGACATGCAATTCAACACCGAGTGATGTCAACGCCTGGATCTTGTTGGTGTCACGATTGCGTGTTACGATGATGCGCCTCACTCCGGGCGCAAGCACGCGCGCGTTCAGTGGTATGGTAAGATCAGGATCAAGGATGATGCGTGCCGGGTCATGCCGGCCAACCAGGCGGTCGGTGAGCAGCGGATCATCTTTCTGAACCGTGGTGATGCCGACCAGCACAGCACTCACCTGGCTCCTTACTGCATGGACATAGCGTAGTGACGGCGTAGATGTGATATACCTTTGTGGAAACCCGGATACCTTTCCGTTCGCGGATACTGCGATCTTCAAGATCGTATAGGACAGTGCACGAAGGATCCATGCCCGGTATGCGCGGTTAAGATCATGCGCCGGCTGAGACAGAACGCCAACCTGTACATAGATACCATGGGCGCGCAGCTGTTCGATCCCCTGACCATTCACCCGGGGGTTCGGATCAGTCTCGCCGATCACGACCCGCGTGATCCCTGCCCGTATGATCGCGGGAACGCAGGGCGGCGTCCGCCCGGCACAGCAGCAAGGTTCAAGGTTGACGTACAACGTTGCGCCATGTGACTGTCTGCCTGCTTCAATGAGCGCGATGATCTCGGCATGCGCTTCGCCGCGTTTCCAGTGAAAACCACGGCCCACGATCCGGTTGTTTTTTACAATGATTGCTCCGACCAGAGGGTTGGTAAGAGTCGTTCCCCAGCCCCTGGTCGCGATCGACAGACAGAGCTGCATATAAAGGGTATCATACGCACAATGCATGGGTATAACGTTCGTTATTCCTCGGGGCGGGGTCAACAGATCCTCGGAAGGCCTTCGGCTTCAAGCAAAAGCAACGGACGGGTGCCGCTGATCATCGTGCGCATCCATACGCCGCGTGGTTTTTTGACGACCTCGCCGATCATCGCCGCCTTGCGGCCGAGGGGGTGTTTGCGCATCGCCTGCAGCACGCGGGGCGCGGCATGTTCGGCCACGAACGCGATGAGCTTGCCTTCATTGGCAATATAGAGCGGATCGAGTCCGAGCATCTCGGATGCGCCTTGAACCTCTTTGCGAATGGGCAGGCTTTTTTCATTGATCAACACGCCCATATATTTCCTGTCGATCGTTTCGTTGAGCACCGAGGCGACACCGCCGCGGGTCGGATCACGCATGC
>JAFGPO010000041.1 GCA_016936155.1 Caldifarciminota bacterium
CTCCTGTTGATCTACACCGCATTCAATTCCAGCTCGATCCTCGACTCAACCGGTCTCTATGAACTCGACAAGGAATTCGGTGATGTGATACAGCGCGTGCTGTTCCCAGGATGGAACGTACGTGGCGTCGAATATGATCCGCGTGACGGGAACTACTGGGTAACGATTGCCCAGGGTCCGGACCGCTCGATCGTCAAGATCATGGGATTCCACGGCGTGCCGGTCGGTGTGAACGAGGGCAAGCAGCCCTTAACACATGCACTGGTGCTGGCTCCACCGATCCCAACACCGTTTTCAAGCCAGGTTGCTTTCACCTATGTCCTGCCGCAGGAAATACCAATGAAATTGGTCGTATACGATGTCGTAGGTCGTAAGGTGAAGACTCTGTTCGACGGCAAGGCGCCGGCGGGTATGAGTACGGTTACATGGGGTGGACTGGATGATACTGGACAACAGGTGGCAAGCGGTGTTTATTTCTGCCGGCTCGAAACAGAACGCCTGTCACGCGTACAAAAGGTCGTGTATACTCGATAACCGATGTACAACGAAAGAGACCGGGATACATATCCCGGTCTCTTTTTTTATTCTTTTTTGGTCATGAGTTTCTTGAGCAGATAACCGGTCATTACCTTGTTAAGGTGTTCAGCGCCGGCGCAGCCGGCAAGGTCTTGTCCGCTTATATCCGTTTCATAGAGTTCATCCGAATCGGTTCTCTTCTTTTCGACCTTGACCCGGAAATCGACATCAAAAAGCGCCATGAAATCTTTGACCGGCATGGTGAACAGCCCGATCTCAGAGTAATGAGCGATGAGATCGTCGATGTTGCGCCGATTCTGGGACAAGTGTTCGATCTCCTTTTCGACCTCCCCACGCGATTTGGTGATCGTACCGAACAAATGTTGAAGATCCAACGGCGTCTTGATCTCCGACAGTTTGTTCGCACCTTTTTTCAACACTCCTTCCAGGATCGAGATCGCTTTTTGCAGGCCATCAAGCGCATCGAACAGACACCGCAGGTATGCTTCGATCACCTGGAACGAAGGCATCTGCTCAAGGTTGTCGTAAAACAGCTGTCCATAAGGCTTGCAGAATGGTCCTTTTTCCAGATCCTCCATGGAATCCAATACCATGTATCAACCTCCTGTCGAAAAATCTCTATTTAACGAATGTCTCCTTGCTCGGGTGCATCGCCGCGTCCTTAAGATCATCCTCGATACGCAACAACTGATTGTACTTCTCGATACGTTCCCCCCGACATGGTGCACCAGTCTTGAGCGCACCGGTATCCATGGCAACCGAGAAATCAGCGATGAAACTATCGACCGTCTCGCCGCTGCGGTGGGATACGACCACGCCCCAGTTCACCCGCTGTGCCATGCGTACGGCAGCTATCGTTTCAGTCACCGTCCCGATCTGGTTCGGTTTGATGAGCACTGCATTGGCAACCTTCTCACGAATACCGCGTTCTATCCGCTCGACATTGGTCACGAAAATATCATCGCCTACGAGCATAATCCTCTTGCCGAGTTTTTCATTGAGAAGTGCCCAGCCTTTCCAATCATCTTCTGCCAGGCCGTCCTCGATCGTTACGATCGGATACTTATCGACCATCTTACAGTACTTGTCGATCAACTCCTCTGAAGAGAGCTCACGGCTCTCTTTACTCAATTTGTACACGCGGTTCTCGTAGAAACAACTCGCCGCCACATCAAGTGCGATGCCGATATCCTCGCCGGGTTTGAAGTGTGCACGTTCGATCGCGCTCACGATGAGTTCGAGCGGCACTTCGTTGGACTCGATCTTTGGCACGAACCCTCCTTCGTCCGCAGTGCTGATACGGTAGCCCTTGTCCAACAAAAGCAATCTGAGGGCATGATAGGTCTCGCTCCCCCATTGCAGTGCTTGTTTGAACGTCCTGGCACCATACGGCACGATCATGTATTCTTGAAAATCTGGTCCCTGTTGATATGTATGAACACCGCCATTGATGATATTCATCATCGGTACGGGAACAATGATGGCATAGGGGCCTCCAAGATACTTATATAAGGGAAGATTGACCTCGGCGGCTGCAGTCCGCGCGAGCGCTATTGATACCGCACACATCGCATTGGCACCGAGTCGCTGTTTGTTCTTGGTTCCATCCAGTTCGATGAGAAGTTTGTCAAGATTCGGCTGTTCAATAACGTCACGTCCGACAAGCGCTGGACCGATGGTCTTATTGATATTCTCAACTGCCTTGGTAACGCCTTTGCCGCCATAACGCCGGGAATCGCTGTCACGAAGTTCCACTGCTTCATGAGTACCGGTCGAGGCTCCGGATGCAACTGCGGCGCTTCGTTTTGTACCGCTGTTCAGTTCAACATCGACCTCGACAGTCGGATTGCCACGGGAATCAAGTATTTCTCTGCCTACAATACGTTTAATCATTCTGCTCATGGACTAACCTCCTTTGATCTGCTTTGTACAATTATACAGAGAAATATGGATGAATCAAGATGAATGGGATCCGACCCTACCCTGGGTAGATCGGGATGTATTTCCTCAATAATTTGTAGAGCGGTTCCCCCTGCTCGCACAGGTGCGATGCGAATCGGCGCAGCGTCGCGATCATGTCTTCAAACGACATTGCAGCAACGAGTTCAGACACGGCCTTGTTTCGGTCTCTGGATGACGCCGCGACCGTTCTGTCTGATGCGTTGTCCATTGCCGCCGCAGCATCGCGATGGTCTATAAACAACTCGGCCATCGCCTTTTTCATTGTCTCGCGCAGCAGAAGCCACAGGTCTTTACCCTGTACATGGGCGATCATCCGGCTGATTGCGAGCGATACCGAGAGTATCGCATTCATGCCGAGGGAACCTTTCCGCTGCATAACTGCAATACGATGCGGGGTGTCGGCGTTCGCTTCGAGCATTCCATCCGCACGCGCTCTTTCGAGTTCCAGACCAAGGAGCATGCGATCGAGATCCACAATATTCGTAAGGTCTGCGACACGTATACCGATGAAGCGGGGAGCGATCGTTGCGATCACGTTCTGCACGGCATTCTGGCATCCTTTACCATTGTAGCGTTGAGCCCTGTCCCAGTGCGTCTGCAGTTCCTGGTCATCAATGGCTTTGATCTGCTTTTCCGAAACGTTTTTCGCGAACCGGTACGTATGATCCGGTTGTTCTACAAAGAGTTCTCGATGCTGTTTGACAAATGGCGATCCCGTGATCATGCTATCGATCAAATGTATCGCCTCACCCCCTCCTGCACTCGTACCCAGGGGTGTTGCTCCAGTGAACGTAAGGACCTTCCGGTAGGTGCGGCTCCCGGGAACACCGATGTGGACTTCCACCCCGACCGTTGGTATACCCGCATTTGTCGGTTCTTCATAAGCGATCATGTCCGTGATCACAAGATCATCGAGCACGCCGACAATCGTTCCCGCTTTATCCTCTGTAAATTCCGTGCTTATCACTTTTTCCATATCCCGCATGATCTTGGTCACGGCTCCGTATTTGAACAAGCGTTCGGTATTAGCCCCGCCGCCGGTTTTCATACCCAGGGCGTTCGCAGACAAAGCGATCTGGGCTTCCATATCGTCATTCGGCGACTTGGATCGGTGCGAAACAACCAGTTCAAGACCTTTGCCCAACGCGGTGAGCATTGCGATCATCGTCTCCGACAAGGTTCCGATCTGGTTCGCTTTGATCAATGCGGTATTAATAAGACCTCTGTCTGCGCAGCGTTCAATGACCTCATCATTAGTCGTAACCAGATCATCGCCGACAATAAATAACGTATCTCCCAACGCTTCCATGAGTAATCGCCAACCATCATAATCATCCTCAGCAAAACCGTCTTCGAGCATGACATAAGGTATTTCCTCGACGGTTTTCTTATAGAGATCCACTAACTGCTCCCGTGACATCACCACCTTTTCTTCCCCGCGCCAGAAAAAATAAGTACCGACACTGTCCTCTTGTTGGAACTCCTTGCGATACGCATTGCTCAACTCGCTCAATGCCGGATCAAAGGCGATCACAATATCCTTACCAGGGACATAACCGCTATCTCGTATCGCTTGAACCGCCATATGCCACATGCGCTGCTCCGGGATCTTGTCTTCTGGATCCTTTTCTATATACGGTGCCAACCCTCCTTCCAGACCGATACCCATGACACGCGCGCCCTTTTCATTCTCGATAATCTCTTTAAGCCGATTCTGCAGGGTTATTGTGATCATTTGTGCTTCTTCATAATCTTCTGCGCAGAGAGGAACAAACATCATTTCCTGCATGCTGATATTACTCTCGGGATACTCTTTTTCCGTATGCCGTCCGCCCATGCCGCAGTTACGGAACTGCCACGGCGCGCGTAGTTTCTCACGGTCGCCTAGCGATATCTCGTGCATACGTGTTGTTATCATCATCTCTTTGATAGACCCTGCCTGTTCGAACCATGTTACCTGTGTTGTTTGCGTTTTGCCTGCCTGTTGTTGCGCTTTTGATTCACGCTCCCGAAATTCGCGGTACTTGCCAGGATCTGCGAGCAGGAAATCGAGCAAGCCCACGAATCCCAATCCCAGGCATAACCGGCCCGCGTAAATGATCAAATCGATGCGCAGGGAAAGTCCGATCAAGAGCATCAGGATCGCGCACGGCAATATGACCAGGCAGAGATTCCGACTCGCTCTTGGACCAGCTGCTGCGACACTGAGATTGAACGGCGCTTCCGGATAATACGTCAAACCATCGCGTTTGACACCACGAAACGCTCCGTACGGGATACGGACGAACATCCCGGCATACCAGAGCACCCGCCTTATCACGCTGCTCGATGCCATTTTCTTTGCCTGCGGCATGAGCGCATCGGTCAACGCATTGACCTTGACCGCCCTCAGGTAGTGTCCCATTTCATGAACCGCGATCCCGGTATGAAAACAGAGTAACCAGAAAAGGGCCGAGATGATGGTCTCGTGGCTTACGAACACAAAGGTGAGCACATCCGGGCCAAAAAGATCAGGTGGGATATTTAATAACGAAGAAATGAACGCAACATGGAACGACACGAGGATGTGATTGGCAATGACGTGACCGGAATACAGGTGCTGCCAGGATTTGTTTCCCGAGGGCATAGTAAGTCAGTATAATTAAATAAAGGACGGTGTCAAGAACAGCTGGTTTTCAGGTCGCGCGTTATGCGGTCTCTTTTTCCGTGATCTTAAGGCGCGGCTGGTAAAAATTCATATTGATGGCGATGTTGGGACAGTGGTACACGCACTCAAGGCAGCGGATGCACTCCTTCTGGTTCGGATTGTCATATATGTTGATATCCATGGGACAGATCATCACGCACACGCCGCACTTCGGATGCTTGCATTTCTCCTTTTCGATCGAAAGGTGGACCAGAGAGAAACGATTGAACAACGAATAGATCGCGCCGACCGGACAGATAACGCGGCAGAAGAATCTCTTGACCGGTATGCTGAGCGCGACGACAATAGTCAAGAACACGACTTTAGACCAGAATAGCCAGCCAACAAGCGCCCGGATATCCCCGCCCCGATCCGCAAGAACAAGGGGTATCCCTGCCTCCAGAATCCCTGCTGGACACGCTTTGCAGAACCAGGGCTCACGGGTGATCCAGGCGATGATCCCGGCAACAATGACAAGAACCGCATACTTGATATAGGTCATCCACTCGGGAAGCTTCCAATGCATTGATTTAATCTTGAATAACAGGTCTTGCAGCATACCGAACGGGCAGAGCCATCCACACACCATCCGTCCGACCAGCATGCCGACAACACCGAAGAATCCAACGATGTAAAAAGGAAACAGATGCAAGTTAAGGAAGTGCTGTAGAGCACCGATCGGACAGGAAAAAAGCGACAAAGGACATCCCCAGCAGTTCAAGATCGGTACACACGCGGATTTCAAAGTTCCCTGATAAATATTACCAGTCCATAGTGCCGGCGCATGCCCGAGGGTAATGATCGATGCAATAATCTGCCCAATACGGTGTGGTGCAACACGTCGTCTCTTCCGCTTCATTGCTGTAACCCCATGCAGGAAAGACACATCACTGAACCAACACTCTCGGTCTCGACAAAATCACCAAGAATAGCGCCGTAGATGATGCTCGCGATGAATATCACGGTGAACAAGGTGATCGCATAGTGGATCAATCGTTCCAAATTCTTTTCCAGACGTTCTAACATGAACATGAGCGTCTGTGTGTTGACCTCATTGTTTTCTTTCACACCTACCTCCCCCTAAAGAATGCTCGTCAAGACGAGTTTGACACCTTTGAATGGTTCTTCGAACCTGCATACACCACCTGAACACACCAGACCGCCCTTTTCCGCACCGACCCGCAACCTGAGGTTATGGCGGTTCGTAAGGTCAAGACTCAGCTCGACCATGGGCCAGGAAGTTTCATCGCCGAGTTTCGGGATCAACCATTCGGGAACACGGCTTCTCCGTTCATATCGCACGGACAGAACGAAAAGTTCCGGTTTCCCGATCGATATCGACGCCGCGTGGTCGTAGTAGTCGCTTGTATCGCTCGATATGAGGTTGTGTTCATACCCGGTCTCAATGAAAAAGGAACCAAAATCATAGGTGATGTCGATATATGGTTTGGTCTCCGTCTTTTTTTCCACCGGCGGTTCAATGCCCTGTTTCGTGACCCGCTCGACCGCAGTGGTTATTTCAAGATCGAACGTCGGATGGGTGATGATCTTCGCGGTCTGTTCGAGGACACCGCTCGCATCATCTTCCAACACAATGATCTTCGGTCCGATTATTTGTGCAAACTTGCTGAGCGTCGTATCATGGGTCGACACTTTATTGTGATTGAGCTCCAGCGAAAGAAGATCGAACGGTGACACAATGAGCGAAACACCATACCCTATCTCATCAATCCCGCGATTTACGGACACCCCCGATTTTATCGGCGTGGGCGGCTCGTTGTATCGATACCCGGGACCGCCGAATCCAAGTGTGTCATAATCAACGTACTGTAGGGCAAGGCCGAATCCTGGAAAAGCAAAACTTGTGGTCGCGAGATACCCGTTCCCGGTCAAGCGTCCGCCCACCACCGGGTTGGTCCCCATTTGCCTTCCATACTCGAAGTAGGTTTGCCAGGGACCGAGCGTGAACGTGATATCGCCACCAAAGAGTTCGGTGAATGCCATTGGATTCATATCGATCAATCGGTTAACGCGTACGTACCGCCCGCTTAGCACGGTCTGGATATTCACCCTTGTCTTGGGAAAGGGTATTTTGGTCGATAGATTAGCGCCGCGGATCTGGTCAGTGGTATCGTTCTTGATATTATAAGACAGTTCCTCGAAAAAAATGTTCCGCGGTGTTCCTGTAAGAAGGATCACACTGCTGTTGAACATACTGATCTCGGTACGCAATCCGTACAAAGAGTTATCATTATTAAAATCCTCATCCAGGAATTGATTGAGCACCAATCCTCGACCGAAGGTCTCGTAGAACCGACCGTAAAGGATCTTGACTGGATCCTTGGTATACTGCGCTGAAAAATCGAAATACTGGAGTTCCCCGGGAAGGGTGACGGTCGGATCCCAGAAAAAAAAGACACCACGCAGGGTGATATCATTGTATGCCAACGACAGTTTGAGTTTTTCCGTAAGGTGTTCCTTGTAATTGAGATTCGTACTGTCAAGCGCTTCGTCGACAAAAACCCAGTATTCGGCGCGGTTCGCACCGCTCATCCGGATATCAGCTGCATGAACAGACCAGGCGATAAAAACAAACAAAAGCAGTATCGATTTCCTACTCATCGCCTCCGTCCTCGCCAAAGAGTTCGCGCATTTTCGCTATGATCAGTTCTTCATCACCGGGTTTATACCCCTGGTGCGTGAACACGATCTTTTTGTCCTGGCTGATAATAAAACTCGAAGGCATGGCCTGCACATCATAGAGCTCTCTCATGATATTTTCAGGATCAAGCACTACGACATACTTCCACTTATGGCTCTGAGCAAAAGGCTTTACTTCAGGTACAGAACGGGCTTTGTCCTGACTGATCGCAAGCATATTCACGCCCATTTCAGTGAACTCATCATAGCGTGGTTTCAATGCATCGAGTTCCTTGATGCACATTTTGCACCAGAGCGCCCAATAACTCATGAACACAGGACCTTTGGCAAGGAGTGAATCGAGGATCACCGGATTACCATCAACATCCTCAAGCGAAAAATCCGGTGCATCGATCGCTTCGCCCTCCTCAGCCAGGGCGAAGAACAAAGGAACACATAGCAAAAATATTAATTTTCTCATTTTATTCCTCCTGGAAACGGGTCATTGCCGACTGCAAGATTTCTTTTGTATCGACATCCTGGATGAACACAACCGCACTAAGCCTTTGTGCCTCTATCGTATGTGAAAAAATGACCGACTCATTCATGGTATCTGGATAGGCTATGCTCAAAGGTATTTCCTGGAGACCCCGGCATAGATGCATGAAGGTCGTGTAGGCACCAGGCAGGGAATCTTCGCAAATAGCGATGAAAGCGCATACTTCATCATCAGGAAGAGTATCGGTTGGGACGAGTTCAAGTTTAAAATTCGCCTGGGTCACCGAGGTCACTGGATCCGTGATGGTGATATTAAATAGTGGCGTGACGGTACGTGCGATAGTGAATGCTTCGGTATATACATCTTCATATGCAGTAGGGTTTCCCTCCCAAACCACATTTGTGCCATCAAAAATGGCGAAAGGCACGACAACACTGGGTTCGTAGTATGCTTCCCGCTGCTGGGCCACCTGATTTGCATAGGTCTGCCCGACATGATAACTGATCATAACAAGCGTATCTCCGAACAGGTCAAGACTGTCAGTGAGCGCCCGCTCCGCGAGCGTACAGAACCCTCAGAAATCCTCGGTGAAGAATTCAACAAGAACGATCCGGTCCGTAGGTTCAGGGAATTCTACGACCGGTGCCTTGGAACATACGCTCGAGGAGAGTACGATCACGCCTGTAATGATTAGACCTAAACGTAGTGTTTTCATGGTTGATTATAGTAGTATCCTCCTTATTTGTCAAGCACAAATCATCATTTTTGTCACCTCAGTTAAGGATAACAAATTAAAGGGGGTGCCTCGCACCCCCTGCTGTCAACATAGTAAGAACCAACGCACAAGTCCGCTTACTCGATAATGACAACCTTTGCCACGGACGCCTGTTCACCCACACCAAGATGGATCATATAGACCCCGCTCGGCACTGAGTGTCCGGAAAGATCCGTACCATCCCACATTATAACGCCTTCGTCCAAATGCGCGTCGAACGATCTCACCTGGCGTCCAGCTATATCATAGATCGTTATGCATGCTCTCTGTGCGCCCGCCGGCATCGAGTACGATATCTTCGTATGACCCCGGGTTACGCTCGGGAACACCGTTAGCATGGTCGTCATCAGGGGTGCCCTGTATTCCTTGACGCCGGTCTGTTCAGGCGGTATCGTCGTATAACGAAGTGCAAACTGATCCGTGATCGGAGCCGCATTGGGATGGTAGGTATCATTGAAGAAATACTGAATGCCTATATTTTCAGCGGTATTCTCGATCCCAAGCGTGTTATCGAGTTGCTGCTGTTCTACGAGATACTGCACGTATATCTCGCCGTCACCAGTCGGTGTCGGATAGTTGTTCTCATCGCACAAGATGATCTCAAAAGTCTCTTCATTCCCGGATGCAAAGTGCTCGACCCGGAAGTATTCAATGATAAACCGGTGCGTTGCCGCATCATAGTAGTAATAGATATCGCTCGGTGCACCCGTGTTCCCGGGATCCAGGTCATCCCAGAGACCCGCGATCATTGCGGATGGACCATCCGCATTCGGGATCGCGCTATTGGTCCAATCCACCTCTGTCTTGTTGCCCATTGCGATCCAGCCATTTGAACAGACCGAGATCTGAGTGTAGTTGACGCCATAGTACTTGAATGTGAATGGCAAACTCAACAACACGGTTTCATTATCCCCGAGATCGAGCGATGTGCCAGGATAGGTAGTCTGGGTCGAATCAATCGCGATCCAGTTGAACACCGGAGCCTGGGCATGCACACCGCCTGAATAGTAGACATAGTAGTATCCTGTATCAGATGGCACTGGATCCCCGATTATGCACGTGAATTCAAACGTATCGGCGAACCCGCCGTTCCCGGTTACATAGATCGTAAAATCCGCATAGGCGCCGTGAGGCGCGTCGCCATCAATGGTTACGTTGTAAGGATCGCTCGTATTCTCCTTGGTGCTGTCGATGCCCAGAGTCCCGAAGTACCCGGAATTGTCATTGATCGTTACAAATGGAGACGAACACGCCAGGACTGTCGACATGTTGGTCAAATTCGCACCACCGACATTGAAGAATGTGGCGGTCATATCAGCGGTTTCACCTGGGTCAAGTTTACCGTCGTTGTTGCCGCCTGCATCGTACACCGTGTTGCCCATATAAACAATATAAGGATCACTCCCTGCATATCCTACAGTTATATCATCGGCGAAGACCTTCGCCCGGTAGGAGTAGCTTCAGCAATTGTATGACGTATCAATAAGCGCAATCGTAATCCGGGCAACAGCGTCCGGGTTAACACCGGAGAGATTCTGCAGTTCGTCTTCGATATTAAAGGAATAGTTGTGCCAATTGGTATCAGAAGCGTATATACTGTGCTGAACCGCGGTGTTCGACCACGGACACCCTGCGCTGATCCGGCAGATGCGCGTTACTCCGAGGACAGTGTTGCTGGCATTGCGATAGTATACTGCCAGGGCGGCACCACACCAGGAACTTCCGCTATCCCATGCATCGAGTTTGATATTCGCACTGAAATCAAAATCGATGATCGGGATATCAAATGTCTGGTGCAGCATATCATACCCGCCTCCCTGCCCACCTGACCCGTACCGATACCCGTACGCTTCATAATTCGGGTCAGGATCGTACGAGGTACCGCGTGAAAAGTAGCCGTAACTATCCGGAGAGTATTCAGTCCACCCTACGGTGAACGCCTGTTCGAAATCGCCGTTCACCACATAGTTGGCTCCCATACATACTCCGATCATCACGATGAGAACAAAATACCGGTGCATAAAACCTCCTTTCATTGAGCTCCCTGAATGAAGCTCCTTAAAAACCATGCCTATTAATTAATGTGCTTTACCTTCACAGCTATCCCTCTTTCTCAGGGTTCCCTCGCCCTGGGAAAAAATTCTCATGACCTCTCGGTTATTCCAGCAGAACGACCTTTTCAACCGCACTGCCATGACTACTATCGATATGCACGAAATAAACACCACATGGCACTGACCGGCCAGCATTATCCTCACCGTACCACATAACTGTCCGATCCAATGCACCGAGGCGCGGGTATTCCTTGACTACCCGGCCTGCAGCATCATAAATACGGATCCGTGCATTATCACCTGCCGGAGATTGAAAATCGATTTTCATCGAATGCACGCATGGGTTCGGTGTACAGTGAATCGTCGTGACCCCCACGGGCTCATTGGCGTGCTCGTTAATACCGACCACAAAGATACCGAAGAAATGCATGATCGAATCAAGAAGCGCGGCACGTGTTGAAACACCACCGGCATCGGTCAATGCACCCAGTTCGAATGATGTTCCCACGGTCTGGTACGTACCCGCGTCATTTGCAACCCCACAATCATACGCATTGTTGCCGTCAACAAAAACTAAAAACCCGGTCCCGGTCGGAGAAATATGATCCATCCAGCTGTTC
>JAFGPO010000042.1 GCA_016936155.1 Caldifarciminota bacterium
AAAAGCGCGGTGGTTCTTACAGCGCGCGCTCAAGATAACGGATCCATCCTATCCTGCTGACCATACGCTCGATGACCGGCCTGAAGCCGAAGCACTATTGACTGAGATCGAAGGACGGTAAATGCTACAGTAACTGAGCGGAAAAGCCGAGGGGCACGGGAGAGAATTGCATGGATGATTCTGCACTTCCTGCCTTCTTATGCTTTTAATTATCCTTTTATGAGTAATCCTAACGTATAACAAAAAAGGCCGGCATGCCGGCCTTTTTTAAAGCGTACAGAATTACACTTCTTGTTCTATAAGACGTTCGACATTCAAGGCTTTGTCGCCTTTCGGCGTGGTTGATATTTCAAACTTAACTCTTTCGCCTTCTCTAAGAACCCGATAACCATCACCCTGTATATCCGCATAGTGCACGAACACATCACCGGATCCGTCTTCTTTTTCGATAAAACCGTAGCCCTTCTTGCTATCGAACCATTTGACCTTACCGTAGATATCCAAATGTCCTCCTTTCAAGCCATCATAACCTTCCACGGTCACAGCTTGCTGGCATTATATCAATTATGCAGGCGGTGTCAATACAAAAAATGATGGTCGGGAAACTGCCGGAACGTGTGGTGATCCCGAGCGCCCGATACTTCCCAGTTTCACGAAAGACTGAAATCGACCGCGGCAAGGGCGTGGATCAATGTTGTATTCAAAAAAGGGATGCCGAATGCATCCTGCGTAAGCAGCAAGGGGATTTCAGTGCACCCGAGGATTAACCCGTCGATCGAATCTTCGCGAACCAAACGCTCAATGATCGTGAGAAAATCCTGCCTGGTCGTTTCGAGAATGGAGTTGTACATCAATTCGCCCGTGATTTTGTCGTTTAAATATTCCTTTTCCGCATCACGGGGGACGACGATATTAATACCGTGAGCAGAGAAAACATTTTGATAAAAATGAGCTTCCATTGTCGTTCTGGTCCCGAGAAGACCAGGGTGTTTTAGTCCCTTGCTGCAGGCGACCCGGCAGGTTTCTTCAACAATGCTGATACAGGGGATAGGGGAGCGCTTTTCGACTTCATCAAAGACGATATGCGGGGTATTCGCCGCGATCAGCGCGAAATCAGCACCCGCTTTGTGGAGTGTTTGTGCGGCCTGGACCAGCCACGTGGCGATATCATCCAGTCCTGCCGGGCTTCCCGTACACGGGAAATCCATGAAATTAAGGCTGTATATGATCACGTGCGGATATTGACCGCCCGTTCTTTCCCGGTAGTTTTGACAGATTATCCGGTAATAATCGATCGTTGATTCCGGACCTAATCCGCCGATGATGCCGATCTTTTTCACGCTATTCTCCTTTTCCGGGTAAGCGTATATCCACCCATACCTATATGCTATTTATCTCACAATGCCGATGTCCTGGTAACGCAGCGCGTTGATCGGCTTATTCGATGCAGACAATGTCGCCACCATGTACTTCTGGCACGACATTGAACAGATTCAACTGCGCGGCGTGATCAATATCAGCACTCAAACCGTGCTCGATCAGATACCGCCCGCTAAAGGATTCATAAAGCAGTCTGGACAGGGAATCCTTTGAGGATTGGAAGCAGCGAGCGCACGTCTCTGCTTCGGTGTTCCTTTGTGCCGTAGTACGCGTTATGATCGCACCGGCGGCAAGGTAATCCTCGATCGCAAAGACGCGGTGGGATTTTTCGAGGGTATACACGATGCGGGTGCCCATTCTGATTGAGCGCTGTTCACCGCATGCGATCACCGTGATGTCGTGACCTCGAGCGTGCGCCAGCGCCGTGATCATCTCACCGATCGCCTGTGCATTGAGGAAACACCCGATGTAGGCGATATCTCTTTTCCTTATCCGCGCGGCGCATGATGCCCCGTTCGGGGACGGAAGGACAACCCTCTTGTCAACACTATCCGGAGCAGTCAGAAAACTCACCGGGGATATCGAGATCCCCGGTTCGTCAGACCGTGATGCAAGCAGTGCGTTGATACGGAGCGCCAGGTTCTTTCCATGTTCACGGTCAGGAGCCGGAAATATGACGAATCCGTGCGCTACTGCGGTCACGACCGCGCTGCTGAAGCGCAGCGTATCAACGATCACGACAATATCCTTACGTTCCAGCGCGTGGGTGAGCCCATCACATCCCCAGTCGAGATGGATACAGGGACCGTTACGATCGTTAATTTTGTTAATCTCGTTCATAATCTTGTAGTGAGGTCATTGGTCATTCATACAACAACCGTTTAGAACGTCAGTTTCGTTAGTTTCGTTATCCTCGTTGGTTGCGTTTCTCATCCTTCGCCTTACGCAATACGCCCTGCGCATTACGGATTTTTCTCGGCTTACGGCTTACTGCCTGCCGCCATCGGTTCACGGTTTCAGGTAGCGTCTAGCGATTAGTGTCTGCTGTTTATCATTCCGGTTCTGTATGCACGGTGACTTGCGCATCTTCCAGTGCCTCCTGGATACACGCTTCCACCTCGGTCGCTTTTTCATGAGCCGTATCGAGCGGCATATCAGCCTTCAGTCGTATGTGTACGGTGATCTCCAGTTTGCCGCCATAATCGTGAACATGAATGTGGTGCACGTCGCGTATTCCGTTACAAGAGAGCGCAAGCATTTTAATACGGTTGATAAATCCTGGCGAGGGAGCTTTTCCCATAAGCGAACTTGCGGATTCCCGGATCAGCACAATACTCGTATAGATGATAAAAAGCCCGACCACGATCCCGAGTATGCCATCCACCGCATACATGCCGGTACGGTACAGGATAAGACCGATGATCACCAGGAGCGTGGAGAGACTATCGGTTCGGTGATGCCACGCGTCCGCATGCATTGCCGCTGAACCCACTGCTTTTCCGAGAGTGAATGTCATTCGGGCGAGGAGTTCCTTGATGACGATCGTACCCGCAAGCAACAGCACTACCATGATATCGGGACGCAGCATGATGGGGGTGTTGATCCTCCCGATACCTTTTTCGATGAATTCATAGCCGACTGCGATGAGGATGCAGGCGATGATCACGGACGTAATCAATTCGGCACGGCCGTGTCCGAATGGATGCTGTTGGTCAGGTGGCTTTGCCGACATCCGTATTCCCACGATAAGGATGATGCTAGTTGCGACGTCCGAGAGTGAATGGACAGCGTCTGCGAGGATCGATATCGACCGTAGATTGATACCGAACAGAAGTTTCAGTATAAAGAGCCCGATGTTGATGATGATGCTCAATGTTCCTGCAAAATAACCGTATTTCTTCTTACGGTCGCCGGAATCAAGGTGCAGGATTCGCAGCAGCCATGCATACGATCCCGGGATCGTATGATTCCCTGACCGGCTTCCGTCGTGCTTATGGTTGTTCATATTTTTTAGAAAGGGGGTCCAAGATTATTGTTGCGAACGTAGATCTTGTGCCCAAAGGTGAGCATACTTCAAACCGCTGGCCGTGTTGAATAGTACCACCGTCTCATTGTTCTTTATCCACTCTTGTTTTCGCAGCCGTTTGAATGCGGCGAGTGTAGCGGCACCTTCGGGTGAGCAGAA
>JAFGPO010000043.1 GCA_016936155.1 Caldifarciminota bacterium
GTGAAGTAATGTCACCCAGCAGCTGGTTCACGGAAGTGACTACTTCCGGCGCCACACGTTCCTGCTGAATAATGCCCAGACACATCCGTGCAGCCTGTTCATCTTCCCCACGCGCTTTGAGCATGCTCGCGATGCCATCGAGGGATGTGATGATCCTGGGGCGCGCATTGAGCTTCTGCGCGATTCTGAGCGTTTCCCGGAAGATCTGTTGCGCTCGGTCGTGATCACCTTTCTGTACGTAGAGGTAACCCATGCTCTGGAGCGAGTTGACCAGTGCTTCAGGATCGCCTATCTGGCGTGCAAGATCAAGGCTAAGCTCGAAATAGTGCTGGCTTTTTTCAATGTCACCAAGGCCCTGATGTATTTCACCGAGGTTGCCATAGATAATGCTGAGCCCGGACCGGTTATCTATCGCTTTATTGATCTCGAGGCTCTGTTCATAGAGCCGCCGTGCCTCATCCTTGTCACCGAGCGAATCGGTAATGTTCGCCAGATTATTGAGCGCGGCTGCAATGGCGCGTAATTGACCTAGTTCCAGGCGTATCGTCAGGGCTTCCCTGTGCATGACGCGGCACTGCTCGTAATTTCCTTGATAGTACGCGATAACGCCGAGATTCGTCAGGGCTTGCGCCATGGCGTTCTTTTCCTGTTCCCGGGTGCTTTCTTCCAAGACCTGTTCGCTGATCGTCCGTGCATGCTCCAAGTCTCCCGTGCGCAATGCGATGATCGCCTGTTGCAGCAGGACGAAATTCATATCTTTGAAGGCATTGAGCCTTTTGAACACGACAATGCTTTGCGTGAACGCCCTTCCTGCATCCTCATATCTTCCCAGGCGCCTTAAAATCCTTCCCAGTCTGAAGACTGTTTTACCATAGAAAAGTTGTTCGTCTGCGTCCATGCTGCTGTGTGGAAAGCGCTCCAGTACGCGCATAAACTTAGTGAAAACCTGTTTTCCTTCTTTGAACCACGCCTTGTGATCATAATATGCGAACAGGGTCGGACTGATCTTTTTCAGGGATTCTATATCGTTAATATCGATCGCCCACTGGCAGGCGTTTCGAATGTTTTCGAAATCCATTGCTATTTCATTAAAAACTGCAATCTGCTCTTTTCCATCCATAGAATCCAGCCGTTCCTGTAAGAAGCCTGCAAAGAACCGGATAGAGTGTGTTTTTGTCAACGCGTATTCATCCTGATCACTTTCGATTTTCTCTCGCGCATACTGACGGAGGAGTTTTTTCATCTCATAGCGGCCGCTGATATGGCGATGTAGCAGCGATTTATCCGCAAGTGATGCGAGGTCACCGAGTGTTGCCTGAGCGATCGCCCCGGCGGCATGAACTGTACATCCTCCTTCAAAGACTGCAAGCCGCTGGCATATTTTCTGTTCCTTTTTTGACAGGAGATCCCATGAATAGTTGAAGACCGAACGGAGGCTCCGGTGGCGCTTTGGAACATCCCGGAGTGTTGAGGTGAGAAAGTCCATTCCCTTGTCGATTTCAGCGTCGATCTCTTCGCAGGTCAGGGCCCTAACCCAGGACGCAGCCAGTTCTATACCCAATGGGATACCTTCGACGTGGTGGCATATTCGGATGACTGCTTGCCGGTCAGTATCCTGGAGTATGAATCCCGGATCTGCACGGTGGGCGCTCTGGACAAAGAGTTGAACCGATGGATAGAGCATGAATCTCTGATCCGATGTACTGTCCGGACATGCAAATCCAGTGACTTCGATGGGGATTTCGCCGGAAAGGTTCAGGCGCTCGCGTGATGTCACAAGAAATTTTATATGTGGAGCATAGGCAAAGACCTTGGTTAACAGCATGGATTCCTCGACAAGGTGTTCGAAATTATCCATGATGATAAGCATGTTCTTTTCCTGGAGGTAATTGAGCAATTGGACCTCTGGATTCTGCTTTCCATGCAGTGTGAACCGGATCGCATCGGCGATCGTGAATACAAGAAACTGGATGGATCCGACAGTAAGACCATCAAGCGGTACAAAGAAAACCCCGTGCGGGAACGATCCTATCATTTCCGCGCCGGCCTGTAGAGCGAGACGGGTTTTTCCGATACCCCCTGATCCAACAAGCGAGACCAGGCGGCACGGTTGTGATACAAGGAGACGTGTGATCGTTCTAATCTCCTGAACCCGTCCGATGAACGGGGTGGTCTGGGCCGGAAGACTGTGAGGATGATTTGATAGGGATCGAATGGGTGGGAATTCGCGGGTGCCAGGTCCGGAGGGTAACAGTTGGAATATTTGCTGGGGCTCACCGAGATCACGAAGGACGTGAACCCCCAGGTCCTGTAATACTGCCCCGGGCGGGAGATCGCACTGGTCAGCTGCTTGCTTGGACAGTAATGTCTGTCCACCCCAGGCAGCAGACATAATGCGTGCTGTGCGGTTTACGGTGATCCCAAAGTAATCCTCACCCCGTTTTTCCGCTTCCCCTTGATGGATCCCGATGGCGACGCTGAGGGTATTAATGCCTTTCCATGTTTCATTACGCAGGTGTTCCTGAATGGCATGGGCGCAATGAAGCGGCATGCCATCCTCGAATACCGCAAAGAACCCATCGCCGGTATGCTTAATGATACGGCCTCCATAATGCCGGATTTCCTTATCCAGGATGGTGTCATGTTTGTTAAGTGCCGCCTTCATTGCGGCGCCGTACCGTTCCCACTTTTCCGCGGCGCCATCGATCGTAGTCATGAAGAATACCAACATGGTGTATTGTACTTAGGTTCCGCTCTCAGGCAATAGAGTTGTGGACTACCTGTTCTAAAATGTCAGATAAAAAAACAGGCCCTGCACCATTCGTACGGGGCCTGTCTAAGGGACAATTACATCAGTCTTCCATTTTGTAGAGAGCGATGCTTCCTGTCGCGGCACCGACTTCAATGAGCGGGCCGCCGCCGTTGATCGAACCTTCTATAACATTCTGTTTTTCTTTCGAATAATCGATCTCAAGGTCGTGGACGTGAATATCACCCATCACGATGTCAGCCTCGATATCGGCCTTTAGTGTTTCCAGAATGTAGAGTTTGATCGCGCCGTTCGCAACTGCAAACTGGGCGCCGTATTCAGACAGAGCGCGGATCTCCGCCGTGATAGTGCCGTTTGCGAGGTCGACTTCTATGATCACGGCATCGCCCTTGATATGTATGTCACCATTGGCGAGCTCGACATCAATGGTCCCCTGGATCCGCTTCACTGTGATATCCCCATTGGCATTTTCAATATCCAGGTCGGCAGTGATTCCTTCGATATCAATCGAGCCGTTTACGTTTTCAATGAACGCCTCTACGACAGTAGCCGGGACCTGCAAGGATATATCAACCGAGACATCGGTCTTGTCCTCCAGGTACCTTGTCTCCACTTTGAATGTTTCGCCGGATGTGATATCGACCGTCACCTTATCCAGTTCCGCCTGGTCCTTTTTTGTTTTCTTGATTATATCGATTATTATTTCGTCGCCCTCGACCGCAGTGATGGTGATATCACCGTTGATGTTATCAATTTCCAATACTGAGCCCGGGCCGATCCGATATTGCTCGTGCAATTCAGCAGTAAGACCGAACGCAAGGGTTGCGATCGCAAGTACGGACAGCACTGTTTTCATATGTAACCTCCTTACATCTTGTGATAAGTATAGACAAACTCACAGAAAATCAAAGGATAAACCATGCAACCTTTGAAAAGGTGTTTACATTTTATACGTCCATATTCCTAAAATGTTTCATGCAAAAACCCAAATGAAGATATTTCGTTATTGGGTAACTGGGTAATTAAAAGACAAATACGTTAATTCCGTTGAGTTCGTTATAAATATCCGTTTAGTGCTTAGCGTGTAGCGAGGTAGTGTTTTTTCGCCCTGCGCTTTACGCCCTACGCATTACGGTATTTTTCTGGAAGTCATGAGTGCATAGTCCATGCTGCTTAGCAATTTGGTTGTTCCTAGTTCTTAGTTCCTGGTAAGGTCTACCTTGTCCCTTGGCTTACGGTCTTCTGTCTTCGGTTTACGCTTTTCTTTAATTCTTGAATCTTGAATTTGTAATTTCCTGTAGGGAATATATCGCCATTGCACCTGTATGTATAAACAGTAGGTGATGAGGAAGAGTGTGTTCTGTAATTTTTCAAGCAAGGACGGCAGTACAAGCAAGGAGGATACAATGAAATCAGCACGCAACGTATCGTGGATGATCGGCCCGTGCATCGTTATCATGGTGCTGGGTCTGCTCATAGGTGGAATTGCGACCATGCTTCATGGCGCACCGCCGGTGGAAGATGATCCCACCAGCCAGGTTAGAATATCATGGGAGGAGTTTAAGGATCTCCTGAAATTGGACACCGACGAAATAAAGTTGACATGGGACGAATTCAAACGTCTGCTCGCCCAGACCGGAAAAGAGGTGAAGGTTGAGTATAATGTCCAGGACGGGGAGGTGACCTTGAAGCGCGAGCAGTTCAAGAAGTTGCTTGATCAAATGCAGGGTCCGGAAGCGGTTTCCCTGAAGCCGCCGATAGACTATTTGATCACGAAGGCCGAGTATACGGGAGTCATGGAACAAAAGAGCACCACATTCAAAGCACGATTTTCAGTTGAGATCTTTGACCGGGAGCGGACCGCATATCCAAAGCTTCGCCTGCTTCCCAAAGATGTCGCGCTGCGGGATATCAAGATAGATGGCAAGCCGGCGCTCGTACTCGTGGAGAATGGGTGGTATGTACTTACCACGGATACGACCGGTCAACATACTATCGACGCAGAGTTTTCAGTAAAATCCGATCTCGACAGCAAACCCTATGCTCTGGCAGTTACGATACCGCAGACCGCGATCACCCTGTTCAAACTGGAAGTTCCATTGAAGGATATCAGCGTGGAAATACCGTCGGAGAAGCACATGACAGTAGCGCACGGCGCAGGGCACACGTCGATCGAAGCACAGCTCGCGACCACGGGTGTTCTGCAGGTCAAGCTGCAGCGCACCGTCGCGCAGAACCGTGGTGACGGTCCGGCAAAGATCTACTCGGACGTCATGAACCTGCTTTCGATTGACGACGGCGTACTGCGTGTGACATCACGGTTTGAGATCAACATCATCCAGCACACCATCAATGAGATCGAACTCACGGTACCCGAAGGGTACAGCGTTCTGTACGTGAACAGTGAGACCGGCCAGGAAATGCGGGGGTGGCGCACGCGCATGGATAACGGGAATGAAGCGCTGACTATCCCCCTGCACGGCGATATCGAGGGGAGGTTGTACTTTGCCGTCGTGGCGGAAAAAATGTTCAATAACACGGACGAAGTGATGTTTTCCGGGTTTGCTGTGAGGAACGCGATCCGCCAGACCGGGTACATCGGCGCTGAAAAACTCAGTTCTGCAGAAGCACAGATCAGTTTCATAGATAATATCGACCGGATCGATGTTCTGGACCTGCCGCGCGAACTCGTTGCGCTTTCGACCAAACCGTTATTGTTCGGTTTGAAATATGCGCAACAGCCGTTCGCCATGACGATCGCGGTGACCAAGCATGAGGAACTGCCGGTCGTGCATACGGTCATTGATAATGCAAACGTCGTGACCGTGTTCCTGAAAGACGGCAAAGTGATATCGCGTGTTGTGTACTCGATCCAGAACACGGAAAAGCAGTTTCTGGAACTCTCACTGCCTGATGGAGCGGAGATCTGGAGCCTTTATGTTGACGGCGAA
>JAFGPO010000001.1 GCA_016936155.1 Caldifarciminota bacterium
AATTTGCACAAGACGTTCTCAACCCCCCATGGCGGCGGCGGACCAGGCGCGGGACCGGTTGCAGTGGCCGAGGTGTTATCACCCTTCTTACCGGTACCGCTGGTCAAGCGCCTTAATGGCACCTACACACTCGACTACGACCTGCCGGACTCGATCGGCAAGATCCAGACATACTACGGCAATTTCCTCGTCATGGTAAAGGCGTATACATACCTGCGGATGATCGGCGAGCAGGGATTGCAAGACATCTCTAAGTCTGCGATACTGAATGCCAACTATATTATTCAATCCTTGAAGGATGATTATTTCCTCCGCTATCCGTATTTTTGTATGCACGAGGGTGTCTTGTCAGGCAGGAACCTGCGTGATTTCGGTATCAAGACACTCGATGTAGCAAAGCGCCTGCTCGACTTCGGTTTGCACGCACCGACCGTGTATTTCCCGCTCATCGTCAGCGAAGCACTCATGATCGAACCGACCGAATCCGAATCCAAGGAAACGCTCGACCGGTTCATTGCGGTCATGAAACAGATCCGCAGCGAGGCTGAAAAGACACCTGATATTCTCAGGAGCGCACCGCATAGCACACCGGTGAGACGCCTGGATGAGGTGAAGGCGATAAAAGAATTGAATGTAACATGGAAAACTTAGAGTTCGAAGTCACAGAAGAACGGAAAAAATTTCTTACGAACAAGATCGCGCAGCGCGTGGTGGATTATCGATTAGCCCCGGTAGCGATCGTTTTTCTTGAATCATCAAAACCACTTACCTTTATCGGCAACCAGTTTCTGATCTTCATGCAACCGTTCTACCGTGCGCTCTTTTCTTTCGGTGAATATGAAGAAATAACAGCGATGCTGGAGGATAGAAAAAATGTTGAAGCATTGATATGTGAGATCGAACGCCTTGAGGAGGAAAGGAATGAAGCAAAAAGAGCTGCAAAAAGAGCCGCAAAGAATCCTCGCGACTGATTGTGGCAGTACCACAACAAAGGCTATCCTGATCGAAAAACGGGGTGAGGAATACCGGCTTGTGGTGCGCGGTGAAGCGCCGACAACTGTTGAGGCACCTTATGAAGATGTTACAAAGGGCGTCCTCAATGCGGTCCGTGAGGTGGAAGAACTCTCCAAGTGCACGATCCTGGACGGCGAGAATGTCATAAAAGGCATTGATGGTACAAAGGGTGTGGATTTCTATGTTTCCACATCATCGGCTGGCGGTGGATTACAAATGATGGTTGCCGGGGTAGTTCTTACCATGACTGCTGAAAGTGCAGCACGCGCTGCGCTCGGTGCGGGCGCGATCGTTATGGATGTGATCGCGTCGAATGACGGCCGTCTCCCCCACGAGAAAATAGCACGCATACGCAATTTGCGCCCTGATATGATATTGCTCTCAGGCGGAATAGACGGCGGGACCGTGTCCCATGTGGTAGAACTCGCGGAGCTGATCAAAGCAGCTGATCCCCGACCACGTTTCGGTACCGGCTATGAATTACCAGTGATCTATGCAGGGAATAAAGACGCCCGCGAGATCATTCTAAACACCCTCAAGGAAAAAACATCACTTGTGATCGTTGAGAACCTGCGCCCGGTTCTGGAAAAAGAAAACCTCGATCCGGCACGCCACAAGATCCACGATCAATTCATGGAACACGTGATGGCGCACGCTCCCGGCTATCAGAACCTCATGGCCATGACTGATGTTCCGATCATGCCGACGCCCGGTGCAGTCGGACTTTTGGTCGACACCGTTGCGAAGCGCGAAAAGATATCGGCGATCGGGGTCGATATCGGTGGCGCTACGACCGATATCTTTTCGGTATTCCAGGAAATCTTCAACCGCACCGTAAGTGCCAATCTCGGCATGTCCTACTCCATCAGCAATGTCCTTGCGGAAGCGGGTATCGAGAACATCATCCGCTGGATTCCCGAAGAGATCGATGAACGAAGTCTACGTAACAGGATACGTAACAAAATGATCCGACCAACCACGATACCCAGTACACTTGAAGACCTGCGTCTCGAGCAGGCGATCGCCCGGGAAGCCCTACGGCTTGCGTTCGAACAGCATAAATCAATGGCAGTCGGTCTCAAAGGAGTGCAACAAGAACGCACGATCTCGGATGCATTCAGTCAAACCATGACCGGGGAATCTCTGATCGATCTCATGGTCTGCAATCTCATTATTGGTTCGGGTGGTACGCTGTCCCACGCACCACGCCGTAATCAAGCGGCCCTCATGATGACTGATGCGTTTCTCCCGGAAGGAATAACGCGTCTTGCGGTTGATTCGATCTTCATGATGCCCCATCTCGGGGTGCTCTCAACGGTTCACGAACGATCCGCCACCGATGTATTCATCAAAGACTGCCTGATACCGCTGGGAACCTGTATCGCTCCGGTCGGTGAGGGTAAAGAGGGAAGCAAAGCGCTCTTTGTCAAGATCGATTATGGCAATGGTGAGAACAAGGAACATACGATTTTATTCGGGGATATGCTCCTCGTCACGCTCCCGCAGGAGAAGACAGTGAAACTTGCTCTGCAGCCGGGTAAAGGTTTTAATCTTGGGGAAGGAAAAGGCAAGGAAATGGAAATCACGGCGCAAGGTGGGCTTGTTGGACTCATGTTCGATTGCCGGGGAAGACCCTTCCGGCTTCCTGATGATCCGAAGAAACGAATGGCACAATTACGCAAATGGTTCGGGGCTATGGAACTCTATCCAGCCGCTCTGTAAAACATATGTGATCGAGACAAGGAGGTCTCATGGCAGTACCCAAACGGAGACATTCACACGCGCGTAAGAACAAACGGCGTTCTCATTATAAGGCGACAACATACCAGTATGTTGAATGCCCGAAATGCCACAGTCCGAAACTACCGCATCGCGTGTGTCCCAACTGCGGAGCCTATAAGGACAAGATCGTTGCTCCGCCAAAAGAAAAAGCCGAGAAAACCTAGTTTGTGATCGTATGATGCATCGTAACGTACACGGGGTCATAGTACAGTGATCCGGATATCGAAGAGAGACATCACATGAAAATCGGGTTCGATCTCATGGGCTCGGATAAAGCACCGCAGAACGAGCTCGAGGCCCTGCAGATGCTCAAAGACGACCCGGTCGCGGATATCGTAGTCTGCGGCAAAACAGATTATGAAAAGGAAGTATTGGATCTCGGATACGAGTTCGTCCTGGCTAACGAAGTAATAGGCATGCATGAAATACCATCCGTGGCGATCCGTCACAAGATCAACTCCTCAATGGGTGTACTCATGCACATGCTCAAGAACGGTGAGATCGAGGCGGTTGTCAGTGCCGGTAACACGGGTGCGCTCTTTGGGTTCAGTATGGTCCGTCTTGGGAAGATCGAAGGACTCTCACGCCCCGGTCTCGCAATCACGTTACCAGTTGAGAGGGGGTATTCGGTGCTGCTCGATGTCGGATCCAACATCTACCCCAAGGCAGTGGACTACCACAATTACGGTAAA
>JAFGPO010000002.1 GCA_016936155.1 Caldifarciminota bacterium
ACTCCCCCTATGAATAATTATAGTACTCGACGATGAATTGTAAAGGAGATATTTACTCTTGATTCCGCTTAGGAAAGATTTGTGCCATCTTGGCACCGATACGTACGGGTGCAAAGGGGGATACCCCCTTTTCCCCATTCAGTTTTTGTAACGGCAACAAAACCATTCACGGGGACCCCGCAACCCCATGATCTATCGATGCCACTACATAACAGACAGAATTCTCCGTAGCGGTCAGAATCAAGCAAATCGTTGTCAGACTTGCTTTTGTGCGATTTCTTCAGTGATTTCAGGAGTTATCAAAAATGTGTGAATCGGATCCGTAGTCCACCGCTCTGGTTCGGATCCCTACTTTGTGGAATCCGGCAGAGTCGAACCGATTTCGCTGAAAAACCGGCGGTCAAGATCGAACATCTTTTCTAATTTTTCCATTTGACCCACGGCCAACCATTTATACTCTTTCACTTCATCCGGGTGTGCGACGATGGCCTGGTCATCCATATGCACGAACCACCAGTGGAGCAGATACTTGTGATCGTCAGTAGGACACTCCCACACCTTCCTGATCGGTTCCACGACAAGCCCCATTTCTTCCTGCGCTTCGCGTATCACCGCCTGCTTTTGCGTTTCCCCGGGTTCGACTGCGCCGGTGACCGGGCACCAGTAATTTTCAGCGTGTCCTTTTTTCGCCCGTTTGATCAGGAGGAATGTTCCGCCTTTTTTAATGACTACGGCAACCGCGTCTTTCATGCACTGATTATAGAGCATATAATAGTAAAATCAATGTTGTGTGGTACGGTTCAGTTGACAAAGCATCACCGGCATACTATAATTCCCTATGCTCAAGCGTGTCTACCTGGCTCCGGATGAATTTATTGCGATCACCTTGCGTGAGATCCTGAGCGGCCATGATATCAAGGCGATGATCCGCCGCTTTGAAACGTCCTGGCTCGACGGTTTGCCCAAGATGATGAAGGGCGGGTGGGGTGAGGTCCTGGTCGATGAAGCGGATGCTGAAAAAGCAGAAGAATTGATCAACGAATTCCTTTCGGCAAGCGACGAAACCACATGCTGATGGGGTCAAATCTCAACATTCAACATTACATGATTATTTCGGTTTCGATGTCTTTCCCCGGTGAAGTGTTGAATGTTGAGATTTGACCCCATCCATTTGTTATGTATATACTGATCGCATTTCTGTGCGCACAGAATCCTGTTGATTCACGCGTAACCTTCTGCGCGGTCGGTGATATTCTCCTGGACCGGGGGATCCGGCGCGCGATCAATGCGCACTCCATTGAGTATCCGTTCGAACTCGTGAAAACATTTGTCCAGACACATGACCTTGCGTTCTGCAACCTTGAGTGCCCGGTGTCTCCAAAAGGACATTCCACCGGGAAGATATATTGTTTCCGCGCAGACACCTCGTTCTTTCGCGGCGTGGAGGACGCCGGTTTCGATATTTTTTCGCTCGCCAATAACCACATCATAGACTGGGGCCAGGAAGCATGCCTTGATACACGCGCCTTTATCGAAGCGCAGAACCTGTACGCGATCGGCGCCGGCGAGGACCAGGAAATTGCGCAGAAGCCGTTATTACTCACAAAACATGGTGTGCGCTTTGCAATATTTGCCTATTTGGGCGATCCGCTCAAAGGAGTGGTGTGGTCGGAAAAACGCCCGGGCCCGGCGCAGGCCGGGATCAAGGAGATCTGCGATGCGATATCCAAAGTGCGCAACCATGTCGACTTCGTTATAGTTTCCATTCACTGGGGCATTGAATACATACATACGCCAGGCAAAGCACAAATCTCCTGGGCGCATGCCATGATCGATGCGGGAGCCGACCTTATCATCGGCCACCATCCGCATGTTCTGCAGAGCATCGAAGTGTACCGCGACCGCGTAATCCTCTATAGTTTGGGGAATTTCGTATTCGATCAGCGCAAGACGTATCAACGGCAGACCGGTATCTTCTCGTGCATCTTTAAACCCGGGTGTATCGATTCCGCGTCATTCACACCCTGTTTCATTTCTGACTACCGTCCTGAAATTGTTCGCGATACCCTGTACGCATCGATCAAAGATAAGCTTATAAAGATCTCGCAAGGTTTCAATACAGAGTTCATCGATGATTCAACCACAGTGCTGATCGCGGATACGAATCGATCACTTATGTGTAAGACAGCGCTCGGGCGCGTATCAATGCCTGGGTACCGTGTTATGATCTATCCCCAGCAGGCTGAACTGTGGGATACACTTTCTGCGCTCAAGGACATAATCCTGATCCCGGATAAGGACACTATATGGGATTATTGTTGTATTGCCGGCACCCTCGCGTATCACCTATGCATGCTTGTTTCATCCCCGGCACGCCATTATGTCATGCACTGTTCCGTGAGCGACAGTGGATTCGCGCACACCTGGTGCAGCGAAGAGATACTTAATCCCTGGAAACTGCATGCGGTCGATCTGGATGGTGACGGCAGTGACGAGCTCTGTGTCGCAGTATATACGAAAGAACCACATCAAACCGAAGCGACGAACAAGCTTCATGTATACACAGTCGAGTATAACCGGCTTGTTAGCCTATATCAGGGTTCGCGCAAGAGCACGCATTTCATCGATTGCGCTTTTCTCGACCGGGATGCAGATGGGCTTGCCGAGCTGTACACGCTCGAACCCGGTACAGATACCGACTATACGCTTAATGTGTACCAGTGGCTGGGCACTGGGTTCTGGAAGTATCCCGAAGTGCTGGATACGGTCGCCACAACGTGGATCGAGGACGTGCTGCAGGACGCCAGGCGCTAAACACTAGAGGTTATCTTTGTACGGGGCGGCGCCCCTGTACAAAAACGTCGCTGACGCTCCTGCAATAAAACGCCACTGCGTAGCTGTAATAAAACAATGATGTTATCATCAATACTAACGAAATTAACGATATTAATAAGAATAACGAAAGGAACGATCTTAACGCCTGTTGTACGAGTACGAATCACCTGTACGTTTTTAGTTATTTCGCCTTACGCCCTACGCATTACGCGATGTCATGCTTGACACTCCATATTGACTCGATATAATAGGCTGTGAAATATCGTATCATCATACTTGTGCTGTGCGTGTTCATGATCCACTGTCCCAAGCAACACAAACCAAGCATCGAACGGATCGAAGTAACCTACATCGGTTCGCTCTACGAGGATATCATGTCTGATACACCCCTTCTTGCCGGGATCAAGGATATGGAGGGCATTATTCTGGGACACGTCATGACACAGCCGCCGTACAAGGCGGTCCTGCTCGGTAGATTCGGATTTTTTGAACTACTCAATGAAACAGGGATCGATTATGTTATTGCGGATCCGAATCTGGTCAATCTGGATAACGTGATATACTTTGTCATCCCGTACCGCCTGGGGTATGTGATCCAAAACTATGGCGGGATTCGTTTTGCGATTATGAGCAAAGGCAAAGATTCACTTTCGATCCAGGACCAGATCCAGGTTGGGATCGTGGACCAGCGAAGCGATATCATGTGGATGATCGATCCAGCATTCCTCATGTCCAAGCCAATGACGCATTGTTTCTACGTACACAACCGCGGACTTGCGGATACGAGTACGACGATGTTCCAGCCCGAGATCGATACGCTGTTGGTGAAAAAGCTGAAGGAATGCGCGCGTAATGTTGCGGAAATCCTTGGACGTACGGTCACGCTGGATACTTTTTCCCTGGAGGAATTCACCCTGCGTACCGCGGCGCGTAATCAGGGTGCGGATGTCATGCTCTATCCTTCGGATCTTTTTAAGACCGAACCGGACAAGCATATTCTGACGATCGATGAGTACATTTCTGCGGTTGCGTGCGAGCAGCGGTTTCAGACAGACGATATGACCCGCGATCAGATCATGGCGCTGCAGGATGACCATGATCTGGGGCTCTGGGGTACGCTCAGCGATACCAATACGGTTTTATATCCCGCGAAGCAGGGAAGAGCTCTGTTCGATCTATTATCGTTGGTAACCATACCGACGAAGTACTGATATGAAGATCAACTGGCCACGCTTCCTCTGGGTTCTCTTCATCGCGTGCTATGCGTCGCTCTTCTTTTTCAATTTTTTCGAACCGTTTGAAGACTGGTTTTTTGTTTACCTCTATACCATGCTCATCGTGTTCTGGTTGTGTAGTGAGTACTACCAGAGACATAATTTCTTTCAGAGCGGACTCTTATTCGATTACCATTGGGCGGTCCGCGCCCTGTTCGCTCTGTTTTTCTATTCATCGTTTGTCATCGGATTGACGACGACGATCTGGTGGCCGGGTAATAAGATAGGGTTCTACCCGTTCGTCAATATTGCCGGTATCGCTATTTTCGGCGTTTCGGTGTATTTACGATGGAAGTTCTACTTGCAGAAGAATTATCAGGAGGAAAGTGCCGTTAGATTCTACCACACACTGTACGTGTTTCTGGTTTCGCTGGCGCTGGGATACGGGTCGTTGTTTTTGTTGATCTATATCGTGGTTATCGGATTCCCTCTTGTGTTTTTGCAAACCGTGTATGAAAAACGTAACTTTCAGAAGTATGCATCGATGATCAACGGAGCGAAGACCTATTATGATCTTCAGCAGAAATATTTCGATCTTATCAAACAGCAAAAAGCGCAAGAAAAAAAGAGAGGTGCTAAATGAGTATTATTGTGGGGATGATCGCCCTCAGCCTTTTCAACGCCGAAGTTCCAGCCCACATTTCGTACATGGTGGGAACCGTGCACATTGAACGGGGCGGGCAACTGTATTCAGGTGTTTTGAATGCTAAACTGTACGTGAATGATATCGTCACGACCAAGGATGAATCTGAATGCGAGATCCAATTCAGCAACTATTCACTCGTGCGCCTTGATCCTAATTCAAGTATCAAGATCGAGCGCAAGGAGGAGACTGAGACCGGTGTTTTTCACCGGCTTTTCGCCTCGATAGGAAGCATCATCACCAAAGTCACCAAACTCAATCAGGGGGATGAATACGAATTGCGCACGGAAACCGCCCAGGCATTCATCCGGGGCACCACGTTCAAAACCGATGTCGATACCGCGGGCACCAGCGCCTTCAGTGTGTTCGAGGGACAGGTGGCAGTGAAAAGCCTGCTCGAAGGAGCCAAAGAACTCCTGCTCGATCAGAATTTCAAATCCAGTATTGCCAAAGACCAGTTATCCCCGATCCCGGACCAATTATCCGAACTGGAGATCTCGGAATTCAACAACGTATTCAAAGATTTTCTCGATCGTGGTGCAGCGCTTGATGAATTGAAGAAAAAGATGGAAGAAGAAAAAGAAAAGCTCAAAGAGGATATTGAAGGAAAGAAAGACGACTTGTTGAACAAAGGTAAAGGGTTGTTCAACAAGTAACAAATTGTTCCGTTCCATGTGGTTGCATATGCAAAGGTATGTACACTACATGTCAGCACTGGCGTGTATGTGCCTTTCCCTTTCAGGATGCAAACAACAGACAAATGCATCGGGATTCAAGGTTGTTTCCTTGTCGCCGGCAATGACCGAGATAATTTTCGCACTCAATGGGCAGGATTATTTGGTCGGGGTGACCACCTACTGCACGTATCCAGAAGAAACACGGACCATTACAAAGGTTGGGGATTTTTCCAACCCTTCCCTGGAGCGTATTGTCAGTCTGAAGCCGGATCTGGTGATCGTAACCACCCCGGAACAAAACAGGATAAAGCAACAACTTGAACAACTGAATATTCACACATATACCTCTGAGCCGCGGACTATGAAGGAGGTCTATACCGATATTTTAGAAATCGGTAAACAGTTAAACGCAACGGGAAAAGCCGAGTCGATCGTTCAGTACATGAACACCATCATCAAACCAGTTGAAGGACCGAAAAAACGCGTGTATGTCGAGCTGTCCCCTAGACCTTTGGTCACGATCGGTAATGCCACATTTCTCAATGAGCTGATCGGCCTGGCCGGCGGCGAAAACATCTTTTCAGACCACGACAAGGCATATCCTGTGGTCTCTCCGGAAGCTGTTATCCTGCGCGATCCCGAGGTCATCATTGTCCTGCATCCCCAGGATTTTGGCGAGCGCATCGGGTGGAACAATGTTTATGCGGTGAGGACCGGTCGAATATTCACGGATCTTGACCAGGACCATCTCATGCGCCCGGGACCCCGGTTGGTTCTTGGATTCAGGGCATTGTGCAATGTCATCAATGACTAAACTATTGCTTGTGGTAGCCGCATTGGCGGTCGCGATCCTCCTCGCGATCCTTGTTGGTCCTGCACCTCTTGATCACAACATCCTGCAATTGCGGATATCACGTGTTATTCTCGGTATTTTCGCTGGTGCCATTATGGCGTTTTGCGGGTGCATACTCCAGGGTCTTTTTGGCAATCCGCTCGTTGAGCCGTATACGCTTGGATCCGCGTCCGGGGCTGCGCTCGGGGGTGCGATCGGCATGATGGTATTCGGTACGCTCAGTCCGGTATTCGCATTTTGCGGCGCGCTCGGTGTCGGGGTGTTCGTGTTTATGATCGCACGCAGCGGAATCGGAGTACTGCGCGACCGGCTCATACTCGCGGGCGTAGTCATGAGTTTTTTGTGCTCCTCCCTGGTCATGGTTATCATGATCATGGGTGGACGCGAACTATACGAAATCCTTTATTTGCTCATGGGCTATCTGGGTATCATCATCGACGCGTCCAATCGTTTACCAGCGCTGGTGATCATCCTCTGCTCCATCGTCTGTATGGGATATCTGTACCGTTATCACCGCGAACTTGATATTATTTCCCAGGGCACAGAAACCGCGGTTTCGCTGGGTATCAATATCCAGAACGTGTCGATCATCATTTTCGTTTTCACCGCGATCCTGGTGGGATTGACGGTCTCTCTTGTCGGTGCGATCGGGTTTGTCGGCCTGGTAATACCCCATATCGCCAAATTGTTGTTTGGCCCCAAACACCTGTACAACCTGCCTGCCACCATGCTGCTCGGCGCGATATTCCTGCTGTTGGCTGATACCCTTGCGCGCACGATCACCGTGTACGAATTACCGGTCGGCGTGGTCACCTCGATCATCGGCGTTCCATTCTTCATTTATTTATATAAAAATGCAGGGCGCAGTGCATAGAGTCCCGATATATTACCTTATTACACGTTTACGTAATTACCAGTTCTTTGGGAACTTGATTGTATGGTAGTCCTGGCAACAGATCGCATTTCCTTTTCCTATGACAAAACGCAGGTGATCGATGACATATCACTATCGATCGATCAGGGTGAATTTGTCGGTATCATCGGACCAAATGGCGCAGGCAAATCGACCCTGCTCCGGCTCTTGTGCCGCATCCTTGTCCCGGACACGGGAACGATCCACCTGTTCGGTGAAAATATAAAAATAATGAAGAATAGGATACAAGCACAACGCATGGCATTCGTTCCCCAGGAAACCCACTTCTCTTTGAACTTTGCGGTTGAGGACATCGTGCGCATGGGACGATTCCCGTATTTAGAACCATTTCAGAAGATCACGAAACACGATATAGAGGCGATTAACAAAGCACTCACCCTTACGCAAACAGCTTCTTTTCGATCGCGTCCGATCCTTTCTTTATCCTCGGGCGAACGGCAACGGGTCGTGCTCGCGCGCGCCCTGGCACAACAGCCAGATATTCTGCTCCTTGATGAGCCATCCAGCCACCTTGATATCCTGCATCAGCAGGGAATCATGGAATCACTCAGAACGCTTCATCGCGATGGCACGACCATTGTTATCGTGCACCATGATCTGAACCTGGCAAGCCTGTATTGCCAGCGTCTTGTTGTTCTGCATGAAGGACGCGTTTTTACGCAGGGCAGCCCTAATGAAATCGTAACCAGGGATACGATCCAGACCGTTTATAAAACAGAAGTTGATATTATAAAACACCCCAGAGCGCGCGTGCCCCAGGTCATACTCAAAACAGGAGGCCATAGCGCATGAAGATCATTACCAGCCACGTGCAGGTGAGTACCACCGGGCCTGGTGATCTTATTAACATCACGGAAAAGATTACGGCATTACTGGAAAAAACCAAATTACAGAACGGACAGATCACGGTATTCAATATCGGCTCCACAGCAGCGATCGCGACGTTTGAATTCGAACCGGGTTTGATGAAAGACGTACAGGAGTTGTTTGAAAAACTGATACCCCGGAGCAAACATCATCACCACGATGAGACATGGGGCGATGCGAATGGCTTCAGCCATCTGCGCGCCATGCTCCAGGGGCCTTCGCTCGTTATCCCGTTCTCGAATGGCAAGGCGCTCCTGGGCACGTGGCAACAGGTCGTGCTTGCCGAATTCGATAACCGTCCGCGCCAGCGTGATGTGGTTGTGCAGATACTGGGGGAGTAAAACCGCGCACCGAAGGCAGAAGGCCGAGGGATAAAACAGTACTTACCAGGAACCAGGAAGTAAGAACCAAGAAAAAAGAGCCAAGAACGTTACTTCGCTAGACGCTAAGCGCCATACGCTACCTTGGCTGACGCCCTCGGCGGTAAGAAAACGCCCCGTAGCATACTACGATTGCAAACAGATAGGTATCACTAAAGGTTACATACAGAATGAGCATTACATTAATAGAGAACATTTTATTATGCAACGGGGCTGTACATGAATGTCGCTGCGCTCCTGTACTAAACGGGGCTTCGCCCCCGTAATAGAATGCCACTGCGTAGCTGTAATAAAATATTGCTAACACAGCTGGCACAGAATAAAAAACGTTCATCGACACTAACGATAATAACGACCTTAACGAACTCAACAATTTAAAAAAAAGCTATCAGTTGATCAGATGGGTGTTATTCCTGGTACACTGATATTCTGGTATGCTTTGTTTTGCCTGAAGCGCCTTGTTCATTAATTGTTTTTTTTGTGTGTGGATTTTTCCTGTGTGAGGTGTTTCACAAATATCTTGACGATCGCGGGATCGAACTGGTGCCCCGAGTTGTTCTGTAGTTCCTGGATCGCCTGCTGCTGGCTCAATGCATCCCGGTACGGACGTTTGGATGTCATCGCATCATAGGCGTCAGCGACCGCGATGATCCTGCCGATAAGCGGTATCTCGCTTTTCATCAGACCTTCAGGATAGCCTGACCCATCGTAAAACTCATGGTGCGATTTCACTCCTTTGAGGGCTTCGATGAGTTCTCCAAAACCGGCGAGCATGTAGTAGCCGCGCATTACGTGCATGGTGACTTCATTCTTTTCCTGTTCCGTAAGTTTACGGGGTCTGAGAAGAACCTGCTCATCGATCCCGATCTTGCCAAAATCATGGAGCAATGCCGCAACCTCCAGGACGACTTTCTCTTCTTCGGTAAATCCGAGATCATCCGCGATCTTGAGGCAATAGTCAGTTACGCGCAGACTGTGGCCGTCCCGGTACGGTACCTTCATGTCGATCTCAGCACCGATCTTGCGAAGATCGCGGAGTGCTTGTTTCGGATCTTCGCGAATAGTCGCCGCGATACCCCCCAAGCACCGTATGATACCGTCAAGGTCGATCGAGCTTGTGTTTTTTCCCGTATCTGTGTCCATACTTAAGTATAGAGTATTTGTCTTTGTTTGTCAAGACCCCATGAAAGAATATCATGCAATACTTGACTATTCATGCAATCTGACTATACTAACATCCATGATCCGAGGTTTTGCTGGAGGAGTGCACCCTGTTGAGCTGAAATTCACCGAGGACCATCCTATTGAAGTCGTACCATTCCCCAAACGGGTCGTTATCCCCTTTTCCCAGCATATTGGGAAACCCGCAAAACCGGTCGTCCAGGTCAATGACGAGGTGAAGATCGGCACGATGATCGGAGAGGCGGATGGGTTTGTTTCCTCGCCGGTGCACGCAAGCATATCCGGGAAAGTAGTGAAGATCGATATGTTCCCGCATCCTGTGCTTGGATCATCGTTAGGGTGCATGATCGAATCCACGAATGGCGAGGAATGGGAACAGGGCGTCAAAGAAAAATACGATTATGAAAAACTTTCCGTAAAAGAGCTTGTAGGATTAATCCAGAATGCCGGGATCGTTGGCCTGGGTGGAGCAGCATTCCCAACCCACGTGAAGTTATCCCCCCCGGAGAATAAACCGATCGAAACGTTGATAATCAACGGGTGCGAATGCGAGCCCATGTTGACCGCGGATCACCGGCTCATGCTTGAATATCCGATCGGGATCATTGAAGGCGCGCGCCTTTTTCAGAAGATCGTGGGCGCCAGGACACTCGTGTTCGCGGTTGAAGATAACAAAAAGGATGCAGCGGATATTCTCCGCCGGGAAGGTGTGACCGTACAGGTACTTAAGACCAAGTATCCACAGGGTGCGGAAAAACAGCTGATCAAAACGATCATGAACCGCGAGGTGCCCAGGGGTGGGTTGCCCATGGATGTCGGATGCCTGGTCCATAACGTGGGAACCTGCTATGCAGCGTTCCAGGCAGTGCAGTTCCGTAAACCGCTTATCGATCGTGTCATGACGATGACTGGCGACGGGATCAAAGAAGCAAAGAACCTTCTGGTGAGGATCGGGACACCGGCGATCGATGTCATCAATTTTTGCGGCGGATACACCGGTACTCCAAGAGTGATCATAAGCGGAGGACCGATGATGGGTATTGCCCAGTGTTCGGAGAACGTCCCGGTGATCAAGGGGACTTCCGGTATTATCGTACGCGAAAAACTCCATATCGAAAAAGAGGGACCGTGCGTGCGCTGTTCAGCATGCGTGGATGTCTGTCCGATGGGATTGATGCCGACTGATATCTACAAATATATTGCCGGCAAGAAATTCGATAAAGCAAAAGAATATGGTGTTCTGGATTGTATCGAATGCGGCTGCTGTGCCTATGTTTGTCCGGCCCGGATACCGCTTGTTCATTATTTAAAGTATGGCAAGAGTGAGGTGTGGAGGCGTTCAAAAAAATAATGAAAGAACTGCTCACCGTATCTTCTTCACCACATATCCATCGACCAGGGCGTATTGACTTTGCGATGCGGATCGTGATCATCGCTCTCTTACCCGCTTTCATATTCAGTATCTACTTATACGGATGGCGTGCCCTGAGCATCACGCTGATCTGCATCGCTTCTTGTGTCATCAGTGAAGCCGTTATACAGCGGATGTTCGGAAAGCCGATCACGATCCTGGATAGCAGTGCAGTTCTCACGGGTCTCCTTCTGGCATTCAATTTACCGCCTGGTGTGCCTTTGTGGCTGCCCGTGATCGGGAGTCTTTTTGCGATCGTCTTCGCAAAACAGTTCTTTGGCGGATTAGGGTATAATTTCATCAACCCCGCGCTTGCCGGGCGCGCCTTTCTCATGGCTTCCTGGCCGTCATTCATGACCAAAGCGTGGCTCGCGCCAGCTGGCGGTACATTATCAGGTATCGATGGTATCACCAGCGCCACACCGCTCACCTTGCTGAAAAACCCGGCTAACTTCGGAAACGCTGAAGCGCTGATCAATCAACTGCACCAGATGCCAACCATCAAGAACCTTTTCTATGGCAAAATCGGCGGCTGTATCGGTGAGACCTCGGCGCTGCTGCTCCTGATCGGCGGTTTGTTCCTCGTGATCGTAGGTATCGCTGACTACCGGATCGTTGTCGGATACTTCGCGAGTTTCATCGTGCTGACATTGATAATTCCCTGTAAGGCTCATGTAGTGCACCACCTGCTTTTCCATCTTTTTTCCGGTGGTTTATTCCTCGGTGCCTTTTTTATGGCGACCGACTGGGTGACTTCTCCGGTGACGAAAAAAGGGAGGTGGATCTTCGGTGTTGGTTGCGGTGTGCTCACCGTTGTTATTCGTAGGTGGGGGGGGTATCCAGAGGGGGTATCCTACTCGATATTACTTATGAATGTGTTTACTCCACTGATCGACCGGTTGACAAAAGAAAAGATCTTCGGCCAGTTGCGCCGTGAAAAGGAGGCGACCGTATGACCGGCACACGTTTTATGGTGATAACCCTTTTCTGCGTGGCACTCGTGTGTTCAGTGATCCTTTCGTTCGTTTACTCGTACACAGCACCGCGCATCGAAGAAACAAGGGGTCAACTCATGCTGAGCGGGCTCCAGGAGGTTATCAAGGCGGCTGAGTTCAAGGAGGTCATTCCGGAAACGCTATGGCAGGCGCTCGACACCAGCGGGAAGGCGGTTGGTGTCGTATTCCGTGTATTCCCCCAGGGGTACGGCGGATTGATCCCGATCACGGTCGGGCTCGATCTGGAAGGTGCGGTGACCGGGATCCGGATCGCAAGTGCCGCGGAAGGTTTGAACGAAACTCCGGGCCTTGGCGCCAAGATCCTCGAAGACGATTTCCGAGGACAGTTCATTGGCAAGACCGGTAAAGGCGTGCTGTTAACCAAGGACGGCGGAGAGATCGATGCGATCACGGCCGCGACGATCTCGTCCCGGGCAGTGTGCAACGGCATAGGACAGGGGATCGATCGCTTTCGTGAGTATTTGTGCGAATCCTTTGATCCGGCGTGTGTATTCCCGGACGCAAGCGGTTTCATCAAGATCATCAAGGATACTTTATGGCTCGCGGTCGCCGGGAACGACACGATCGGATTTGTTGTCTGTGGCAGCACCAGGGGTTATGCGGACCGCATCGATTATGCGTTCGGTGTCACCATCAAAAGCAGGATCAAGGATATCAAGGTGGTCTTCGCGAATGAAACGCCCGGGATCGGTGATGTGATCCAGAGCGAGGCGTTCCTCGGAAAATTCAAAACAAAGATACCGGATGCGGTATCCGGCGCGACGATCTCGTCCCAGGCATTGATCAAAGCGGTTAAAGACGATATTGCAAGGTTCAAGGAATACCTGCCATGAACAAGTGGGACATTTTTACGCGTGGACTGGTAAAAGAGAATGTTGTGTTGATCCTCATGATCGGTCTGTGTCCGGCCCTTGCAACATCCGCGACCGTGCGCGACGGGTTTGGCATGGGTCTTGCCGCGACCTTCGTGCTCATTTTCTCGAATATTATGATCTCGCTCATGCGCAGGATCGTTCCGAACGAGGTCCGGATCCCGATTTTTATCTTGATCATTTCGACGTTCGTTACGATTATTGATTATTCGATGCAAGCCTTCCAACCAAATCTTTACCAGGCGCTCGGAGTCTTTGTCCCGTTGATCGTGGTCAACTGCATGATCCTTGGCCGGGCCGAGGCATACGCATCCAAGAATTCAGTGATCAATTCGATCCTCGATGGTCTGGGTGTCGGGTGCGGATTCACGCTCGCTTTGACCGTCATGGGGACGATCCGGGAGATACTGGGGAACGGTACCTTCCTTGGTATGACGGTCTTTGGCGAGGCTTTTAAGCAGTCTCCGGTCATCTTTCTGGTCCTGTCGCCCGGGGCATTCCTGGTGATCGGTATCCTCAAGGCGCTTATCAACAAATACATGAAAAAGGAGATCTCATGAAGAATCCGGCATTGATTTTTCTGAGCGCTTTTCTCGTGAACAACATCGTGCTCATGAGATTCCTCGGTCTGTGTCCCTTCTTTGGTGTATCCAACGCCGTTGAGACCGCGACTGGTATGGGCATGGCCGTTGTCTTTGTCATGACCCTTGCCGCCTGGATCACGTACGGCGTCTTTCATGGGATTCTGCTTCCGCTCAACCTCGTGTTCTTGCGTACCGCGACCTTCATTCTAACGATCGCGTCGCTCGTTCAACTGGTCGAGATGTTCTTGAAAAAGTACTACCGCACCCTCTACAGCGCGATGGGAATCTATCTTCCCCTGATCACGACCAACTGCGCGATCCTCGGTGTAACCTTCCTCAATATCGACAACAAGTTCAACTTCCTCAATGGTACGGTCTTTGCGATCGGTACTGGTTTGGGGTTTGCGCTTGTCATGTTGACCTTTGCCGCGCTCCGGGAACGACTTGATCTAGCGCCGATAAATCCTTCGTTGCGTGGCTATCCGATATCCTTTATTGCCGCCGCCCTCATGGCATTGGCGTTCCTTGGTTTTTCAGGGCTATTCGGCCTGACCTAAAATCTATCAGACATTAATGCTGCAATGTACGACGCTCTCATGGACGTCATGAATCGTGCATACGTGCTGCGACGCGCCAAAAATAGCGAGGAGACACGGTTTTCGTTAAAAATCGATCTGCATTGACACTGCCTTTTATATGTGATACAATCGTGTAGTACAATTCACAAGGAGGTTGTATGGCAATAAGAAAGTATTTTATTACGATCGCACTTATTTTTATCAGCGTGGCGATGTCGGAAGTGATCCACCGGCGGATCACCGCAGGGCCGGTACTATGTAAAAACGGCACGCTGACTATTGAGGGTTATAACGCGGTGCGCATTCCGGGAACACCGGTGCTGCCGGCACAAAGCGTCGTGCTCGCCCTGCCGGCAGGTGGAAAGGTGGTATCCGTCATTCTTGATCATGGTCCGTTTGAGGAGCTCATGTGTCCTGGATTGCGTCTTGCTCCCCCTTCTTTGCCGTTGTGTTTGGATCAAAATGTCACGCAGGAAGCGGTTGCCCGGTGGCGGCGTAATACCGAATATCTGAACAGTATGGCAGGTGCATTTCCCGCGCGGCCCGCATACGTATCCAGGGTAAGTCATCTGGACAAAATCCCGTTCGTCCGCGTGACATTCTTTCCTGTGCAGTGGGATCATGGGAAATTGTTTTCCTGCTCGTACATTGACATTACAATTACTTTGACCAGGGAGGAGCCCGCTGACCAAGGTCGGATCACCCCGTGGATCGATGATGCTGCGGATCTTTTCACCAACTGGGATGATGTAAGAGGGTCCTATGAAATCAGCATGCAGGAGGATTCGTTCGAGTATGTGATAATAACAAAAGACCAGCTGTTCAGTGCGTTTGACAGTCTCGTTGCATGGAAGAACACCATTGGTTTCACCACGAGGCTCGTGAGTTATGATTCGATCCTTGCGCTTTATCCAGGTGCTCAGGCGGCTGATAAGATAAGAAATTTTCTCATTGACAAGTACGAGCCATGGGGCATCCGCTATGTGCTGATCGCCGGCAATGTCGATAACATACCGATGAAAGTATGTTTCCCGGATCCCGGACATCACTATGATACGCCGACCGACTACTACTATGCAGAACTTACCGATGATTGGGACGGCGATAATGACGGGTATTACGGCGAATATGAAGAAGATAGCATTGGATTTATGCCTGAGATCCTGGTCGGGAGGTTTCCTTATAACGATGTTTCGACCCTGACACAGATCGTCCAGAAGACAGTGGATTTCGAGCGGGATGTCAGCGCCTGGAAGAACCGGGCTTTACTCCTGGCGGCATTTAATAACTTTGAGAACGAAGATGGTCTGGGCTGGCCAGCGTGCGATGGCGCTGCACTGATGGAATATATGAAGGATTCTCTCCTCGCTGGCTGGACGTATACGAGGATGTATGAGGAAGAAGGCCTCTGTCCGTCAAGCTTTCCACATGAGCAAGCACTTACACAGAGCAATGTTGTGGCAGAGTGGTCTTCAGGGACCTATGCCGTGACTAATTGGTCGGGTCACGGCAATTCCAGCGGCGCTTACCGCAAGTACTGGATATACGACGACGGTGATTCGATCCCCGAAGGGGAGGAGATGGCATGGCAGACTTTTATTGATATCAGCGACCCGCCCAGTCTCGATGACGAACATCCATCGATCATTTTTGCCTCGTCATGCAGCAATGCTGAAGGATCAGATAATCTGGCGCGCGCATTGATCGCTCAGGGCTCTTCAGGGATCGTTGCCGCGACAAGCTATGGATGGTATACCCCGGGCTGGGATGATCCGTCAATCGGGAATATCATGTCCCTTGATTACTACTTCTACTACTACTTGCTCAAGCAAGGACAGAGGGTCGGTGATGCCTTGTTCAGTTCGAAGATGTACTACTTCAATTACCTGTATTTCCCTGATCCCTGGGGAGGCGATCCAGAGTGGACACCCCAGCAGAATATGCTCGACTACAATCTATTTGGCGATCCCGCGCTCGCCCGGGAAGGAGTAGGTATTGTTGAACAGAATGCGCATTCAATCGTGAGCCCTGCCTTTTGTGTTCAGCCCAACCCAGTACGGTCAAATGGCTGCCTGTCTATTACCATGCCGTACAGCGCGGATGTTGCGATCGACCTGTACAACCTGGCTGGTCAGCAAGTCCAGGCTATTTACCATGGCAAAATACGATCGGGTCTCCATTCATTGCCCTTTTCCTGCACGGATCTGGCAAACGGTGTCTATTTTTTGACGATGGAATATTCAGACAAAAGCGATCAAGGCACCAGGCGACACAAGATCATTGTTGTCCATTGATCGAATGCGACTTTGTGGAACAGCCGTGCAATAACCATCGGGCAAGCACGGGAGATCATGATGGATATATTTGAGATCATGCGGTGGCGCCGGAGCGTGCGGAAGTTTGCGCCTAAAAAGATCGAACTGGAAAAACTACGGCAGATCCTTGAAATGGCGCGTATCGCGCCGTCATCGAGCAATCGCCAGGCATGGCATTTCATTGTGATCGATGATCCAGCGATCATCAAGGAGATCCCCAAGCAGGTTGCGATGGGGGATAAAGTAGTCATTTCATGGCTGAAGGACGCGCCGTGTGTGATCGCCGGGTGCTATACAAAAGCCGTGACGCACCATATCGCCACAATGTTCGGCCATAACAATCATCTCATCGACGTCGCAATCGCCATGACTCATATATGTCTTGCTGCGACCGCACTCGGCATCGGGTCTTGCTTTGTCGGGTGGTTCAATACGAAAAGATTGAAAAAACTACTGGGCCTTCCAGCGCACTACCAGATTTCAGTTCTGCTCGCGCTCGGGTATCCAGCAGATGGATCGACGGATGAGGGGATCGGCGGTATCAAGCCCCGCGCGCGCAAAGAGTTCGATGATGTTGTATCATTGAACAGATACGGACAGAAACTGCGTAAGGCGTAGAGCGTAAAGCGAATAATAACGCAATAACAGTTGTTTATTCCCCAATGACTAATGACCAATGAAAATTTTATACGCGCATCAGCGTGCAGGATACCAGCACATCCGTGTATCAGATTGAAACCTGATATACTGATGACCTGGCGCTCTGCTTGCTGATAATCTCATATCCTGGCATGCGTCTGTTTCGTATTTGAAGTCTTGGATTTAAGGCATCTATGTCGTACAAAGCCTGCTCTGTTCATCTCTGTAATCTTTCTATTATCGTTGTAATCAGGAATTGTACGGATGTTGAGTATCAGTACAATTCCAGGTACTTATCGTGCTCCCATTTGGATACCTGGATCGAGTATTCCTCCCATTCCCTCATTTTAATCTCATAGTACCGTTGAAACAAGGTGTCACCGAACGCCAGTTTTGCGACCTTGCTCTTGTGATAGTATTCCAATGCTTCCCAGAGCGAACGGGGTAAAAGACCGATGCCTTTTGTCTGCAGAGCCGTCGAGGGTATTTCGTATACATTTTCTTCGATCGGTTTCGGAGGTTTCATCTTCTTTTTGATCCCCTCAAGGCCGGCCCTGAGAATGCAGGCGAATACCAGGTAGGGATTAGCACTCGGGTCACACGAGCGCAGTTCCAGCCGCGTGCTGTCGTATTTTCCTCTGCTGATACGAGGCACCCTGACTAATGCCGAGCGGTTCATTGTGCCCCAACAAATGTATACGGGTGCCTCGTATCCTGACACCAAACGCTTGTAGGAATTGACGAGTGGCGATGCCACTGCGCTGAGCTCTTTCATTGAGGAGAGAACACCGGCCAGGAACTGGTAGGCAAGAGTACTCAAACCATAGGTATCTCGGGGAGCGCTGAACTGGTTCTTCCTGCCTTTGAAAATACTTTGGTGGATATGCATACCGTTACCCGCGGTCCCAAAGAGCGGTTTGGGCATGAATGTCGCGTAGAGTCCGTGTTCTTCAGCGACTTTTTTGATGATGATACGCGCGGTGAGAATATTGTCTGCAATGGTTGTTGCCTTGCCATAGAGCAGATCGATCTCATGTTGACTGCGCCCTACTTCATGGTGCCCGGCCTCCAGCTCGATGCCGAACTGCTGCAGTCGGTCGCACATCTGCCGGCGTATCCGGAGTGCAAGGTCACCGCCCAGGTCAAAATACCCGACCCGATCATGAGGTAACGGCATGACCTTGTCTCCATCGCGACGGAACAGGTAGAATTCAAGTTCCGCGCCCACATAGAATTCCATGCCCATTTTGTGGAGCTGTCTGAGATTTTCCTTAAGGATCGACCGTGGATCCACGGGTGCTGGTTTGTGATCCGGTGCGTACACGTCGCAGATCAATCGTGCGGTCTTCTCTGCACTCCAGGGCACGACCACGAACGTGTCAGGGTCTGGTTTCAAATACATGTCGCTTTCGAATATCCTCCCGAAACCTTCGACTGACGAACCATCGAACCATATGCCGTTTTGTAAGGCTTTCCCCAGCTGCTTTACTGGAATGGTTTCATTCTTTACTGAGCCAAGAATGTCCGAGAACCACAGATCGATGAATTTCACCTTTTCCTTTTCGACTTTTTTGAGCACCTGATCAGTTGTCATGTTCTATCTCTCCTTTATAAGTGTGCACATTCAGCCTATCGGCGTTTTTTCGCCGTTTTTCTGCGCTTTGGTTTTACCCTTGTACGTGCTTGTTTTTTTGGCGCCTTTTTTACCGCATTTTTCTTGCCAATGAATTCGGTCAGTGATTTTGCCTGCAGGAACAATAACAAATAGTCGGGTCCGCCGGCTTTGGAATCGGTCCCCGACATATTGAATCCACCAAATGGTTGTATGCCAACAAGGGCGCCTGTACATTTCCGGTTAAGGTAGAGGTTACCGACATTGACTTCTCGTTTTGCCCGTTCGAGTTTTGCCCGGTTGCGCGTGTATACAGCTCCGGTGAGGCCGTATTCGCTGTCATTCGCCAGTGCAACGGCATGGTCATAATTGCGGGCGCGCGTGACCGCAAGCACTGGACCGAAGATCTCTTCCTGGAAGATCCGGTCTTTTGCTTCGATGTCGGTGATTACAGTCGGTCGGATGAACCATCCATTACCGCCTGCCGGTTCACCGCCGCACGCAAGGCGGCCCTCAGATGCGCCGATCTTGATGTATTCGAGGATCGAGTTATATGCAGATTCATTGATGACCGGGCCCATCCAGTTCTCCTGGTTCTCTGTTGGACCGACTTTTATTGCTTCAACTGTCGGGATGAATTTACGCATGAACTCGTCATATACCTTATCGTCAAGGATCAATCGCGAACAGGCTGAACATTTTTGCCCCTGGAATCCAAATGCCGAGGTCCGGACACCAGCGACCGCGCTGTCAATGTCTGCTTCAGAATCGACAATGATCAGGTCCTTGCCGCCCATCTCCGCGACCACGCGTTTTATCCATATCTGTCCTGGCTGTGCTTTCCCTGCCTGTTCAATGATACGCAAGCCGACGCCTTTGGATCCGGTGAACGCGATGAATCGTGTTTTCGGGTGGCGCACCAGATAATCGCCGGCGATCGCTCCTGGACCGCTGAGGAAGTTCACAACGCCGACCGGAACTTTCGCTTCCTCGACGATCTCCATAAATTTCGCGGCGATTACCGGGGAATCACTCGATGGCTTAAGGATCACGGTGTTCCCGGAGACAAAAGATGCCGTCGTCATTCCGACCAAAATCGCGAGCGGGAAATTCCACGGGGGGATAACGGTGCCGACACCAAGCGGTATGTATACCGTCTTATTTATCTCCCCTGGATACGTGTACAGTGTGGCGCCTTTGTCATAGCGGAGCGCTTCAAGCCCGTAGTAGTCGCAGAAATCAATCGCTTCCGCGACATCTGCGTCCGCTTCGATCCAGTTCTTACCCACTTCATGCACCATCCACGCGTCGAGTTCGAACCGTCGGCGCCGCATGATGTTCGCAATTTTAAAAAGACAGTTTGCCCGCACCTTGGCTGGTGTATACTGCCACGATTGATAAGTTTCCAGCGCCGCCTGCATTGCCTGTTCAGCAGTGTTCTCATCGGCTTTCTGGAAGGTCCCGATAATTTCACCCTTTTTTGATGGATTATATGAATGGAATTTATTATCCAATTTTATTTTTTTGCCCCCAATGATGATACTATACTCCTTGCCGAATGCTGATCGCGTCATGGCAAGGGCTTTCTCCATTTTTTGCCGTATCGCAGGTTTCGTGAAATCGTTGTATTTTTCGGTTTTGAATGCTTTCATTGAACCTCCTTCAGGCTATTATATGCAAAAAAGAGACCGCGTCAAGCGAGTCAGAAAAAATGCCTATAATTGTTGATCCCCTTGACTTTGCGGCTATTTCAGCTACCATGTTGCAAGGAGGTTCTATGGCGACTTTGATGGCCAATTCAAAGATCGATGCAGTGATCGTATACAGCGACCGGGTCCTCGTGACGCGCACGCTGAAGGTCGATCTTAAAAAAACGATCGATATCGAGATTCCGGATCTCCCCGGAGCGCTTGACGACCAGTCGATCCGCACCAGGGCACAGGATCTGCAGATCGGGGAAGTACAGGTGCGCACTGGATACAAGAAAGAAATGCGTCCTGAGGAGAAAGCAATCGAACAGAAGATCAAGAAGCTGAACGCGGAAGACCGTGCGCTTGCGGATGAACACCTTGTCTTACAGGAAAAACAGAAATTCTTGAATTCGATCACGGTCACAGGCCCCGAGGTGATCTCGAGCGAACTTTTTACTGGTAAAGTGGCCCCGGAAGCCTGGCGCCAGGGATTGGTTTTTATTGGCGAAGGAATGACCGCCGCCAAGATCCGGATCGCAGAGATAGAACGTGTACGAACGGACATCAAGGAAAAAATAGATGCCTTGAACCGCGAACTCCACGATATCAAGACGATCCATCAGAACCGCAAGACGGTTGTATTCGATGTCCATCCAAAGCACGAGAAGGAGTACACTATCGAACTTTCCTACCTTATATATGGAGGGGGCTGGCGGACCTACTATGAACTGCGGGCGGATATAAATGCGAAGAAAGTCACTATTTCATATTTCGGTAAAGTTTTCCAGCGGACCGGAGAAGACTGGGATGATGTGCGGATGACCTTGTCAACTGCACAGCCCGTACTTGGAGGTGCGGCACCAGAACCGTATCCCTGGTATATCGATCTGTATATTCCGCGACCAAAAAGAATGGCACATAAGGAAGAAGCAAAGAGCGCGCCGGCTCCGACCGGAGCCGCCGCGGATATGATGATGGACGAAGAACTGTCCGAGGCGGCTTTGCCTGTCGATACCGGTATCGCGATCAGTTATCCGCTTGCTGATCGTTTCAGTATCAAGAGCGGAGAACCGGAAAAGAAAGTCTTGATCGCGAACTCAGAAGTGAAAGTCGATTTCGAGTATTTCATATTCCCCCGTCGAGCAGAACATGCCTTTTCAACCGGAACGTTCAAGAATACAAGCGGCTACCTGTTCCTGGCCGGGGATGCCAATACGTATGTTGGCGACGATTTCACCGGCCAGATGACGATTGATACGATCGCCCCTGATGACGAAGCAACCGTGAGTTTCGGTATCGATGATCGAGTCAAGGTTGAGAGGAAAACTAAAAAAAGCAAGGTTTCAAAGGGCGGGCTGGTGAAAAAGGCGACGAAATACGATCATGAGTATGAGAATACCATAACGAATCTGCATAAGAAAGAAATATCCTGTAAGATCGTTGATCAGATACCAGTCGCGCAGAATCCGGACATCAAGGTCGGCAATGTGGATATCGATCCCAAGCCGACCAAAGAAGAAAAGAATCAGGGGCTCTTTGAATGGCAGTTTTCTGTTCCTCCGGGTGAAAAGTACGTGATCACAGTGGGGTTTTCCGTCGAAGCGCCATACGACGCGCAGGTGGAAGGGCTCGCGTAGAGCGTAAGGCGTAGAGCATAGGGCGATTACATACTATGCGCTAAGCGCTACCTCGTTAGACGTTACAGTACGCGTCAGTCGCATTCCCATTGACAACCAGACATCAGCAGTTATTATTATTCATGAAGAACTATTATATTATTTTCCTTATTATACTATTAGTATCCTGTTCATTCATTAAAGAGCGGGTCGCGATCAAGGAATGTAAATTCTCACTGACTGACGTGACGCCCTATGATTTTTCTTTTAATGACCTCAAGATCGATTTTACGATCAAAGGGCAAAATCCCAACAAGGTTGATGCGAAACTGGATAAGCTATCCTACACATTTCTGATCAACAGCAAACAGCTGTTTTCCGGGACCACCGGGAAAGGCATTACTATTCCAAGCGGCAAAAGCACTGATTTCAAGACAACCATATCATTGGATTACAACAAGGTCGGGGATGCCCTTGTATCTGCGATCAAGCTGGGTAATGTCACGTATACCGTGCAAGCGACCGCGTATATCAATACGGTGCTCGGAGAGATCAGTTATCCAGTCGAGATCAGCTTCCAATAACCCGGGTCTGCCTGCTCTGATCAGCACAGATATTGTGCATATTCAGCACATGTTTGTGCGCTTTCAATAACTAACCACCGAAATCACGTACGTTTTTCCTGGCACACCTATTGCATATTTTATTAAGCAGAGGTGATCTATGAAAAACGCAAAAATACTGTTCTATTTTCTCCTATTTACCAGCCTGCTCTTTCTGGTGGGATGCTGTTTTGAGCAGGGAGATAACCTGCCGCCGGCTGCTCCGCGGGGCGTTCGGTCAGTAACCGGTGATGGCGAGGTCCTGCTTCTCTGGTATGAGAATACTGAGCCGGATCTTGAGGGGTATCGTGTATACCGGAGCCAAACGCTCGAGGGGTACTACTACCTCGTCGGCGAAACGAATCTTGACTATTTCCTGGATTTTGGCTTGCAGAACGGAGAAACCTATTTCTACGCGATTACCGCGTTCGACGGCAATGGGAACGAGAGCGAACTCAGTTACGATATCGTCTATGACACACCGCGTCCTGAAGGGTACAATGAACGGTTGTTCGACTACCACACCTACCCTGCATATGCGGGGTGGAACTTCAGTGATTATTCGATCATTCCCTATGATCATCCAGCATGCGATTTTTTCTACGGTTATGATTCCTATAATGAGGGACACTACTTCTTCGTGGGCAGGACCGGTGGATTGATCCAGGATTTTGGCTATACAGAATCACTCGATGAGATCACGTATGCTCCAGAATACGGCTGGTCGCCGACCGGTGTCGTTGAAGCGATACTCGGGCACAGCTATATATTCTGGACATGGGATAATCATTTCGCAAAATTCAGGGTGACCGGGATCGAAGATGATTGCATAATCTTTGATTGGGCCTATCAGGTCGATCCCGGCAACCCGGAGTTGGTCATTAGACCGTAAAAGGAGGTTATCATGAAGTACCTGATCTGTTGTATGTTAGCCATTATACCCTTCTGCGCTTTTGGGGGCAACTTCGTGTACCATGAGTATGGTGAGTATGATAATGAATATTGGTATGATGAATACTGGGATGATCCATACTGGTGTGATGGCTATTGGGTTTATTATCCTCATGGGTACTACTGCGTTCATTACGTGTGGTGGTATCCGTGGTGGTGGGATTACTACTGGTGGCGATGCCATTGGTGTCACCATTTCTCATGGGATTTCTACCGATGTGGCTTCTACGTCGTGTGGTATGAAAGCGGTTGCTGGTGGTACAGGCCGAGATACGGACGATGGGTCCGTTACCGGGTTCCGTATTCCTACAATGAAATCCGATACTATTCGCAGCAACATGGCATTACGCTGCCGCCAAAGCCGCCACGTGAAATCGATATACCGTATAAAGAAAAGGAAATCATGGATTTGACCCGAGAAAAGGATCCCACGTTGTTCAAAGAGGTCGAAAAGGAGCACAAATCCGGCAATCTGGAAAAGATGCGCAGTGAGTATGATGTATCGGTGAAAAAGGAAATAGCGGAGAAGAATCTCGAATATAAAAAGGACAAGGATTTTGCTCCCCAGAAAGGCACGTATTCGAAAACACCGGACAAAGGCGGAAACGATGTGTCAGCTCCTTACAAGACGCCGCAAAAAAAGGTGGTGAAGAATCCATACTCGGACGATAACCGGGAAACGAAAAAGGTGAATACCCCGGTGAACAAGTCACCGGTTGAGAAGAGCCCTGGAATTAAATCACCGACTAAGAGAGTATCCTCTGATGATAACGAATACGATCCGGGCACCAGGCAGAATACCAGTTCTGACAATGAGAAAAGAAAAGAGAAGACACCGGCGTCTACGACGCCCGATGCAAAGAGTAAGAGCGTGATGAAGAACCCGTACCCGAAACCGGATAATGACTCCAAAACACCGACTCCTGACGCGGGCAAGAAACCAGGGGCAAATACAAAGAGGTAATCATGGCAGGTTTGATCCTAACCATACTCATCGTTATGCAGGGTGCTGTCGATATCGAGCTCTGGGTCGATAAAGAAGAACCGATATACCATGTGAATGAGTATCTCCGCGTCTTCTTTAAGACCGATGTCGATTGCTATGTAGCGGTGTATGATATAGAAGTGGGGGGAGAGGAGTACCGCCTTTTCCCCCCGGACGGCGATGACGGGTGGGTTACGGCTGGCCGTGTCTATGAACTGCCCGGTGATGCTGCGGACTACGAGTATTTGATCGGTGGTCCGTCTGGCATTGAGACGATCATTGCCTGTGCATCGACCGTTCATCCGCCCGGTCTTCACGATGACAATGAGGATGTTACACGCCGTACCGTTGAGATCTATATTCAGGAACCGGAGCCGGCAAAACTGCGTTTCATTTCCACGCCCGATGATTGCCGGATCTATATCACCGATGTTGTGACCGACGATACTGAGTACGTAGGCCGGGCTCCGCGGACGGTTGTCATACGACCTGGTGATTATATCATCGAGATCAAACGAGCTGGTTTTTACACGCTGAAACGGCGTATTACCGTTGATCCGGACGACCGCAGGCGTATCTTTGTCAAGCTAACACCATATTGACATGGATACACTGGCGTTTATACTATAAGGAGATGAACATGAAAGTGATCATGATTTTGCTCCTCTGCACCACGCTGGTCTTTGCGGTGAAACCGGTTCCACGTCCCGAGAACAAATCCGACGTGAAGAATGTGAAAACCGCGACCGAGGTTGTGCAGAACAAAGATAAGGATGACGATAAAAAGGACGATGCCGGGGATGATGCGAAGATCACAAAAGATCATTTCAAGGACGATAACGCTGATGGCGTCAATGATCAGCGGGAAGATGATCTGCAGAAGATTAAGAACACAAAGACAAAAGAGAAAGACGTGAAAACGAATAAGAAAGTGAACACCCCGTCATCGAATAAAAAGCCGGCGATACCGAAAAAGGTAAACAAGAAATGATTGTTTAGTTGTTTATGAAGACCGCCGCATGATGACCATGCGGCGGTTCTTTTTTAAAAGAGTAGGTTGAATGCGATACGCAGGATATGCGGGGAAGATAACAGTATGCGCGTGACGATGCGGCGAATACTGATATCCTGTACTGTGGTGCCTTCAAAGATTTTCCTGCTTACGTCGAATATCTTTTCGAACTCCTTATCGGTCATTTTCAAGTAACCGTTTCTCACGCGTCGGTGATACCGGAGTTCCGGCAGGATGTATTTCGACAACCGGGCTTCGTAGTTGTCCGGTTTGCCATGCAGGCGCCGCACTGCACCCTCTCCCGCAAACATGCCGGATTTGACCGCGGTGGCTATACCCGCGCCGCTCAAGGGATCGGTGAGGCGCGCGGCATCGCCAACAAGGAAAAAGTCGGAACCGGAGAACCGGGGGAGTATTTTCGCAGGAACACCACCGAATGTTCTCCGGATAATCCGTCCTTTCGGAAATTCCCGCTGCATCCATTGGTCGAGGATCCAGCGTGCATTGTAGCCTGTCATGTGGGGAGCGATACCCAGACCGATGTTCGCGGCGCTTGCCGATTTCGGAAATATCCACGCATAGCCGCCTGGAGCATTGTCCATGCCGACAATGAGTGATGCATAATGGGTGCGTACTTCAATGTTCTCAACGAGATATTCCGCACACACCTCGAGATTTTCTGCGCCGATACGTGTATCGAGTCCCATCCACCGACCGACGCGCGACACGATGCCATCCGCGCCGATCAATTGCCGGTAGCAATAGCGTTGTTCAACACCATGCTCGTGCACGATGATCTCACTGTCTTCGATACCCACTGCTTTCGCACAAGTTTTGATATCCACGCCGCATGCTCGTGCCCGGTCAGCAAGTGCAGCATCAAAAACCATTCGATCGAGGATCCAACCGCACCCGGGGTACTCGATCGTGAATTCCCGGCCGCTCGGACCGCGAATGACCGCACCGTCGAGGGAGCATGCTATCCATTCAGGTCTGATATCGAGGAATCCTTTGATCGTACTACGGGATAGACCCTCGGCACAGACCACCGGGGTTCCCACCTGTTCGTGTTCTTCAAGGAGCGCCACGCGCGCGCCCTGTTCAGCTGCGGTGAACGCGGCGCTGCTGCCGGCCGGTCCGGCACCTATGACGATGATATCATACTGTTTCTTTGATGGCAACGTGGTTATCCGTCCTTGAAGTATGTTTGTCCTTTGAGATTCTCCGGCATGTATTCCTGGTCAACCCGGGCATCCGGGAAGTTGTGAGGGTATTTGTAATCCTTGCCATAACCGAGCTTTTTCATGAGCCCGGTCGGTGCATTCCGTAGATGAAGGGGGACCGGTTCGGCGAGTGTTTTTAATGCATCTTCTTTTGCCGCTTCGTACGCGGTGTAGACCGCATTGCTTTTCCGCGCGCCAGCCAGGTAAACCACGCATTGTGCGAGCGCAAGATCGCCTTCGGGACGGCCGATGAAATGGACTGCATCCTTAGCTGCGACCGCGATGACAAGTGCGTTCGGATCCGCTTTACCGACATCTTCGACCGCGAACCGGACCAAACGACGGGCGATATAGAGCGGGTCTTCACCGCCTTCGAGCATCCGGGCAAGCCAGTATAGTGCTGCATCGGCGTTCGATCCGCGAAGCGATTTGTGGAGCGCGGAAATGAGATTATAGTGTTCTTCTCCCTGCTTGTCGTATTTAAGCGCCTTTTTCTGCACTACGTCCTCGACAGTATGAATGTCGATGGTCTTGTCCTTGGCAGCGAGACTGGCCAGTTCAAGTGCGTTAAGGGCTACGCGCGCATCGCCATCCGAAATATTGGCGATGAAATCAAGGGCTTCATCAGTAAGGCGGAAACGGTTAGCAAGCCCGTTGTCTGCGCTCAAACCGCGCAGCACGATCTGTTTCATGTTTTCAAATGACAGCGGATGCAGCATATATACTTTCACCCTGGACAGGAGGCTGGAATTAAGTTCGAACGAAGGATTCTCAGTAGTCGCACCGATCAGGATGACCGAACCTTTTTCCAGGTACGGGAGAAACGCATCCTGTTGTGCTTTATTAAATCGATGGATCTCATCGATGAAGATAATCGTATCCCGGTTATAGAGGTGTTTTCGTTTTTCGGTTTCAGCCATGAATTTTTTGATCTCTGCAATCCCGCTCGTCGCCGCGGAGAATGATATAAAATCAGCATCGAATGTCTTGGCAAAGAGCCGGGCAAGCGTGGTCTTACCGCATCCGGGCGGGCCAAAAAGGACCATTGAGAACAACCGGCCCTGATCGATCTGGCGGCGTATCGGTCCGCCGGTACCGAGCACGTGGTCCTGTCCCAGGATCTCTTCGAACGACTCAGGACGTATCGTGTCGGCCAGGGGTGTTGGTGTTGTCATTGCAGCAGGATCAGGTATAGATAGAAGAAAGGGATCGTGAAGAGCAACGAGTCCATCCGATCAAGAAACCCTCCATGACCCGGGAAAACCTTTGATGCATCTTTAAGTCCGACCTCCCGTTTCATCCCTGATTCAAAAATATCACCGATCGTTGCCATGATACCGATGCCGATCGTGACCAGCAAAACATCAAGCAGATCGAATGATGGCAACCATGCTTTGCCGGCAAGATAGGTTATCGGCAGCAACAGGGGAAAGCCGAGGAGCGTGCCTTCCCACGTTTTTTTCGGGCTGATGACCCGCGCAAGCTTATGTTTGCCGACCAGGGAACCGGTCAAGAAGGCGGCGGTATCGTACGCCCAGGTGAGAGCCAGAGGAGCGATCGCATACCAAAAACCGATTTCTCTAAGCAGGATCAAAGTTGATGGTAAAAACGAAAGGTAGAGGATAGCGAATACCGCGGCAGTGGTTTCGGCAAGGAAATTTGGATTCTGACGTGCGCCCGGGTAGCGCAGAACCGAGAGGAAACACACGAAAAAGAACAGAATCGCAAACGGGAGCAATAGCGGCACATGGTAGAAGACGAGTAAAGGGATCGCATAGCCGGGAAGGAGTACCGCGAGCGTGTGGGGATAGATATTCTTGCGATGCAAAAATCGGAAGAATTCATTTGTTGCGAATGTGATAAAAAAGATAATCATCAGCGGAAGGACGATATGGTCGATCAAAATACAGCCTATCGCGGCGGAACCAAGGAAAAATCCGGTGATTGTCCGACGTTTAAGGTCGGTTGACGCTGCCAAACAAACGCTCCCGTTCCCGGAATGATCGGATCGCATTCATGAATTCCTTGTTCGAGTAATCAGGCCACAGTGTTCTGGTGAAGATGATCTCAGTGTACGCGATCTGCCAGAGCAGGAAATTGGAGATCCGCTCGCGTTTTTCAGCGCCGGTGCGGATCAGGAGGTCGGGATCCGGGAGTGAAGGATCGTACATATATCTGCTAAAGAACGTTTCATCGATCGATTCAAGATCTAATTGTAGCGTGCGGTCTTCCTGGAGCAGTTTTTTAATTCCATCAATGATCTCGGCACGGCCGCCGTAGCTCAGGCAGAATGTAAGGACAAGACCGGTGTTGTTTTTTGTGAGATCTTTCGCTTCAAGGATCGCCTGGCGTGCATTGTCAAAAAGCGAGTGAATCCGGCCGATTGCATTGATCCGGATATTGTGTTCGTGCAGTCCCTTCATCTCGATCCTCAGCATCTCTGCGAGCATATCCATGAGCATCGAGATTTCTTCTTGTGGACGGCTCCAGTTCTCTGTTGAGAATGTGTAAAGAGTGAGGTGTTTGATGTCAGTGTCCAGGCATGTGTTTACGATGCGCCGGACAGATTCTACACCCTGGCGGTGTCCTACGACGCGGGGTAAACCCTGTTTCCGCGCCCACCGTCCGTTGCCATCCATGATGATTGCGATATGCTGGAGCTCCTGCATCGGTTATTATACCATAAAACCGGGGTTCGTCAATTGCTAAACAGTGTGTGTGTATCCTCTTGACACCTTATCATATATTTGTATAATGTTATGATGAGAGGACCAACGGATATACTAATTATTTCGAAAAAGCGTAACTTTTTACGCAGTTTCAAGGTCACTCACAATGTATTGCAAGCCTTGATATACCTTGGTGGCTGTTTGATCATTGGCACGATCATGCTCATGATATTCAATGCACGGCACATGTTCCTGAACATGAATATCATCCGGAGCGAGCGCGAACATACGATGCTCATGCAAAAACTTGATTCCCTGAGAACTGAGTTGAATACGGTCCACGAAAAATTCGATCTCTACATCCATGAAGACAATCGGCAGCGTGTATTCTGGCAGATGGCTCATATTCATCCGGATATCTGGTCCATGGGAGTAGGTGGCACCAAACCACTGAATCATAACGAGGAACTGACAAAAAAGACAAGAACGGTCCTTGAAGATATGTATGAATCGCTCGATATAATCAAGGGCAAATGCTACCTCCGAAATGTGAGCGTTCAGGATATCCAGGATCAAGTCACCACGAAATACATGCTCTGGTCGCATATCCCTTCGATACATCCAGTGCCCGGGCATCCGCTCGGATCCGGGTTTGGATATCGGCGCGATCCGATCAATAAAAAGATCATCAAGATGCACTGGGGCGTTGATATTGGAGCGCCTCGTGGTACGAACATCTACGCGGCCGCAGACGGTACGATCGCCAGTACCGGATGGAACAGCGGGTATGGTCTTACCGTTGATATCGATCATGGGTATGGGTTCAGGACACGGTATGCGCACTGCAACAGCATTTTGGTGAAGCAGGGTGATCTGGTCAAACGCGGCCAGGTCATCGCAACCGTCGGATCGACCGGCCGGACCGTTGCTCCCCACCTGCACTACGAGGTCCATGTCTCCGGGGTCAAGGTCAATCCGGCACCGTATATCGATCAGTCTGAGATCGTTTTTGATTAAACACTCCGTCTACATCACGATCATAATACTTTTGTTGCCAGCTGCACTACTGTGCGGCGGTTCGCTTTCTATCGCCGTTGTTGGTGATATTATGATGGGCTCGGATTTCCCGTCCAGTAACCTCCCGCCGGATCGGGGATCAGGGCTCTTGCAGAATGTCGATTCGATACTGTCGCGTGCCGATATCGCCTGCGGGAACCTTGAAGGCACATTATGCGAGGGAGGGACCTGTACAAAACAGGTGAAAAAAGGTGTGTGCTATGCATTCCGGACTCCTCCGGATTTTGTTAATTGTTTCATCAACGCCGGGTTTGATTTTCTGAATCTCGCGAACAACCATATGAATGATTTTGGCAGCGAAGGCATTGAGGGAACCATGTGTACGCTTGATAGCGCCGGGATCGTCTATGGAGGTCCGTACGGTTTGACCGGATATTTTGAAGTCGAAAGTCTGTCAATCGGCATCGCATGTTTTGCCACGTCTCCGAATGCGAATACGATATTCGAGATCCAAAAAGCCCAGGAGATCGTCGCGTCCCTGGCTCAGGATCACGATATCGTCGTCGTGTCATTCCATGGCGGTGCAGAAGGCAGGAACTGCCTGCATGTAAAGGATACCATGGAATACTTCCTTGGTAATCCCCGGGGAAATATCGTGAAGTTCGCTCACGCAATGATCGATAGCGGAGCAGATTTTATCTGGGGTCACGGTCCCCATGTTCCGCGGGCAATGGAAGTGTACAATAGCCGTCTCATTGCCTACAGCCTGGGCAATTTCTGCACATGGGGTTTCAATGTCAGCGAAGAACTGGGGTATGCGCCGATCCTGACAATCGTGCTCGATTCGACCGGCGTGTTCGTGCGCGGACACATCACCTCGGCATTGCAGCACGCCGGCAAAGGTTTGGTCATTGATGATCAGTACCATGCAGCGCGCTTGATCCGGGATCTAAGCAATACGGATTTTCCGGAATCCGCACCAATCATCGCTGCGGATGGAATGGTGCTGCCACCGACAGAACCATAATATTTCCTTAGAAGTATATTTCCATTGTCGGCAAGTGTTGTAACCGCGAAGCCCATAGATTTATGTGGTTGAGACCGCAGCCAATGATGGATGATTGCCCCACTTGTCGGGTACGGGATCGCACGAATATTGACAGAGCGTTCTTCTGGATTATAATGGGCGCATGAAAAACGTTGCCATACTGGGTGCAACCGGATTGGTCGGGGAAACCGTGATCAAAATCCTGGAGCAAAGGGATTTCCCTGTGCAGGAACTTTTTTTGTTCGCATCGGGTCGGAGTGAGGGGGAAACGCGGGTATTCAAGGATCGCGAAATCCGGGTAACGAATGATCACAATGATTTCCTCGATACCGTTGATATTGTGTTCGGATGTCTCGATGCACCGCTTACGCGTGAGATCGTGCCGGTATTTAAAGATAAGGCAATTGTGATCGATAATTCGAACGCGTTTCGCATGGATCCGGATGTGCCATTGATCGTACCTGAGGTGAATCCAGAGAAGGTAAAAGAACATTCTGGAGTAATCGCGAATCCGAATTGTTCAACGATCCAAATGCTTGTCGCGCTCTACCCATTGTATAAAAAATCGCGGATCAAGAAGATCTTTGCGGCAACATATCAATCAGTGTCCGGAGCAGGGCGTGAGGCTCTCAATGAACTCCAGCTGGAATTTGAATACCTTGGCACGGAACAGGCGATCGAGAAATTCGAGGACCGCGTGTTTCTGCACCCGATCGGCAACAATGTTATCCCGCAGATCGGCGGGTTTGACGAGAACGGGTACACGAGCGAAGAGATGAAAATGGTGCACGAGACCCGTAAGATATTCAATGACCCTGATATCCTGGTGACTGCAACCTGTGTACGTATTCCGATCCAATGCTCACACAGCGAAGCAGTGTCTATCGAGTTCGAAGAACCGCTTTCCCCGGAGGAAGCACTGATACTGCTGAAGGATGCACCGGGTGTAAAGGTGTTCCAAGATCCAGAAAAATACCCGATGCCGTTTCATACATCGGGACGCGATGATGTGTACGTTGGCCGGATACGCCGGGATTTTATTTTCGAAAACGGCTTGGCGATGTGGATCGTTGCCGATAACATACGCAAAGGCGCTGCTTTGAATGCCGTACAGATCGCCGAACTCCTTCTGACATAGCACTATGTCAGAAGAAATTCGAAATCCTAAATTCGAAATCCTAAATAAATTCCAAATCCGAAATTATAAAATTCAAATTTTTGGGATTAGATGTTTGGAATGTACCGAACAAAATGAGGTAGTGTGTTTGCCTGGATCGGTTTCATCGTATCGCTCATAGTTATCCTTGTCATCGCCCGCAAGCATTTGCCGCTGGCGCTCTTTTGCGGAGCCATTGTCCTCGGGATATTCACTCTTCCATGGGGCATCCTTGGTTCTACCATCCTCAGTACGTGCAGTGATCTTTCGGTCATATTACTCGCCCTCGCCATGGGGATCATTCCGATGATCGGCGGGACCATGAAACAGAGCGGGCAGATGGACGATCTGGTCAACAATCTGCGCATTGGACGCAAGGGTTTGATGGCGCTTTCCCCGGCGATCATGGGATTGCTGCCCATGCCGGGCGGCGCCCTGCTTTCAGCCCCGATCCTTGAAAAGGGAGGTATCGGAGTCCCGGATGATCTCAAGGTCGCAATGAACGACTGGTTCCGCCATTTGTTCGTGATGATCTATCCCCTCAGTTCCGCGCTCATCGCCTCCGCCAAGATCACGGAACTCAATCTCTATACGGCAATGGTGAGTCTCCTGCCCGCATGTGCATTCGCCGCCCTGCTCGGGTGGTTATTTTATATACGAAAGGTCAAGGGGACGATCACGTATACGAGCCAGTTCTCCCTTGGCCGGCTGCTCCTGCCGCTTTGCATTATCCTGATCGCCCCGCTCATTGATTTTGGTTTGAAAAAGATCGTCGCCCTGCCGGTCGAGGAGATCGCGACCGTACTCGGCGTGAGCGCTGCGTTTCTGCTCTCCTGGCGCCTCAGTCCGGTAGCGCTCGATCTCAAGGCGATCGCGAGGAAAATGAAGCCCTGGAATTTTTTCCTTATCATTCTGGGGATGTTTATCTTTTTGAATATCTTTCGTGCATCCTCGATCGCTGACCTTATTGCCAGCGTGCCCTTGCCGCCCACGACCCTGTGTGTGGTCGCTGGTTTCATCCTTGGCATTGCGACCGGACGGGTGCTGCTACCCGCATCGATCATATATCCGGTGTACATGACGACGACAGCCGTCACCCCGGTTACATTCGCCGTGATCTACACGAGTATATTCTTCGGGTATATGATATCGCCGGTGCATCCGTGCGTCGGCGTATCACTGGAGTACTTCAATGTGCCGATGAAGAGTTTCATCAAACTTCTCATCGTGCCCACTTCGATCGTTTTTGTAATCACGCTCGTGCTCTCATTTTTCATGGCGTGATCCCATTTGATACCTGCTGCTATTTCGGCTGATAGGCGCGTGCGAATAGCCGGAAACATAAATTTCCTGTGCGGATTTCTTGAGACCCCGTACTTGACACCCCAAGTCATTCCATTACAATAATCGCAAGACCATGGTAGTCTGTGCTTTGATGATCCTTGTCTGCAGCCCTGCTTCGCTGATCGCGCATGAGAGCGTGGTACGCGATCCACACGTGACCCGGTTCGGTGTGGTCATGACGGATCAGCACTACGGACACATTTACGTATACCGTGACGGTTCGATCGTCCCACTCGTCTCCTCCCCAGGGTGCGGAAGGTACTATACAGTATCACCGGACCACGCCCGGATCGGCTTCAAAATGATTTTTGAGAACGGTCTTCAGGCGTCCGCATATGTCGATATCCGCAATGGGATACGTACAATTCTGCACCCGCCTTGCGAGCATGCTGGCCAGGTTAGTTTCGCGGCAAGCGGTGCAATCGCGTATACGATCGGGGATCATCTCTGTGTACAGCGCGAAGAACAGATCGAGTATTACGATCTTGGAGCATATGCGAACTGTACGAGCATTTCCCCGGATGGAACACGGGTTGTTTTCAATGATCACGAGGATCAACTGTGGGTGCTTGCTCTGGCGACCGATTTACGGGAGCGCATCACTCCAGGATCCGCGTACGGGTTCTGTATGCCGGAATGGTCTGGTGACAGTCGCTTTGTTCTGTATCGCCGCCTGGACAATTATCTCTACGTATACGATACTGATTCAGGAGCGACTTATGAGCTCCCTCAGGGGCATCACGCGCACTGGGCGCCGGACCACCGCACTATCAGCTTTTGTCTCCCATTGATCGAGGGCTATGAAGTCGTAAGATCCGACCTCTATACGGTACGGTTCGACGGAAGTGACATCAAACGTTTGACTCCCGATGCGGTACGCTTTGCAACGGATCCGCGCTACTACATGGTGAATCGTATTGTTTTTTGTGACGGGGCAACCAACGCGGTCATGACCGGTGTGGTCAGGGACGCGCAGGTCGTGGATATTACGGAGCTCTTCCGATATAACGATACGGATGACATGCCGCCTTACCATGTTCAAGGGCCGGCAGCCCGCGATTCTCTTGACGTTCCTTACCTGAATCAGGTATATGATACGCCTGACTGGTTCAACGGGCATTGGGCATGCGCGCCGTCCACGGCCATGATGGCGATCGCTTACTACGCAAAACTGCCGGTATGGAGTTGCTGGTGTTCTTCTCCGTACGGCCATACGAGCGACTTTGGACGGTATATCTGCGAGCACTACTGGTACCGGGAAGTCGATTACACCTGGCAGGCGCAGGACCCGAGCGGGACCTGGGCAAGCGGTGGGTATGGATATATGTGGTCGGGTTCAAACCGGCCGTACACTCATATGGCGCCGTATCTGGAAAACCATGATATAATGTCCTGGCGGGATGATTCGCCCACGTTCAATGAAACGATCGGGGAGATCAATGCAGGGTATCCGTACGGTATGTGCGTGGGCTTAACGACCGCGGGTCACCTCGTGCTTGCGATCGGACAGGTTTTAGACTGGCATACGCTCATTTTCAATGATCCGTACGGGAATAAAAATACGCCCGGGTACCCGAGTTACGACGGGAAGTACGCGCGATACGACTGGCCCGGGTACAACAATGGATACGAGAATTTAAACTCTGTCTACTGGTGCGTTGGCGCGCACGGCGATTGGGAACCCCCTTCCGATACAATCGTTGACGATCTGCAGTTTGCCAGCGGGTTCTATCTGCATACCGCATCCCCGTCATCCATGGAATACTGGCGTGATGCCTTGATCGGTCATAACGGACACATGTGGTGGACACACACGACCGCGTCAACCACGTACGATACCTGTTATGCGGTATGGATGCCGTTCCTGCCCGTGAATGGCGACTATGAAGTGTTTGCATACATACCAGGCGATCATGCGAATGCAAACGCCGCACGGTATTATATTCGCACTGCTGATTATAGTCTGCTGGTGATCATTGACCAGTCGGGATATACGGACGAGTGGGTTTCGTTGGGCACGTATCCCTTTGAAACGACCACCGCGTACGTGTACCTGGGTGATGGAACCGGTGTCCAGGGGCAGTACATCGGTTTCGACGCGCTGCGGTGGAACTATCAGGGACAAGGTATCAGGGAGCACGACCCATTGGTGAGTGTGGACGGTCCGGCCATATGTAATAATCCGGTGGCCGATCATATAGCAATGACGGTTTTTTCCCCTGCCTCCACTATGATACTGTTCCGCCTCTATTCAGTCACCGGCCAATGCGTAAAGGAACAGACGATACCTGTATCCGGATCAGGCGAACACCACATCCGTATCGATGTCTCTGATTGTGCGTCAGGCGTGTATGTGGCAAGGACGATATACGGGACAACGATATATACTAAAAAAATAGTAATCATTAATAGATAATCACCTTTTTACATTCAATGTAGTATACCGGTATGCTATAATGGGAGCGGATGCCCCGGGTACTCTTTTTTTAATAATGCGAGCGCCTGTTCCGCCATTGACGGTTGTTTCAGTTTATGCTTGAACAATATGAAGGTGCGGCAAAGGGCTTTTGCACGCACCTTACCAAGCGGGAACAATGCAATATACATGCCGTACGATTTTACCGCATCTGCGAACTGCTCTTTTTTCTCAAAGAGAACCGCGCTTTGATATATGTTCTTTTCGCTGAGATGTCCGATCAATCCTTTTTCCCTTGCTTCTTCATAACACGAGCGCAGGGCTTCAATGTTTCCATTAATGATCATTCGGTCTAGCGCGGTATTATACCGCGACACCGCCTCATCAATTTTGCCTTTTTCACTATAGACACGAGCGAGGATGAGCGGCGCATCGACATTATCCGGTTCTTCATGTATTGTCGCCATGAGCAGAGGTATCGCCTCATCAATATTCCCTTCGTCCATTTTCCGGGTTGCTTCCCTCATTGAAAAAGACATCTTCAATTTTTCGAAACTGTCTTCGACCATCGGCGCAACGTATTTCTTTTCCAGATGCAGGTACTTCATGGCTGCTCCGACCAGGGCGCCGAATACGAATCCCCCGATGTGCGCCCAGTGAGCAGTGCCGCTGTCACCGCCTGCCGGGGTGCATGCGAGTTCGATCAGAAACCACAGCGGAAGCGCGATTCCGGCGTATATTGCAAACGTACCCACGTAGGGACGGGTAAAAAGAAGCCAGATGAAATACGCGAATCGCACTTTCGTCTTGAAGTGGCGCACCATGAACGCGCCCATGATCCCCGCGATCGCCCCGGACGCGCCGACCAGCGGGATCGTGCTCTGCGGGGACATGAGGGTGTGGAGGAGCACGGCGAAGAATCCAGATATCAAGTAGAGTCCCAAAAAGATCGGCCATGACCAATCATCTTCGATATTGCACCCGACCAGCCACAAATAGAGCATATTAAAGAACAAGTGCAGAAAGCCGGCATAAATGAACATCGACGTGATGACCTTGATAAAGTCGAACTTGCTGGGCTTGAGGCCGTATTTTTCATACACCATATTGTTCTTGGTGGTCTGAAAATCATTGTAGAGGCGGGACCATGTATCGTAGTCCTTTGAACCGACCGGTATGATGTCCCCGTCAAGAATTTGTTCACGGACCTTTTCATAGTTATAATTTGTGAGCGCACGCGGGTCGTTTTCAAGCAGTCGGTACATATACCGGGTTTCGATCTCCCTGAGTTCGAAGTCGAGATCCGTGAGCCGATCTATCTGACGACTGACCGCCATACTGGTGATGAAATAGATTATCGTATTGAGGGCGATGAGTCCGATCGTGATATAGGGGAGGCGCCGTACACCTTCTTCACTGCCGACCGGGAAGAAAAAGAACATGGGGGTAGTATACCATAATTGCCTGCACTGTCAACGCAGAGGTTGACTTTGTTGGATTTTTTATTATAATCAAGTGGTTTGTGGCATACTGCTACAGGTCAGTAAAAAATATCGCAACAAGGGGTCGTAGTTCAGATTGGATAGAACGCCTGCCTGTCACGCAGGAGGTCGCGAGTTCGAATCTCGTCGGCCCCGTTTGCCGCTAAAGCGGCAAATCCGAAATTCCAGATAATTACCCTTCTTTGGTAGCAGTATCAAGGACAACCAATCCCCCTCACCTTTTTCCTCTCCCCCTTACAAAGTGGGAGAGGGTTGGGGTGAGGGGGATTGGGTCTCGCGTTTGACGTATAGTGTATAAAGATATCCTATTTAATCGCATTACGCCCTACGCTCTTCCTTGACAACGCTCGCGTATTCAGTATAGTACTCCCCATATGACGGAGAAAGACAAAAAGAGAGAAAACGAAATCAAGGAAGAAAAAGAACACTACACTCCTTCACCCTACAATTATTGCGACTATCGGTGCGATCGGTGCGAACATCAGAAAACCTGTAAAGTGTACAAGGACGAGCAGGAACGATTGATCGAGCACTATGTCAAAGGGGAGGACCCCCATGATCCTGATGTGTTCATGAATGATATGAAGGATATTTTTGACCGGACGCGTGAAATGATCATGAATATAGCACAGGAAGAAGGATTCGATCTCGATAGTATTGAGGATGTGGAGGTGCCACACGTTGATCCAAAACAGTACGTTCTTTATTGTCTGGCCCGGGAATATGCTGATGAAGCGCACGTTTTTCTCAAGCAGCTGCAACAGGATGGGATCACCGAGGAGGCAGAAGACGCATTCGATGACCTCATGTGGTACCATACACTGATCATGGCGAAAGCCGGACGGTTGGTGTCGACATTCGAAGATGATCTACGTGATGAAAAGATGCAGGAAATCGAGGAGAAAGGGACCCTCAGCGTCATTGACAAGTGCATTCGTGTTTCCCGCAGTGCTCTGGAAACGATGCTCAGCGAATTGCCGGAGTATCTGCAGACTATTGCGGAACTGATGGATCTGCTCAAGCGCACGGAACAGCAGATAAATAAGGATATCCGCCAAAAAGTCGGGTCGTAGCAATTCCATTGTAAAAGAGCACGATTTGTGTATAATTCATTGTGAGAAGACCGAATCAATCACAAATACTCACGGATGTGAAGAATACAGTGAGCAAGTACCGAATGCTGGAGAAAGCGCGTAGAGTGATCGTCGCGTTCTCCGGAGGAGCGGATTCGGTATGTTTATTGCACTCCCTGTATTCGCTCTATAAAAACCGGATCCAGTTCTTTATCATGTATGTCAATCACGGGCTTCGTGATGAGAAGGCATTACGGGAAGAAGAAAACCTTGCGAAGTACTACGCGGTAAAATATGGCCTGCAGTGCAAGATCGTTCGGATCCAGGTCAAAAAGGAGCAGGCCGGTATTGAAGCAGCCGCCCGGGACGCACGCTATGAGGTGCTCCAGCAGTACATGGCCAGTTCACGTGCCGATCGAATCGCGCTCGGTCATAACAGTGACGATGTCGTAGAAACCTTTATCATGAATATGATACGCGGCAGCGGTGCCGCTGGACTGGGCGCGCTCAGCCCGGTTCGGATTCCCTTTATACGTCCTTTATACGGACTGCGTAAGGCCGAGATCCGGAAATTCGTGCGCGCACAGAAACTACCCTTTAGCGAAGATGAAACAAACCAGCAACTGGAGTTCCGGAGAAATCTTGTGCGCCATAAGGTCATACCGGAGCTTGTCAAGATCAATCCTGAACTCCATGCTGCGGTCCACCGCTCGATCGAACTCATCAGGATGGACGATGCGTGTCTCGATGACCACGCCGAGAGCACCTATCGGGAGACAACGCGCAAACAGAACGATCGTGTCGTGCTTGACATGAAAAAACTTTTATCCTATAATCCAGCCGTCATCGGACGCGTTGTGCGACGTGCTATCAAGGAGATCTGCGGCGGGCTTGAAGGGTTCGAAAGTAAACACATCGCCGGGATAACAGGTCTAAAAGACAAGCCGTCCGGAAAGCAGATCGATCTGCCAAAACAGCTTATTGCCCAGCGTCAGTTCGATGAGATCGTGATCACGAGGAAACAGAGATCGAAGAAGAGGAGAATAACAGTAGATCCGCGCAATGACGAAGTAATGGTGGACAGTTATATCGTGAGGATTCATACTGAATCGAGTTTCGATCTTAATGGCCGCAAGAAGGAATGTGAGGTGTTCGATCTCGATGCGCTCGTGTTGCCGCTGGTGTTCCGTACGAGGTATCGCGGCGATAATTTGATCACGCGCGCGGGTAAGAAGATGCTGAAAAAAATATACAGCGAACACAAGATCCCCCCGCAGCAGCGAGCAGATCTGCTCATGCTCTGTGATCAGAAAGGCATTCTTTTGATCCCGGGTGTGGTTCGTGCTTTCCGGGGCTTTGTTGAATCAAAGACCAAAAAATTTCTGGTCGTGGACTATGAACATATTGCTTGAAGAATATTTAATCAAAGATAAAGTTGCGCAGATCGCTGCCCAGATCAATGATGACTACATGAACAAAAATCCGGTCATCGTTGGCATACTTAAAGGTGCATTTGTCTTCATGTCCGATCTGATACGACACATTGAGATACCGGTCGAGATCGATTTTTTATGCATTTCCAGTTATAACGGGAAGGCATCGAGCGGTGTTGTTCGCTTGAGCAACGATCTCTCGATCAATATCGAAGACCGGGATGTGATCGTGGTCGAGGACATCATCGACAGCGGCCGGACTATTTCATTTATTCTCAGCAATCTGGAAACGAGGCATCCACGAAGTCTTGCTGTATGTACCCTACTGAACAAGAACGAGGACCGGGTCGTGGACGTGCCTTTGACCTATGTCGGATTCAACATCCCAAGTGTATTTGCAGTCGGATATGGACTTGACCATAAAAATCAATATCGAAATTTACCATATATAGGAGTATTCGATGGTAGCTAAACAACCACCAAGGAAACGTGCCTGGCAGACCGTGATCATCTGGTCGATCCTGATCATCGCGGTATACGTGATCATTCTTCAGGTATTGAATCAGAGGGGTAAGGCGGTTGACATACCGTATTCCGTGTTCTTGCAGGAGCTTAAACAGCGCAATGTCACCGAGGTTACGATCACCGAGAAGGCGATTAAAGGTAAGTTCAACACATCGATCGCCTACGAAGACAAAGGCACTTTCTCTGAATTCACGACCCTCATCCCATTCGAAGATCCTAAACTGGCGGATGAGCTCGTGAAATATAATGTTAAGGTCGTAGCCAAGCAGAAATCCGGGTGGGGGAATATCGTTCTCAATATCGTGCCCTGGTTGTTGCTTATCGCGGTATGGGTTTTCTTCATCCGTCAGATGCAGTCCGGGCAGAACAAGGCCCTTGGTTTCGGCCGGAGCCACGCTAAGGTTCTCCTGGAGAACAAGCCGTCAGTGACGTTCAACGATGTTGCTGGCGTGGAGGAGGCAAAACAGGAATTACAGGAAGTGATCGAATTCTTGAAAGAGCCAAGGAAATTCACGCGGCTGGGCGGGCGTATTCCCAAAGGTGTGCTGTTGCTCGGACCGCCCGGGACCGGGAAGACGCTTATGGCGCGCGCGGTTGCCGGTGAAGCACGGGTGCCTTTCATGTCGATCAGCGGTTCGAATTTCGTCGAGATGTTCGTCGGCGTAGGCGCTTCGCGGGTGCGCGACCTGTTCGATCAGGCGAAACGGAACTCACCGTGTATTATCTTCATCGATGAGATCGATGCGGTCGGCCGATTGCGCGGCGCCGGTCTTGGCGGGGGGCACGACGAGCGGGAGCAGACATTGAACCAGCTCCTCGTGGAGATGGACGGGTTCGAAGTGAACGAAGGGGTCATTCTCATGGCCGCGACGAACCGTCCGGACATCCTCGATCCCGCGCTCCTTCGTCCGGGCCGCTTTGACCGGGTCGTTGTATTGGATCGTCCGGATGTGCGGGGACGCATGGGTATCCTGAAAGTACATACGAGAAAAAAGCCGCTTGCCGAAGATGTCGATCTTGATGTCCTGGCACGCGGTACGCCGGGTTTTTCCGGCGGTGACCTGTCGAATATGGTCAATGAGGCTGCATTGCTCGCCGCGCGCCGGAACAAACAGAGTATCGCCATGGTCGAATTCGAGGATGCCAAGGATAAGATCCTGATGGGCGTCGAGCGGAAGAGCCTCTTGATATCCGATGACGAAAAGAAACTGACCGCGTACC
>JAFGPO010000044.1 GCA_016936155.1 Caldifarciminota bacterium
AGACCACGCTGCGCGCAGGCGACGAGATTGTGATTCTGACACACAGCAAGAACTTGGGCGAATTGGAAAAGCGTTGGCAGCCAAAGAAACCGGAGGAGAAGCCGTCGGATTCGGCAGTCAGCAAGAAGAGTAAGCAGAAGTGATCCCCACCGGCGCGTTCATGGGTATCACGGCAGCTGCAAGGGGGCTCGCGTCGCTCACGACACCCGCCGCTGATACGCAGACGTTAGAAAAACAGCAGGAGACAAATGAGTAAACTTCAAAATCCAACCGATAACTCAGGCTATTTGTTATTAAAACGGCAGATAGCCTCGACCGTTAGCTGTAATTTTACAAAGTCAAAGGAAAAGTCATGTTTAAAAAATCATGTTCAAAAAAATCCTGATCGCTAATCGCGGTGAGATCGCAATCCGCGTAGCGCGCGCGTGCCGGGAACTCGGCATCTTGCCAATCGGTGTCTATTCAGAGGCTGATCGCACCTCCCTGCACCTCAATTTCATGGATAACGCGTATTTCATCGGCGACTCGTCGCCCCAGGCAAGTTACCTGAACTATCCACGGATCATCGAGGTCGCCCGCAAAGCCGGGATCGATGCCATCCATCCTGGTTACGGGTTCCTTGCGGAGAACGCTCAATTCGCACAGGCATGCTCGGATGCACATATCACCTTCGTCGGACCGAGCGCCCGGGCCCTCGCGCTCGTTGGTGACAAAATCGCATCACGCACAACGGTCAAAGCGGTGGATGTGCCGATCATACCGGGTATGGAGGTTCCGGGCAAAGACCCGAAGGCATTCAACACCGTCGCCCGGCAGGTCGGGTATCCGGTGATCGTTAAGGCTTCAATGGGCGGGGGTGGTAAAGGCATGCGCATCGTGCGCAGCGAAGCGGACCTGGAGTCGAGTGTTGCTGCCGGGCAGCGGGAAGCACAGAGCGCCTTTGGCGATGCAACCGTCTATCTTGAGAAATACATAGAGAAGCCACACCACATTGAATTTCAGGTGCTGCGTGATACCAAGGGGAACGTGATCCATCTTTTTGAACGCGAATGTTCGATCCAGCGCCGGCATCAGAAGATCATCGAGGAAACACCATCTCCGATCCTCACCAATGAACTGCGTGCGGTAATGGGGGAAGCGGCTAAAAAGGTTATTGCCGCCGCCGGCTATGTCAATGCCGGGACCGTGGAGTTTCTCGTGGATGATGACCGCACGTTTTACTTTCTGGAGGTCAATGCGCGGATCCAGGTTGAACATCCGATCACCGAGGCGGTCACGGGTATCGATTTGGTCAAACAGCAGATTCGTATCGCAGCCGGCGAATCCCTTGCATTGGATCAGGAGTCCGTTAGGCAGTATGGCCACGCGATCGAGGCCCGCGTGTATGCGGAGGATCCAGAGAATTCCTTTTTCCCATCCCCGGGCAAGATACGTGGATTGCGCGAGCCCCAGGGACCCGGGGTACGGGTCGATTCCGGTATTTTCGAAGGGTGGGATGTGCCTCCCCACTATGATCCGATCCTATCCAAACTCATCACCTGGGCCGGGGACAGACCCCAATGCGTCGCGCGCATGACTGCGGCGCTGAGCGAATATGTTATTCTCGGGATCAAGACGAACATCGGATTTCTGCGTCGGATCATGAATACATCTTCTTTCAGAAAGGGCGAATACCATACTCATTTTATTGATGAACACGTAACTGAACTCATGCCCCGGTATCAGCATGTACATGCCGCACTCATCGCGGCGGCACTCTTTTCGCCCGCAGGCGCCTTCAGGGCACCGGGAGCATCATCCACTGAAGGACCTGTTCCCACACCGTGGCAGGAATTGGGAAGATGGGAGATATGCGGAACTTGAGTGGTGCGCATGGAATATATATTCCTTCATAACAAGAAAGAATATACGCTGGCACTCAGGAAGACGGGCGATGATTTTATCGTCTCGATCAACGGTATCGAATGCACCGTGACTGAGATCGAACAGAACGAAGTGCTTGTTATATTTACTCTGAATAATGTTCGATATGCTGCATACGCCAGAAAATACGGTGTCCACTATTATCTCAGTGTTGCCGGGGAGGATTATATTATTGAAGAGCGGACCGGGAGCGGTTTTGCAAGAGGCGTCCCGGGCGACCAGCAGGAGGATGCGGTGAGTTCTCCGATGCCTGGTCTCGTGGTAAAGATCCCGGTCAAGGTGGGTGATGCGGTCGATGAGGGTACGACCCTGGCGATCATTGAAGCGATGAAAATGCAGAATGAATTGCGTGCTTCCAGGAAAGGGATCGTAAAAGCGATACATTTCCGCGAGGGTGATCAGGTTGACGCCTTTCAATCGATCGTTGAATTGGAATAAGCAGCAATGCATCATCTTATGATCATGCGCAGGATATATGTATAGTAAGAAGGTAATGGACCATTTCATGAATCCGCACAATGTGGGCGAGATCACCGACGCGGATGGAGTGGGTGAGGTCGGCAACCCGGTCTGCGGTGATGTTATGACATTCTATATCAAGGTGAAGGACAGTGTTATCGTCGACGTGAAATTTAAAACATTCGGGTGCGGCGCCGCGATTGCAGTATCGAGCATGATCAGCGAGATGGCGAAGGGAAAGACGATTGAGCAGGCATTGAAGATAACGAACCAGGATGTCGCTGATGAACTTGATGGACTTCCATCACAGAAACTCCATTGTTCGAATCTGGGTGCCAACGCGCTGCATAAG
>JAFGPO010000045.1 GCA_016936155.1 Caldifarciminota bacterium
AGGCTCTGACCCTCTCCCTTAAAAGGGAGAGGGGAATGGAAGGAAGCCGAGATGGCGGAACTGGGAGACGCGGCGGACTCAAAATCCGCAGTGCTGAAAGGCATGTGGGGGTTCGACTCCCCCTCTCGGCATCCCCGCGAAGCGGGGAATTTGTTACACCCTCACCCTATCCCTCTCCCATCAAGGGAGAGGGGATTTTTTTGTGGGTTCTCGACAGGCTCGAACGGTATGTGAGAGCTTTCGCTGCGTTCCCCGTTGCTATACGTTACGGGGCAGGCAGGATGACAGAGTGAGATTCTTCGCTGCGCTCAGAATGACAGAATGAGAGCCTTCGCTGCGTTCCCCGTTGCTATACGTTACGGGGCAGGCAGAATGATAATGAGAAGATTGCTTCGTCAAACACACTCCTCGTAATGACAGAAAAAGCTGCTTCTCGATGCGTTTCACTTACTCGAAGAATAAAAGATAGATTCCGGATCCGTGTCAGGAATGATATAAAACGTATATTATGCGTATTGCGGTAATTTTTCTGCGTAGTATTTACAATTTTTGGTTCTGCAGTTTCTGGTAGCGTCTAGCGTTTAACGAGGTAGCGCTTAGCGTCATTCCTCAAGGAATAACTGTAGTATCCGTTCCGTTTGTTTCCTGTCCAGTGCGTCGTTGTGCTCTTCAGCAATGCGCTGCGCATTGTACATGTTGCCGGCATAGTAGCGCCGGAACAGAAAGTAGTAGATGGTCCAGGCATCACCAAAATACGAATGCGTAACTTTGTACCACATCCACCCGATCATGCTGCCGTCAAGCAGTAAGGCATTCAGGCCGTTACCCCAGTCGCCCGCATACATCTGCCCGAGTCCCGGGATGATCGCGGACAACTGACGCGCGGAATCCGCCGATACGTAATGGAAATTTTTGGTTTCATGCAGGAGCGAATCCACCTTTGCCTGCATTCCCGGATCCGGGTGATGTAAAAAATACGCTTCGAATGCCTTTTGCGCGTGCTCCCACTTTTTCGCGTACATGGTGGCGAGCGCGCGCAGGAATGCCGCGCGCTCTTTCACGTGTTTAGGCGGCATGGACATCTCGAGTTTCAAGAGCACGATCTCAGCCGCGCTGTAATTTTCGCTCGCAATGTAGGTCACCGCGAGCGCCAGCTCGGCGCGATGGCGCAGACTATCAGTATGCGCGGTCTGCATTGCCATCCTGAAGGCTTCAATGGATCCCTGCCAATTCTGCTTATCCCGGTACGCGAGCGCGATGCGATAGTACGCATCGCTCGTAAGATCCCCATCAGGGTGAAAAAAGATATATCGTTTGTATTCCGTGATCGCCTCGTCATAAAAACCTTTATCATATAACATGGCGCCAATGCGCATAGCCGGGTCCGGGACCATGCATAATATAAGGAAGATATTAGTCAAAATGGACATTGATATAGACCTTGATTGTGGAAAGGAGTTTTTCTTCGTGCTCCTCGTTGTAAATTTCAGCCGCGACCACTGATCCATAGATATTGCCGAGATAAAACAAGCCGCCGATCGTGCCAAAGATCCATCCTTTTAAAGATGATACGCCGTCATCATGAAATCCGTCATATGCCTGCCACCCGAGGATCGTCGTGGAAAAGAGCGACTGGATTCCATCAACCGTGCGCTTGCAGTACACCTTGCCCAATCCCGGGATGATCGTGGAATATATGCCGGCAATGGTTTTGCTCTTATGTGGGAGGTTTTGTCCTGCACAGGCGAATTTCATGAGGTCGGTCGTTGTTTCGTCACGTGGCTGAATCGTTGATAGTGTTAAAAACGCCTCATCCCACTGTTTTATCCGGATCATGTTGAGCGCGCGCAATTGCTGTACATCATTGCCGGGCTGTGTCGTATCAGGCAAAAGGATTTCCAAATACGCACTCGACTGCTCATATTGCTCCATCAGGAAATAGCACAGCGCAACCTGGTAGTGCGCCTGGTATGCCATTTCCTGATATGAATGGCTATCGATCACGTTCTGGAAATATTCAAGAGCCTTTGCAAAGTCATTATTCCTGCGCAAGCATTGCCCGATGCGAAAGAGGGTCGAGTCAGTGTTCGTGGGAAGGGTTTCAACCGCGAACAAGTACCGCTGGTATTCCGCGGCCGCGCGCTGAAAATCCTCCTGGTCATAGAGAAAATCCGCAAAACGCTTGATATTGTCCGGGGAGTAATACTCAATGGTCAGAGAATCTCCGGCGAGGAATGAAGCAAGGAGCAGAGAGCAGAGGGCAAGGGGCAAGGAGTGGGATTTCATTATTGAAAACCCCCCTCCTTTAATTCCTCCCCGCCTATGGGGGAGGAAGATTGGTGGGGGGATTTCTCCCCGCCTATGGGGGAGGAAGATGTTTGAGAGACGGTTCTAACGATTCTCGGCCGGGAGAATAAATAGTACGCATCCACCGGGTAGTCGATCGCCTTACCGGTCGCGTCGTCGATCTTGTACAAGTACCGCGTGCTGTGCGTGCAGCGGGTAAGCCGGTCCGCGCCCATGAGCACGCCGTGGATGAATCCGTACTTGCGTACCGCGCGCGACAGGAATTGTGAGCACGTGATTGTAAAATTGCACGCGGGCGGTCCCTGGGGCGAGACAAAGATCTGGTACAGCCGTATCATACCGGTGAACGCGAGCCTGATCTCGTTGGTCTGCCGGAAATTGAAATCCAGATCTTCATGCTCGCGCGCTGGTTGTGTGTACGCCGGGTTCACCCTGGTGATAAAACGGAGATCTTCCTGAATGGACCCTGGTTCTCCAGTAATGAGTGCTAGAATAATGAACGTCACTGCCATTGTATCTGCTCGGTTGTCACGTAGACGGGTAGCCGGAAGTTCATCAGCGTATCTGGCAGGACGCAGTTAAATTCAGGGTGTGCGTACTTGATCAGTTCACGAACCGTATCCTGCTCTGCGAACTGTATTTTTTCGATCTCCATGGGGAAGAAGTATGCGCCATGGGGGAAATGGCTGTGGTACATCGTGCGCGAGATGATCGAACTGTCAGTAGATAGGTACGCGGCGCTCGTTATTCTATCATTCGTGTAGGTGATACGGAAGGTGCCAATGTTCCCGGGTGCGTCCTTGGGCGGTGCCCATATTGTCGTCAGGATACTATCATTTACTTCATGCTCGGCAAGGGTATACCCGATGGCGGTCAGGCCGTAATCTTCCTGCACGATGCCCAGAAATGCCTGGAAAAAGGGAAAGGTAACCGGGAATATCGTGTAGAATTTGAATGCCAGGCTGTCCTCAGGATAAAAGAGCACCATTGTGTCCCTGCCCGAAAAGATCCATTGGTTCACCGGTTCTGTGATGATCATGCACATGGCGTCCGGCTGCTGAAAATAGATCGTGCCGCGTATGAATTCTTCTTTTCCATGTTTTGTCGTGGTCTTTTCAAAATCGATGTGCAGGGTTTCTACGATCTGGGCGTGCGATAACGCCAGGAACAGTAAGATCAAATATAGACATCTGGATCCCGGCGTAATGAAGTTACGACATAGACTGATGGCTTGTTGTCTTCTGTACACAACCGGTGTTGTGGAAAATAACCGTCTGTTATTTGGTCAGGTAGTCGGCTGAACCGCCGCAGTTAGATGAGGAGGATGACGAACCGCAGCCATCCCCGGTGCCGCAGCTTTCGCTGGTTGCGCAATCAGCTTCATCCTGGCATGATGCAGGAGATGTGCAGCCAGTGCCCGGTTCATAGCATCCCGAGCTCTCGAAATTTTCCATGCAACTGTTAAGACCGAGCGGGTCGGCACATGCATCGTCGAGCCCGCATGACGGGTCGCATTCCTCCTGCGACATCGCAATAATACAGCCGGTCATAGCCAGAAGACTGGTCACACCGCAGCCGAGTATAGCATACCTGGTGCGGATAGAGCGCACGCGTTGTTTATACGCTTTTGTATATAAGGCGATGTATTCGCTGGATTTCCCGATAAACCGCGTTTCATCCGGCTTCACGCCCCAGAGGTACGCAATGCCCACCCCGTACACTGTACACCCGCACCCGAACCATTGGATCTTGCTGACATCTTCATTTGCATCGATCTTTGCCTGGGTATATGCGTCTTCGAAGGTTTCCTCAGTCGCCGTCGCAGGGCGCGTGCGCTGGGCATTCAAACAAGGCGCCATGATACATACTAAAAAAAACATTATGAGTACGGAAAATCTCACAGTTTTTTGCATTCTTTCCTCCTCATGATAGGACAATTATAAATGTCCCTGGATGTAAGTCAAGGAATTCCTTAGATCCTCACACATTGAAACAGATGTTTCACGCACACCGCAAAACACTGACCGCACAAGCGCATCATATCCATGAAACACATCGGATAACTCGTGCGCAATGAGTATCCAACGGTTTTGATCTGGCGCACGATCACTTCATATCGAAAACAGTATAAGAGTCCTATCAATTTTACCCTGAACATGGGGCTGGAGCAGAGCGCGCGCTTCCCCTGGCGCATGAGGTGTTCGATGCGGCGGACTTCCTTTTTCAGCCACCGGGACATCTCTACGGTATTAAAGATAACGGGATCGAGCGCGTACGCGCTGGCGTCTTCACGCGGGATATTGATGTAACCGAGGTCATGGTCGATCATAAGATCGCGGATCATATGAGCGAGATGGCACGCGTGAGCAAGCAGTATATCATTCTCGCTGCGCTGATAACGGGGTTCGACAAAGTGGATAAGGAAGTGTGTGTATGCACGCGCCAGGTTCATGGAATAGGAGTGCAGCTCAAGAGCAGATACGCTTCCATTATTCTTACGCCGGGCATCGAATTCGAACACATCCATCATGAGATCAATGCATGCCTTGAATTTGTGACCGTACATGCGGTCGTGTTCAATGATCTGGCTGAGAAGAGAATCGTCAGCCGCAGCGCCGTTCGAATACAGTTCATGCACGATTATCCGCTGTTTCTGTATATAATCGAGGTATTCATCCCTGCCCGCTTTGCCTTCATCAATGAAGTCATCGACCTGGCGGAGATACGCATACAAGCTATATGACACCTGACGCTCCTTTGATCGCAGGAAGAACTTGCCGAGCAAAAAGGTTACCCAATTATGGCGGTGAATATTGGTGCACAGTGTACGTGCTGCCACTATGCGATCTCCGCGACCACAAGGGAGTCATACAGAAAGCTCTTATTGAGTGTAAATAATTCACGGGCAAGGCGCTGGCACTCACGCACGCGCCCGGAAGCTTCGCGTGTAATATCGTTTTTCTTGAGCGTATTCCAGTACACGAGCCGCGCGCCATGCGCAGCCGTATGAACACACTGCTCAACGCATGTTTGAATTGCATGCGCGCTCATGTACTCAAAGATATCGGAAAAATTATATCCATTGAACCGATACGACGGAAGCGCGGTCATTGCATCATGAACTGTACCGGAAAACAACCTGAGCTTTCCGAGATTCTTTTTGATCCGTGCGAATATGTCCCGTTGTAAATAGTAGGGCAGGGCACCCGTGTAATTGCCGGTCATGATGTACGTGACATACGGATTGCCGTGGGCGCGTGAACAAGAGAATCCTTTTTTTATGCGCTCCATGATGATGTCCGCTAGAATACCGTTCCCTGGAGTATAAAACGTGCTGTACGCGCCAATGCGGAATTGCCTGATGAACATCCGGCTGAAAACCGTTCGTATGACATAAGCATACCGCGGTTTATTCAGAATGCTGTTACAGAGCTGCACGCGTTCTGTGATCGGCATGTCCTGGAGAAGTCTCTTTTGATCTGAACTGCTCATGGCGAGAGGAAGCACGAATTTCCTGAAACATTTGAAATTCTTTTCCGTTTGTCCGGCATGAATGATGCCGCAATCGATATCAGCAGAATGTTGGTCCCAGAACTGCCGCGCATAGCAAGAAAGAGAGGAACGGATTTTTTTGTACATACCTGGCCGGCTGGCTGAACCAATGATTCCCAGGAATGAGAGCGTGTCCTCGTATGAAAAATGTTTGATCGCGGCTCTGCGCAGATCAAGGCATGCGAGCTGCGCCGGGTTTTTGTCCACGGCAAGAACTACTGCTGGATTATGAGCAAGCATGCTCAGCGTGTTATCGCCGGCTGATGCGATCGAGAGATATATGCCGCCGGGCTTGATATCAAGCGCCTTGATCACGATCTCTGCGTCCTCCCAGCAGTTGCTGTACTGAATGCGATGCATTTCTTCATTATAATAAAAAAGAATCCAATAGCAATATGCACACACCGGACATGAGGAGGCGGTAAGAGGACGGACAAGGCTAGATACGGTATAGAGGGCTGGAGACGGCTATAATCATAGCATTAGAGGCTCCAAAAAGTACGTGTAGTGGCAGAGTTTACTCTGTAATAAAGAACATTACGTGATCGACTATTTGATAAATCAAACCACTACAGAATGATGGAGAGTACAACATACTGGACAGTGTGTCGAGCAAGCTCGACCACAAATGTTTGTCATCTTGAGCGTAGCGAAGGATCTCAAAGAATAGATTCTTCCCCTTCGACGTTGCTCAGGGTCAGAATGACAAATAGAGGGCATTGCGGATCGTGAAACGCGAATTACGGAACGGTTGACAACCAGGCATACCAGGACATCAGGATATCAGTGGGAAGCAGACCAGATTATCATAATATCAGGTTTTATCTGATCTTCTGGTATGTTGCTTTTGGAGTTTGAGTGTTATGATTTAGAGCTTGTTTAGAATTTAGATATTAGAATTTAGTATTTCCCGCGCAGCGGGTCAGATGCTCCAGTTATACAGTTTCACGTCTTCCAGTCTGACCGTGAATTTCAAAAGCGGCGTGCGGTCGATCTCTTTTCCTTTCTGGCAGGCATTGATAACGAATTCGATGGATGTGATCTCGCTGTCCGCGCGCAGCATTGAAAGAGGAACCGCGACCTCGCCGATATGTTTGATCACACACTGGACATCTTTGCATTCAGACAGCGGGATCTGCACTTCGCGGGGCGCATAGAATTTCAGCGTGTAGTCATACGCCGTAATGTCGTGATTCTCCACATCAAACCGTATGTACACGTGGTCATTGTCGAAACCGCAGTAGATCGCGGAAAAGAGTCCGGCAAACCGGTGCATGGTGCCGCCCATTCTCAGCACATCCGCGTGCCCGGCATGATACCACTCGTAAAAATACGTGACCTCGCCGTCAAGGTCCGGCGTCATCTTATCATTGGGCTGGACAATAACCGTATCCGTGAATCTCTTGATCGTAGAGAAGAGCTCAGGCGGTGGCTCCTCCCCGATCTTCTTATAGATCCAGATCGCGTTCAAACGGAACAATTCATCGAACACTTCGGCCACCGCAGAAAAGTGTTCCTCGCCGAACCACCAATACCAGTCGCTGCCCTCCAGAATATACAGCCGGTCCCAGATTGCGGGATCATCGATATTCCGGCGCACCAGTATCTCGCGCAGATCATGGACGATTTTCCACGCGGCATGGTCCTCAGTGTGTCCGATCCAGATATTAAAATTCGCGCCGATCCATGAACCGGGAAAGAGATTCTGCAGGGTAGCATTTGTTTGATGCTCCGCAAGAAAACCGGATATTGTTGTGGTTTTGATGCCGTGGGTGCTAAGCCCTTCATACAGTGATTCAAGGAATACAGTACCATCATTATCAAAACTCTCCCACGCGTTCTCGCCGTCCAGGATCACCGGGATAATGAATTGGTCGAATGCAGGCAGGCTGCTCTTTATGTGCTGGATCTTTTCGATAAAATCCTCGGTCGCTTTTTTCTGATCCCATTGATTGTACACGAACGCAATCCGGTCAGACAGCACGTGGTCGCGGAACAACACATGGATATCATTGTCCTTCCACGGTTTGTAGAGCAAGTCAGCGCGGTTGGGAACGCCCTTTTCGTCGCGCCGCAGGGAAAAGTCAATGCTGCGCCCCAGGATCTCCTCGTCAGTCGCGATCCACTCAATGCCCGCGTCGCGCAGCATCGGGATCATTTCCTGGCACACGCTGCCTTCTGAGGGCCACATACCCCGGGGTTTGCATTCGAAATGCTGTTCGTATATCTCCACTCCTTTCATGATCTGGGCACGGGCATCCTCCGGATGCTGGAATACGAACGGTATTGAAAGGTTCGGGTTGGATGTCTTTGCCAGGTCACTATTGATCAGAAGCGGGACAATGGGGTGGTACAGCGGCGAGATGCTGATCTCGATCTGCCCTGATTTCTGCGCCTTTTTATATTCGTCAATGAGCGCATTTATGATGTTCGTCTGGACCTGGATCACCCGGTCCTTATCCGCTTCCGTGAAGTTCTTTCCCCTGGTAAAAAGGTCTTCAATGTCATGCCTGAACAGCGGGTCTATCCACACCAGGTTCGCCCAGATCTGAAGGTCGCGGAATTCCTGTTCAGTGAACGTTTGTGCAATCCTGTCCAATTCGCCTTCAACGATATTTTTGCCCCGTTTCAAAAGAAGGGACATGTATCGTTTGTTCGGCTTGATCATGCGCTCCCAGTGCGCAAGAAAAAAATCGCGCAGGATATCTCTTTTTTCTTCGATGGTGAGACTGGCTGCCGGTTTTTTAAAGAGCAGGAACTGTTTGTCTGTACACGATCTGTTTTTATAGGCGTCTATCTGCAGGAGCAGAGAAGGCGTGAAATTAAACGTAACGCGCATGTCCGGAAATTTCTGGACATGCCTGAGCATATCAAGGTAGTCCTTGATACAATGCAGGCGCACCCAGGGTAGGGGTAAAGTGCAGTCATCCGGTTTGGAATAGACGGGTTGGTGGAAATGCCAGAGAATGGCGAGGGATACATTACGAGACACTTCGTGCCTCGTCGATTACGGTGATGACATAAAGATTACTGAGATGTAATAATATCTTTGTCATCTTTCTGTTGTATCTTTGTAATCAAGGGGATTCATTCACTAAAAAATCCGATATAAAACTGTGCGTCCATTGCGATATCCGCAGGCGGGTCTTTGTCCAGGAGTTCCTGGAGTAGCCTCGTTGCTACATCTTTATCACCGAGTAAGCCGGTCACGCGCGCGTATGAAAGCGCGGCCGGGAAATAAAAGGGTGATTTTTCATCGCTGATGATTCTTTTATAATGGGTTTGCGCTTCCTCGAGATCTTTTATCCCCTCAGCAGCGCACGCCGCTCCAAAGTGCGCGGACGGCGCGAGCAGATAATCATTTCCCCCGATACGCAGAAACTCCTGGAAGTATTTGAGCGATTCATCAAATTTCCCGGTATGGTAATAGATCACGCCCAGGTAGTACACACCGATCTTTCCAGAGCGGCTTCCTTTGAACCGCGTGGTCAGATCCATGAGGACATTCTCCGCTTCCTCGAACCTGCCCATGGAAATGAAACTCATTGCCTGGGTGTGGAGGATATCCGCCTCGGGATTTTGTTTTTCGCTGCGCGATGACGAGTAGATAAGGTATCCCCCTCCAATGATGATCACCGCCGCGATGACGATCGCGATATCTTTGTGTTTGACAATGAACTTCATCGCCTTGTGCAGCGTGCTCTGGAATTGATCTTCCTCGTAATGTCCCCGTTTCATTTGCCTCATAAATTACTCTCCTTTAACACACGTACGTCGTGTTTAGTTCTCTTTGTCATTCCGGACCACGATCCGGAATCCAATTTTCATCCCCGCACCTTTTGACGCCAAGCCTGTGCATTACTTTTTTCATTTGCACCAGCCACCAGAAGCGAACGATTCCTCACTAAACTATACGCTCCCAAAGGTGACGGGATGCTCTGCCCTGTCATTGCGAGCACA
>JAFGPO010000046.1 GCA_016936155.1 Caldifarciminota bacterium
ATACTGGGTCAGCTGGCATACATAGATGCTCTCTGCCTGCAGCGGCAGGGGTCCATTCTGCTGGAATTCTTCCATCGTCATGACGCGGATCGGCACCTGGGAGAATGTGCTGGCAATCAGCGTCGATGCACAGAGTAAAACCAAGACACATAGATTAATGTGTTTCATGCTACCTCCTTGTTGTTGTATCACCTATGTCTGTATACTCAAGGCATGGTATGCGAGACTTAGGTCTATTATATCTATATATATTATTTTGTCAATATGAAACTTTCGTTATTTCTTTTCTGGTTCCTGGCCGGTCCAGCAATAAGTACACAGGCTCTTCTTCGGTAAACCAGTGGCTGCCAGCATGTCCTCAAGCAACTGGTAGCGCAAGGATGTTACATTAAGGTCTTTTTCCATGAACGCAAGCATCTTTTTGTACGGTTTCGAGTCTGGATCAAGATAACGGTCAATGTTCTTGATGTGCTTGCCATGGATCCGTTTAATGATACGGCGCGCGAAGAGTTCATCGAGCTGCCGCGTCGAGTACAGGAATTTGCACGGAAACATGAGTGCCGGGCACGCGGGCCGGATGTGCAGCTCCTTTGCGTGCGCCTTCCACAATTTGACCAGCAGATAATTCTTCAACTGAGTGCCGCGTACGATCGAATCCTCGGTAAGCACGATCCGCTGGCCCTTGATAAGGACTTCTGCGACCACCTGTTTCATGAGCGCCACAAGATCGCGCGTTTCCTGTGACGGCGGAACATAGCTTCGTGCCCATCCAGGTGTATACTTCAGCAGCGGAATGCGCACTGGAATACCGGATTCATGGGCATATCCATGAGCATAGGCGGTTCCGGAATCCGCGACGCCACAGACCAGATCCGCTTCCACGGTATCCCGCCGCGCAATGATCCGTCCTGAATACTCCCGGAAGTATTCAACATTCCTGCCTTCGTATTCAGAAGCCGGAAATCCGGCATACACGTACAGGAACGCGCAGAGCTGCAGAACTTTCCCGGGTTTTTTCAATTGACGCACCCTGCTGCCCTGAATATACAGGATCTCGCCCGGACCGATGTATTTTGCCACTTTATATCCAAGATTCTTGAAAGAACACGTTTCAGAGACTACGATGAACGCGCCTTTCTTTTTCGCAAGCACAAGCGGGCTCCTGCCATAACGGTCACGTGCTGCATACAATCCGTCTTTACTGAGCAACAGCAAGGAGAAAGACCCATCAATACGGTCGTGCATGTTGCGGATACCGCTGACAAGGGTGGTGCCCTGGTTAATGAGTTCCGCGACAAGTTCGATCTGATTGACCTTGCCATTAGGCATTTCCGAGAAAACGACTCCGTCACGGATCAATTCCCGCGCAAGTTCATTCTGGTTGTTGATATACCCCACGCCGCACATCGCAAATTCGCCGAATTTCAATCTCAGGATGAGCGGCTGGGTATCACGGTCACTGATCACGCCGACGCCAGAGTGACCATGCATGTTCATATAATCCATATCTTCGACAAAGCGCGATTTGAACTGAGCCCTGGATATAGTATGGATCTTCTTTTGAAGGTACTTACCATCGTAGATCGCGATACCGCCGTATGATGTGCCGAGATGGGAATGGTAGTCCGTTGCGTAGAAAAGGTCATCCTTACAGTCTTTATTTGCGACAATTCCGACGATCCCGCTCATGGTTCACCCCCCTTGGTTCGATATGCGTACGCTATATATAGAGGAAAATAACTCCTTATCACACTATAGAATATACAGAAATTTTTCGTTGTCAAGAGTGGAAATACATATGATCACTGAGGCGACAGGGTGGATTTCCCCGACTGGATCTTATCGAGACTCTGTTGAGCAGCGTAGACGAAATCCCGGGACGTATACTCATCAGGATATTCCATATCAATGAGCTCTATTAGGAATGGAACAGCGGTTGTATCCCCCATACCGCCCAAGGCTTCGATGATCGACAGTCGGCCCCAATCAAATATTCCTTTTTCCAAATCCTGGCGCAGGACCGCGATCATATCAGGGATTGCCGGTCGGCCGATCACGATCAGACATTTTTTCAGATCTTCGTACAGGAAATCGCACCCGGGATTTCTCATGTATTCAAAAACCTGCAAACCGGTCTCCCCGTTGCCCGAATACGCCAGCGCATCCAGGGTCGCGCCGATCAGGTCACCCCCCGGTCAGCTGCACACCGGTCGCAGATCTGCATATTACAGCACGGAGTCATGCCCCCGCACTGACCGCAGCGTCCGATCGCCTCGTAACCGATATGATTGCCCAGGCTGAGGCAGATGGTGTTCAAATAGGCTTCGATCTCATGATCCGGAATATCCTTTACTGCGTCGTCATACACGGTTGTGTTGTTGACGCTGCAGCCGATGTTCCACAGCAATAAAACGAATCCCAAAAAACTATATTTCATGATCTCTCCTGCTTCTGGTTCCGCGGCACGTCTGCTTACTCTATCCACTGCCGGTCGCACATCACTTTGAAATCACAGCGGCCGCAGAATTTCTCAGGTGCTGCAGTGGGTACGAACGGTATGTCCGGCTCAAGGAGCTCTTCAATGAGTATAGAGAGCGCGCCCGTATATTGTTCAAAGACTGCATTCTTTTCCTGCGCGGTAAGCCCCGGTTTAAATAAGAATATCTCTTTGATTGCGCGCGTACCAAGGAGAACAAGACCGCAATTGATCGCGTCGAGTGCACGATCAGGATGTTTCCCCTGATATAAAAGAATATACACAGGAAGCTGCACGGATACGAGCGTTTTATACCATGAAGCCCGGTCACCAAGATCAAAAGATCGTTTTGGAACCTCTTCGTGGGAACCGCTCTTATAGTCGAGTATTACTCTTGTGCCATTGCGGTCGTCTACGCGGTCTATCTTCCCGCTGAGCGTGGCCTTTATCCCCTTGCCGGTGAGAAATGGTGTCGTATAGAGCGCTTCCCAGTAATGCAATCTCTTGGTGTGTGGACCTGTGCGATTCTCGCACTCAAGAACGGTCGTGTGTGCAAAATCGGAACCTCGATAAAACTGCAGCACGTCCTTCATCCGGCGCTTGACCTGCAGTTTCAGCAACATCAGGGATCCCTGATCAGCACGCGGAAAGACCGTATTGAACTGCTCATCAACGATCGAATCCATGACCCGATAATCCTTATCCGTGATCGAAAGTTTCTTGCCTGCTTTACGAATGAAGAATTCTTCAAGGATGTGATGGATCACTGAACCTCGATCAAGCGGATCGACTTCCCTGAGGGGCATACCGCGCATAGAAAGGCCGAGTATGTTTGTGTAGTAGAATAACAAAGGACATTGCAAATAGGTGTTCAAACTGGAGGCACTGAACCGCGGATTGTGGCTTATGTACGCTGTCATATCATCGGTCTTCGGTATCGACTGCGGATCCCGGTGCACAAAGGAGACACGGAAAAACACATCGCGCGTCTTCGCATCGAGCGTCCGCGTCTCTTTCTGCCTCTGCCAGATTATGCGTTCCACAAACCGGCTCTTTTCCTTGTTCTCGCTCTCGCAGTACAGTACATGGACAGTATGCGCGCCATTGAGCAGCACCTCAAAATAGTATCGCGCGATCCGCTCCCGCTCTTCATGGGTGGGGAGACCTAGATATTTCCGCACCTTATACGGCAGCATCGTATCTTCTTTTCGGACATTGGGCACAATGCCTTCATTGACATCGAGAATATACACCGTATCAAAGCGGAGCGTGCGCGTCTCGAGCGATCCAAGAACCTGGAGTCCCTTTATCGGTGTTCCGGCAAATGGATACCGTATGCTCCTGACATAATTGCTCAATAAACGAAAATAGCCATTCGTGCGTAAAAAGGATTCATCATCAAGGGCTGATGTACTCAGATCAAAGAGCGCTTCGAGCATCGTTTTCATGAATGGCCCGGTATATGGATGCAGGTTTGCCGTACTCTTTTGCGCGAGGAACGATATGAGCTCCATCATCTTTCTGACAAAATCACCGACCGTGTCGATCCGCTCGAATACTCTAAAGAATATGTTGTGAACGGTGCGTATGTGCGGCTGGATCATTTTCAATGATTGTGTCCGTTTGATCGATCCCTGCAATCGCTTCGCGCATTGTTCAAGCACATCAGGATCGTTCTCGATAGTGTCGAGACTGATGAAGCGGTATTTGTTCTCCACCAGGTAATCTTCGATCGTATGCACGATGATCCGTGTCGGTTCGTTGCTCCTTTCCATCAGAACATTCTTAACATATGGATGCAATATAACTTTCAAATAGTCCGGCACATAGTATGATCCTTCGTACCGCGATTCCAGGCATTGCCCGATCGTATCGATCAAAGAGAACAGCGGCGTGCGGTACAGCGGATATCCGACCGATACATTGTAGACCTCAACCTCTGACCCGAGGGCGTGGTGGATCACCGGGAATAAGGCGTCGGATCGCGGCATGACGATCACAGAACGATGATCTCGATCCTTCGCCTCGCGCAGGAGAACGCCGAGCTGCATCACCTCGCTATGCACATCCATCGCCTTGTAAAAATGAACACTCGGGGTCAATGGTCGTCCCTGCTCTTCCACTTCGATCCCAAGATCGTTGATAATATTCTCGATCGCCGGTCCTTTTTGCAGGACGAACGTGACATTCCCGTGTTGCGTAAAATAACGCAGCACCTTTCGTTCGGAAGCAGTAAGAGCGAAGAATCCGGCAAAGATAATGTGCGAATAATCCATGACATCGAACGATTCGCATTCCTCGGCTACCGCCCGGTAACGGGTCGCACGCGTGGACAAATGTGATGACTCGATATATCCATAAAACGACGAGTAGAGCCTGGAAAGTGTTGCCAACCGATCCTTGATACGTTGCGGCACCCCCTCTTTCGTGATGACTTCGACCTCAGCCAGTCTTTCCGGTCTGATCGCCTCAATATGCATTTCCTCAAAATCACTGTACAGCCGGAATCCCCAGGGAAGAAAATCGTCGAGCGTCAGGGGATCACCCTGAGCAGCAATGAATGACTCACGTTGGTTCAGGTCAAAAAGGATCGGGATACTATCGATCGCCGCGATCTCTGCTGCGTCATGATCAAATGTGCGGAACATATGGTCGATGAATTCATCCATAGACATGAGGTGTGGCGCCATGAACGGTTTTCCGAGGGCATCCGCCAGGCTCTTGCGTAAAAAATGCGTGGGTCGTTTTCCGGGAAAAACAACAAGATTATCGCTCATGCGGTCAGGATCCTGCAGCAGGGTATCTCGTATCATTGCAATAATATCAATATCCGGTGTGCAGAGAATATGCTTCACCCTATTTCCTCCACAATCACCCTGTCGATATATGACAGGTATCCATGAACGTGCTGGTCCGGATGAATTTCCTTTATGATCGCCATATACCCCTGTACTTGCTGAATGTGCGATTCGGTACGATCGCCGGTCTTGAAATCGATCACGGTTACCGCATCTTCGTCGATTATGACTCGGTCCGGACGGAAAACAGACCCGTTCTTGCCGACGAATTCCTGCTCGATTAAAACTCGTCGATCCACCTTGGGCAAAAACCACTGGCGGACCTCTGGAGCATCCAGGAACTGCTGCAGATTCTTGAGGATCGCAGCGTCATCGTGAAGACCGCGCACCTGTCTGCATGCCTGACGGACACAACGTGCAACGTCGGTCTTGGCATCAAGGTATTCAATACGCTCAAGTACTGCATGGTACACCTCACCAGTACGCGCTTCCACCAGGCGCCCAATGGACCAGGAACCCTCTTCGCGAAGGATACCCGTTCCCTCGGGCGCCCCGGTCATCTTAACCTCGAGTGGCTCGATATGCCGTACTGCTTTCTCATGCGCTTGCTGGCTCCCGTTCTCGAATTCCTCAAAGAGCTCGATATATGAGTGATCATCCGGCCCTTGAGCGGCTCGCGCCGGAGAAGGAGTGCGGATAATGATATTGTAAAGCTCTTTCTTGGCCCGGGTATTCGCGACGTACAGCATATTCAGATCCTGGATCACGCTATCCTGCGACGCCTGGTCATGTATACGGGCTAACAGCGGCGATACGAAAGTGAATCCTTTCGTGATATAGACCGGGCGCACCGCAGTTTCATCGCTGTACATAAACATGGGATCGCTGCGTTTGCGGGATTCATACAGCATATTGATAACGACCGGGTATCCCAACCCTTTTGCCTTATGGAATGTCATTACTTTGACCGCGTCAATAAAATCCGGAAGCACGATCTCCATCATGGACTCGCCGTTCTCGCCGGTCACCATTTTCAGGAAATCCTTGATGTTGTTCAATCCCCGTGATTCAAGATCACTGATCGCTTCCAGAAATTTCACCAGGAATCCTGTTTCCTCGGGAAAATTCCGGAATAATTGGAATGTCCGGTAGATTTGGGAGACGAGATCGTAAAGAGGCATATACCCGACCTTATTGAAGAGGTCTTCGAAAAAAATGTTCCAGAGTCCCTTGAATGTTGCATGCTCGCGGAACCAGGTATAGAAATGACCTGAAAATTGTGTGCTCTGCGTAAACAAGGCGTGTTGAATATCATCCTGTGTCCAAGTCACACCCGCACTGCCCAGGGCTCTTGCAAATATAGCACCGGTGATGAATGTTACAAAAGAAAGGCTGTCCGGGGGAGAATCCAGGAATTGAACGAGCGCGACGATCTCCATCACGACCCGGCGTTTACGGATATCGAGCGAGCTGAACGAAGCAGCGTGTATTTCCTTTTCCGTAAGCCATTCGACGATCTTCTCGACCTCCTCGTTCTTTCGAGCAAGGATCGCGATGTCACGGGCATTATAGCGGCCCAGCACGTTGACCAGTATATCCGCGAGGACTCTCTTCTCCGGTATAGTCTCATCAGCGAAGACGATGCTCGTCTTGACGTATCCCTGATCATGGTCACGGGCGTCCGCAGCATCCACAGAGGGCGGTCTGGCCTCTTGAACGTAGGTGGTGAGGCCCGTCACATCTTCCTTGAGCAGCGCCGTGCCGGTCAGGCATTGCAGGCGATCCTTGAATACCATATCCACATACGAAAGGATAACGCTCCCGCTCCGGTAATTCTCAGTCAGGCGTTCGACCCTGGCATTATGCATGACACTTCTCGGCAGGTAGTAATCCTCATACTCGCGGCCCGTCCGTATGCCCTCAACCATCCTCCGCATAATCTTGTAGTCGGCTTTCCGGAACATGTAGATCGCCTGTTTGAGATCACCGACCGCAAAGAGAGAACCTCCTTTGGCAAAAGCCTCGTTAAGCAAAAGTTGCATATTCTCCCACTGTACGATATCGGTATCCTGAAATTCATCGAGCAGGAAATGGTATAGACTGTCCCCGAGACGGTAATAGATCTCAGGGATGTTCTCGGTATTTATGTACTCGACGAGCCGCTTATTGATATCATCGAAATGCAGAATCTCGTTGCTGCGTTTCACGCCCTGCAGGATACGCTTGAACGATCCGTAAAAGGGTGCATAGTGCGCATAGTGGGTCAATGCATAAGTTTCAGCAATACCCTTTACACTATCCAACAATCCCGTGCATGTAGCGAGTGCTTCGCCAGTCAATCCTCGTGATTTGAACCACAGTGTCTCGGGGGAAAACTGAGTGAGAAATTTGGATAATGAAAAAGGCCGGGCCTCCAGTGTATCTCGTATGGGCTTGCGCATCAGATCACGATACCCGGCGCGTTTAACCGCATCATAGTAACGGAATATTTCTTGTATGTGGGATTCAAAATCATCTCCCCGCTCAAGGAATGATATTTCCTGCAGCTCTTTTCCTTCAGCAATCAGGAATTCAGTGAAGCGTCGTTCCATTTTCCCGACTGGATCCCATACATACTGAGAACCCGACTCAAGCTCCAGTAGATCAAGAAAGCACTCAATCTTTTCTATTGGTATTTCCCGGAGCAGTTCCCGCTCCAAGATCGAAAGCGCTAGCGCAACGAGCTGTGTATAGGATTCAGTGACGTCGCACTCCATTGGCAATCCCAGTTCTACTGCCGAAGCACGGAGTATCCGCATCATAAAACTGTCGATTGTCTGAATATGGAAATCTGAATAGCGATCGATGATCATCTCAACCCCGGTGTCCGCGGCGGCCGCGAGCGCGCGGGGATCCAGGTCAACCAGTCCGCAAAGCTGTTCCCGTTCACGGCGCGGCAGTTCCAGCGCGGCCACTTTGAGCCAGGTAAGGATCCTCTGCTTCATCTCCCGTGCCGCATTGTTCGTAAAGGTTATCGCTAAAAGGTGGGAAAGGTCGTTATTGCGTATGGCGCGGGAAAGAAGAAATTGAACGAACCGCTGTGCGAGCGTTTCGGTCTTGCCGGATCCGGCCGAAGCATCAATGATCAAAACATGGGGGAATTGTAAATGCGAATCTTTATCCAGTACGGACATGGTGTCCGCTACTATGAACCGCTTGCGTCGTGCTGTTTCAGCGGTCTGAGCAGATCAGGAAAATTATTCTTCGGTGAATTGACCTGACGCGACACCTCATAAGCGATCATGTCGCGCGCCGGGTATGGATCGAGCAACGGCAGGAGTTGCTGGAGTTCTTCGATCGATCGGTCGAGCCAGAGCGCACGAGCACCAGCAGGAATGATCACGGGCATGCGGTTGTGGATCGGGGTAAGGAGCTCGTTCGGTTTTGTCGTAATGATCGTGCACGACTGGATCACCTTACCATCCTTTGATTTCCATGTATCGAAGAGCCCGGCAAACCCGAACGGACGCCCGGACCGTAAGGTAATGTACATTGGTGTCTTGATTTTCTTGTCTTCGGACTTCCGCCATTCATAAAAACCGTCGGCGATGACCAGACACCGACGTTTTTTCAACAACTGGGCAAAGGTCCTCTTCTCAGCGATGGTCTCTGAACGGGCGTTGATCATTTTATATCCTACCTCTTCGTCTTTCGCCCAGAACGGGATCAGTCCCCAGCGGAATGATACAAGTGTGTTCTTTCCGTTCTTTACTACCGCGGCGATCTCCTGGCCAGGTGCCACGTTGTAGCTGGGTTCCCATGCCCATTGGATCTCGCCGATATCAAACTCATCCTTTATCTCAGTGAGAGTGCTTTTACGGACGAATCTTCCGCACATAGTGATCACATAGTATGCATGGAGAGGACTATGTCAACCGTGCCTTATTCCTTGGCGATCGTTCTCTTCAAGGTCGATTTCTTCAGGATCGAATACAGCGGACACCATCCGATCACGCTCGTGACAACGAAAATGATCCCGATTATCCCGAGTACCGTAGCAAACACGCCTTTAACGATCTCGGCATACAACAAGACAATTATCGCGATGACCAGCACGAACCGGATTGCCCTGTCTGCCGTGCTCATATTTTTTTTCATATCGAACCCCGCCTTCTCATGGGAACGTTAGACTCAGCACGAAACGTTCCCATTCTTCTTTGAATTTGTCCATATCTTCTATTCCAAGAACCCGTTGTAGCGTCGCGTATCCCGTAGGATCCTCCAGCCGGTCCTTATAGAACGCATGGTAGTAAGTCACAAGCAGATCGTGTTCCTGCAGGTAATAACAAAGGTACCGCGCCTGTCCGTAATTAGTGCCTTTATCCTGCGTGTAGAACTGATGAGCGTTCATCGACATTAACTCCTTGAAGGAAGGGACAGCGTTTGACCGGATCGCCTCCTGCAGGCCCTTCAACCGCCAATTCGTATATGCGTAAATGTGACCATCTTTTTCACCACACTGCTCGTAGAGTGAACCGAGCCCTTCATTGAACCAGGGCGGGCACTCGGGAAAATTCGCACTCACGAATGGGTGCACGATCTCGTGAACGAGCGTGCCGCTTCCGGTGCTGATGTTCATGAGCAATGCATTTTCACCCTCCAGAAAGTACCCATACGGTGTCGTCGGTTCATCATTGAATATCGTGCGCGCGTGCGCGTAGTAACTATCACTGTTTTTGAACAACCAGATCGTGATGATATCCTGGGGATCGCGTATAAAGTAATCCTGCTTAAGCATGTTGACCGCCCATTTCACGGTCATCTCAGCGCGCTGCAATACGATGCGTGGATCTTCGTCGCCGACAACGACAAAGGGTTTTTCGATTATCACCGTGAATCCCTGAGGCAACGTGCGCTCAAGGACAGTGCAGTGATCTTGATAGTCTGCATCGCGGAGACCCGGCTCCCCCCCTATGTGGTCATGGATCACTACGGGTCGGTCGATATCCGGGCCGCGGGACGTGGACCCGCACCCCATGATCATCATCAAAGTTGTTATAACCAGGATCGATATCATCGGAGAAAAAACACCGTGCGCCGGCTCAATCAAATCCGTTTCCGAACTGTACTGCAATATCCTTGGCCTTGGCAATATCGCTTACACTGAACGCGAGCATTCCCCTGCCCGAAGCTTCACCCAACATGTAGACCGCCGACACGTTGATACCTTCCTCAGCGAGCGCAGTGGAGAACGTCGCGATCTCGCCCGGGTTGTTATTGAAATGAACGAGCAGGAGGTCAGTTTCCTCATACGACAGATCAAGGGCATGCAGCACGCGGCGCGTTTCTTCGTCATTATCAGTGATCATTGCGAGAATCGGCGGCGTACCCGCAATCCCCGCGAGTGAACGGATCGTGATGCCGCATACAGAGAGGGCATCACAGATACGAGCCAGCTGCCCAGGTTCATTGGGCAGGGTCACCCGAAAATCTTTACGTATGATCATGTACAAATGTAACAAAAACAGGTGATTTGTCAATGGACATCTATACAATTCTAAGCCACATGCAATAAAAATAACACATATATTGTGCAGTCTTTTTAAAAAGGAGCCGAAATATGGTACATTAATTCTGGCATAGTGATTGCATATCTATGCTGTATACTCACACCGCTGTGTACCGAGCATGAGAAAGGAGGTGATACGGATTGGTTATAAAAATGGTACTGAAACTGTGATTGACGACTATCATATATATAGATATACTGGGTTATACAAAGGAGGAATCATGAAGCATGCCGTCTTACTAACCGCCATACTTATTTTGCTGTTTGCCGCGTGTGATCGCGGACCCCAGGCACCGTTCGATCCGGATGATCAGGTGGTGATCCACGGAAACTACTACGCGGAGAACGGTGATCCCTATGCAACGCGGTGGGTCGGATTCTGGATCAACAGCCCGGAAAGTTTCTTCACCAACTACTTCGGGCTTGATCCGGAAGAGAGCACACAGACCGACAACGCGGGTGAATATTCAGAGGATTTCATGGGCGAGGATTTGATGGATGCGGCAGGTGCGACATTCAAGATCGGCATCATGAACTACGATACCGGTTTTCCTGACACGATACCGCATGCGCTGGCGTACTTCTATCCACTCGATGTTGATATCGAAGTCCCGGACATGACACTGTGGGATGGTGATCCATCCGTATCATTCAACGGGAATAACGTAACATTCAGCTGGCAAGAACATTCCACACCAACGAGTGAACTGACTGACTACACCTTTAAGGTCAGAGCGACCCAGGATGGACCGGACTACACGATGTGGGTCGAAAATGTCGGTCAAAACACATCGATCATGTTGCCTGCGTATGTGCTTCCTGAAGTCTACGTGGAAAAATGGCGGACTATCGCGTACTATGAAGCACCCAGCCAGAATGATTTTGGTTACTACTACCTGTCGGATCCGGACACCACACCGATTCCCGACGATCCTTACCAGCTGCTCTCTCTGGGCGCGAACTGCTATGCCGAAGCCTTCCCGGATCCGTTTCCCAAAGCAACTGACGGAAAATGGGGTCCCTGGCCCACGTACTGTGCCGTGTTCAGTGCGACCAATGTAAGCTGGGTCTATGTTGACCTTGGTGCTCCAGACACAGTGAATGCGGTCGTTTTGTATGGTATGACAATAAGCGGTACACCTGCGAACGCAGGGTATGAGATATACGTCGCGGATGATACTGTGAATTGGGGAACGCCAGTCGCTGAAAATAGCGAACAGAGCGATTACTTTTATATCGATGGTTTCACGGCTGAAGGTCGGTATGTGAAACTGGAAGCCAAGGACGGTGGTATCGGTATAACCGGGTTTCGCGAAATCTGCGTATTCGGGCAGTAAGAACGCCCGCTTGTTTTCCGCATAGGGCCTGGCAAACAGCCAGGCCCTATTATATAACATAACCTGCAAACCGCGCAGACGTTCCTGAATACGTCATTTCCGTCAACCCGTGTCACATACAGGGTATACCCGGGGCCATGGGCGGAATTTATTCCTGGCCTGTTTCAAGATCTCATAACCCGCCGGTCTTTGAGATGCTGACATGAATTCAGCATGACGATAAAAATTCGTTTGTCGCTTTTCAGGGACTTTGCATTTGCATCTTGACAGTCCACGAATAAACGTTATTATGTCGCATATCAAAGGAGGTGTGCAATGGAAAAGTGGCAGTGCACCAAGTGTGAGTATATTTATGATCCTGAAGAAGGGGATTTTGAAAATGATATTGAGCCGGGAACGCTCTTCGAAGACCTGCCGGATGAATGGGTGTGCCCGGACTGTGGGGCTCGTAAAAACCAGTTCACTCCTTACGAAGGGAATGAGGTGGACGAATTCCATTACGAAGAATCAGATGAAGAACCGGAAGACGAGAATTCATAGTACTTAATTTCTATTCTATTATATCACGATCATAAAAACTTCAACGATATGGGGATCGAATTGCTGTCCGGAGTAACGTTTCAATTCTTCCAGGGCAGCCTCTTTCGATTTTGCTTTTCGGTAGGGACGGTCTGATGTCATCGCATCATACGCATCAGCAACGGCGATGATCCTCCCGTACAACGGGATATTCCCGTCAGTCAATCCCTGGGGATACCCTAATCCATTGTAGTGCTCATGGTGGCTCCGGACTCCTTTGAGCGCTTCATCCAGGTCAACGAATCCAGAAAGAATATGGTAGCCGCGCATCACATGCTTTTCCACCTCGCGGCGCTCCTCGCCTTGCAGGGATTTCGGTTTTCTGAGGAGATTCTCCTCAACGCAGATCTTACCGAAGTCGTGGAGGAGAGCCGCAGCCTCAAGATTGACGAGCTGTTCATCGGAGAACCCGAGGGCATTCCCCATTTTCAACGAGTAGTCACATACCCGCGCGCTATGACCATCGCGATACGGTATTTGTTGATCGATCTGATTGCTGATCTTTCTGAGTTCGGAAAGCGCGGTATCAGGTTTATCCCGCAGTATCCTGGCGACATTACCAAGCGTGGCAATGATCTTTTCAAGATCAATATGCGGCATGAGCAATGGTACATATCCGTGGCCCGATGTCAAGGGACCCGGCACATGAAGGGATACAAGGCAATTCCATCATTAGTGGAATCGATCGCAGTGATACAATATAACAATTACAAAGACATTGTTTAGGAAGCATAAATAATCTGTAGGAAGACAGGAACTGGTCCTTGATAAACATCCTCCGTATTTTCTATGACCTACTCCCTTCAGTTCGCAATATCAAATACTGATTCTACTTCTCTTGCGAACTCTATCCTAAGATTTCGTTCGGGTTCTTCAATGCAGCGTTCAGTAAAAATTTGTGCAAGTCCAGTGTAGTACCACTCTTGTTTTTCTTTCGGGCGGTTGAAACGCGACCACACCGCATCGCCGATCCGCTCGTAATTCTCGCGGATCGAACGGATATTATCCAGTTTGTCCGCCAATTCGATATAAAGAACGTCGTGTTCGCATGTCCTGACTGTATCGATCACGTGCTGCTTGCGTTCTTCCCATGACCGTCCCTTGTCCGGAACCGTAACTGCAGTAACCAGGTGTGCGATATGCGCGTTGAATTCCCGCTCAATGTCTTCGCACGTGACTGACGTGTCCTCGATTGTATCATGGAGGATGCCGGCAACCACGACATCTTCTGAGCAGTCGTGTTCGATCAGTATTTTTGCCACACCCAGGGGATGGATGATGTATGGCAGGTTTGTGCGCTTTCTATATTGCCCGGTATGTGCATTGACTGCAAACTCGATCGCCTTGAATATCAAGGCATGGTGGGCGGTGTTACTCAATCGTTTCCATCCATTCCAGGGCCTTGACAACTTCCCCCTTATCCGCAGGGAATGCATGCCCCAATTCTGGATACGATACGAGATGGCTTTTTACGCCATGAGCTTTGAACACGCTGTCCGCGTGCGCATTGGTTTCAAAGGACCGGTCTAATTCACCGATCATCATGTAGAACTTTGTCTGCGTGCCAAGACCATCCTTGACAAATTCATCGAATTCATCGTCGTAATAACCGGCAACACAGATCACGCCCGAGAACACTTCGGGATATTGTACTCCAAGCATGAACGAGTAGTATCCACCCTGGGAATACCCAAGCAGAATGATCTTAGTGGTATCAACGGAATAATTTTCTTTGACATACGTATAAGCACCTTTAATGCACGGATCCGCAACAACATCATCTCCCCAGCCAAAAGCGGTTGTTCCCCGGATCTCAGGACCGTAAGGACAACAGAAAATATAGCCTTTATTGGTCACGATACTATCGAGTGCCCGGGCAAAACTCTCGGGATTGCTTCCAAAACCATGCAGAGCAATAAGCAGTGGATAGAGCGTATCGCTCGAGTAGTTCTCCGGGACACTGACAACAGGTAACCACTCCTGCTTTTCGAGTTCCATGATCTTTGCCTCGCACTCGCTGACCAACGCCTGGTATTCCTCATTATCGGACAGGGATTCAAAATCAGTATCGTCATTGAACTTGTAAACGCCCAGTTTTATTGCTTTGTTCAACCACACAAGGGCGCTGTCGCTCATGTTTTCAAGCGCGTAACAACAGGCTACGTTATACACCACGGATGAGTTTTCCGGACGCAGTTCTGCTGCCTTCCTGAAATATTGGATCGCTTCGATGTACTTGTCCTGCGAATACGCGGTCATGCCGGCACTGACCAGGTCCGCCGCGCTCATCGGTTCATCCCCCCACAAAGGGATACAGCACATACATACCATAAACAAAGATCCGGCTATTTTCATTTTGACCCCCTCATTCAATGGGTCGGGCCTCCTTTTTCTCGATCACATTGTGCAGAATACTCACGGTAGCGTGGACATCGGACTTGGTGATGCCATGATGGGTGACCATACGAAAGCGCCGCGTTCCGGTCTTGCACATCCATACACCGTGATCCGCGACCTGTGCGAGAAATGCGTCGGGATCGATGGCATCACCAGCGAGATCAAAATAAACGATATTCGTGCACACCCGCCCGCTTTCGATCCGCAGCCGGGAAATCTGCGCAATGCCATCTGCCAATATCCGTGCGGTCTGGTGATCCTCTTCCAGCCGTTCGATCATCTGATCCAGGGCAATGATACCTGGCGCCGCAATGACCCCGACCTGCCGCATGCCTCCGCCCAGCATTTTGCGCGCACGGCGCGCCTCATGTATGAATTCCCGGCTTCCGCATATGATCGATCCGATCGGTGCGGACAGACCTTTTGATAAACAGAATGATGTTGCATCAACATGCCGGGTGAATTCTTTGACATCCTTTTTCAATGCGACCGCAGCGTTGAAGATCCGGGCGCCATCAAGATAGAGGAACAGCCCGTGCTCTTTTGTGATCTCCGCGACTGACGCGGTATAGTCAGGAGTGAGCACCGCACCAAAGCAACGGTTATGAGTATTCTCCAGACAGACCACCCGTGTACGGGGCCAGTGTTCATCGTTACCGCGTATCGCATTCCGGATATCGTCTAAATCCAAGGTTCCGTCCTCATGATTGGGGATCGTATGAGGATGTGCTCCAGCCAGGGCCGACATTGCGCCTGCTTCATTAAGGAACATGTGGGAAGCATCGCCGAGAATCACCTCATCACCCCGTTTGCACGTAACAAGCACGCTGATCACATTACTCATGGTTCCACTCGCTGTAAAGAGCGCGGCTTCCTTGCCGATCATCGCGCTTGCCCGTGTCTCAAGATCGTGTACGGTTGGATCGTCGCCGAACACATCATCGCCAACCGCTGCCGTGTGCATCGCTTCCCGCATTGCCGACGTTGGCACGGTCACCGTATCGCTTCTCAGATCAATTATCTTCATATTCTCCCTCGCTTTTGCCTGCGTCTGTATTGGGTGCCTGGTCCCTCCTGGTAATACCGCTCTCGCACAGCACAAGCTCGATCGCACTTACAATAAGAAGCACGAACACAAGGATCCACAACACAAGGTATCCCCGCAATGGTATGATCAACCGCCCGCTGACCAGCCAGAGCATGATCACACAGGCGCCGCATACGTTGATCGCAATCGCTCCGCCCATGCCTAGACCGCCTAGAACAGCGGGCGTACGCACGCATTCGATCACGAGCGCAAGACCGATACCGATCAGGATTGCGCCGAGCACGCTTGCGTAGAACGGCTCATAGGCTATCGGCAACCCAAGAAAGGATACCAGGTGGTTGGGAAAGATCATGAGCAGAATCCCGAGGATGAAGTTGATCACTGCATCGATGATCAAAATACCTCGTGGTTGCGGGCGCATGTCATGCGTGTCAGTCATGGTTAATACTATCCACACATGTTCGTAAGTCAATAACACATGGAAGAAGATATTAGACGGCTGAAAAATGGCAGAACAAGGCTTTGGAAGGCGGAAAGATGACATGAAAAGACAAAAACCGGGCAAAAAAAAATTACCGCTCGCAGAGCGAGCCTATACCGATGCGCAGCGTCCTGCACCGCTCATGGAATGAGCCTAAACCGTGATCTTGTACACTATCCTTTGTTGACTCGCGAAAACGTTGTAGTATAATATTATAGTTCTATGTTGCTCATTATCATTGCCCTGCTTTTATTTTTCCCCGGCATATATGCCTATCTTAGCGGTCGGAAATATCTTGCAATGGAACACAACAAAACGTTCGCCCTGCAGTACTTCAAGTACCAGCAGCATGCCGGGCTCATATTCTGGGCGTGTTTCATGGTCTCGTGCGTACTGCTGGGCCTTGGCCGCAATGAGAGCACTTTCATCAATACGGTCTTTGGACGGATCTGGGGACTTGTATACCTTGTGCTTTTTGTACTCGCTTACTCGTCCTTCATCGTAGGTTTCTCGTCGATCCAGAGTACAGTACGCGATGAACGGGTACCAGTATTCCAGCGTATCACCTTCAATGTCCTTCACCTCTTCTTGATCCTCTGGCCTTACCTGTTCCTCGGGATCGCTGCGTTCGGGTCCCCGCACACATATCCGCTCCGCACTGTACTTATTGTCATCGCATACGCCATCATGTATATGTTTTCTTTTGACTTCTGGAAGATTCTCATGCGCGCGCACTACATTGAAGACCAGGATCTTATGTCCTGGTGCGCGCGTATCCGCGAAGCAACAGGCATGCCTGCGATCCCGATATTGATATTCCCTGCCGCCGGATTGAAATTCGCGAATGCTTTTTTTGTTGGTAATTACGGCACTAAAAAGGGCATTTTCATGAGCCGCTACGCGTTCGATAATCTTTCCGGCGATGAATTGCTTGCGATATACGCGCATGAGATCGGACACGGTCAACGACACCAGGTCGTGCGGCGCTCGCTTGCGCTCGTGATCCCGTTTATCGCACTCGTGCTGTTCAATGCCGTTTTTCATTCTCCACATATTTTTATACAGCTTCTCTGTCTGGTGTGCGCGCTCGTCACAATGAAATTCCTGATACCATCCCAGAGATTTGAAAAGGAGGCGGATCTCTTTGCGCTCAAAGCCACGGACAATGTTGATGCGGTCATATCCGGACTCGAGAAGATTTATAATCTCGGCATTCTTCCAGAACGGTTCGCCCCGAGCGAGGAGAAACGCCTGTCCCACCCTAGCCTGGTAAGAAGGAAACTCTATATCCAGGAAGCCGCTGGACAGGAGAGTGCCCGTATTACAGAACCTGTAGTGTTCCCCCTGATCGAGGTAGGTTCCCGGCTGACCTTCGATGATAAGGGATTCACGATCGAGATAAAAGACCGCAGGCCCGTGCGCCGCACATACAATGAAGTTACTTCCATGTTCCCGAAGACCGTCAAAGATCACACGGAACTTGCGATCCGGTACACGAGCGCAAAAGAAAAATTCCAACTTGCTGTCGGGTATGACAGGGTGGTACCAGTGATCGATGCGGTCATGCCCAGGTTCTCGCTCAAATCCTACATCGATCCGGGCCGGTACAAGCGCTCCTATTATTTATGGATGTGCCTGGTCACATTCTTCGGACTCATTTTCACCTTCATCATCGGACCGGCCCTGCTCGTGCTCGGGATCATCGGACTGGTAAAACGCCGTAAAACAATGCTCCTCTCTATCGGCATTACCACGTTCCTCTACTTCCTGTACCCGTACATTGCATGGCTTTACCACGACGGGATACTGCAGGAAGAATACAGCATCGTGTTCGGTTTGATCGGGGTGGTATGTTTGTTCGATTACTTCGGTATCCGCCGAATCGAGGAACCGGAAAAAGGCAAGGGATCGATCAGCTTCGGATTCAGCGTATTCTTCTTGCTCGTTGCGTTCGGCGCACTGTTCGCGCTCGGTACCAGTCGTTCATGGGGACACGATCCATACGCGGTCTCTGGCGCCTACAGTATTTTGTTTTACAACGCGGTCGTCCTGGGTACTGGATTGGTGATCTCGCGCCGGCTGCATGAAGCTAAACGCAAGATCGTTCTTTTGGTTGCTATGCTTTTGTTCTTTTTCTTTGTGCTGCTTCATATGGCCTGATCACTGCACCACCCCTTTCCTGTCTAATGCACCGCGGCATTGAACAACACCGCCGCGGTCAAAGGATAGTCAAGCACATCGGTCGCGGCATGAAGATCATTGGCAAACCCCGCACGCTCAATGAACGTCATAAGGCTCAACGCATTGGTCAATTGGTAGTAGGTATAGAGATCCTTGTTCGCCTTGGCGGCGCCAAAGGCGAACCCGGTCGCCGCCATGCCGATATCATATACGATCGGGCCTGAGTCGATGTCACTATCTCGATCAATCCCCGGTCCGTACTCCCTGAATCCTGCGACAATCAAATACTCTTTTTTAAAGGTTTTTCTATACCTGTCCCATAATGCGCGCGCGTGATCCGGCGCAAAATATGCCATATACTTCAATGTCCAGGATACAGCGCAGCCGCGCGGTTCATCCCATAATGGCACATGACGGCTGATCGACGAAATGTGAAGACCGGTTTCCTGATCAGTACCATTTCTTTCCATGTATTCAAGCCACGCCTTGATCGGCGCCCGGCTCAGCGTATCATCATGCAGTACATCATAGAGGTATAGCGAATAGAGGATCACGGACTGGTCAGCCGGCCACTGGAACGGCAGATCCGGATAAGAGCGAACGTGTTTGTTCGAACTCGCCATTGTGCGCCTGGCAAGGTAAACCGAAATCCTTCGGTGCAATGATTGCCATACCGTATCTTTCGTATGCTGTTCGTACATGTTCAAAATGACATTGAAGTGTGCCAGGTACACACCATGTTCCGTGAACACGGAACGTGTCCGCATTGTAGTATAGGGACACACTGGTTTCTTCATGCTGATATCGATGATGCGTTCAAGGTATGCGCTGATCTCCGCGTGTTTATCCGTATGTTTTTCACCATAGCAGATCAAACCTTCTGCCATATTGGAGAGGGTCACGATCGCAAGCGGCTTGTACGCACCCTCGCCCAGAAGCGGTGGGGATGCGTCGAGAAATCCTTTGATGCGTGAATAGTACCTGCTCGCGCGCACGCCGATCGCATCGTGCACCCATACTCCGGTCTGCGCGCCGCCGATGATGATGCTCAGGATCAAGAAGATCCACCCTGCTCCTCTTTTGCGGGGCATGAGCAGTAAGGTTAAGAGGACGAATATGCCGATCTCGATCAGCAGCAATGTCCCAAGCGCTAACACAGCGTTCATCATCATGTAAGTATAGTAGTATGCGCCGGGTAGTCAATAAAGCAAAGAGGGGGTTTCTCCCCCTCTTTGCTAACCGTGATCGCTACGGTCAATTGTATTCGAGCGTGAAGGTGACTTTCCCGCTCTGACCCGACGGTAATGTGATCTTACGCAGTATATTCTCAAGAACAGCTGTCTGGACCTTTTTCCCATCATGCTTATTGATCGTCACCTTGTTCACTGAACCGTTCTGGAATACGAGAGCGATCTCGACGCTGGTTAGTTCCCAGGCATCGAATTTCCTTTCGAGTTCTTCCTTGACCTGATCAAAGATTGCGTCCTCGACATCATCAAGTGACATGCCGGCTGGCGCAGTACCGCCGCTGATGTACAACTGTGCCTCTATTTCAGTATACGATATGCCACCGTCAAACTCTTCGCAGGCCATGGGTGCGCCGCTTACCTTTGCCATTGCGCGCCCTGCAACACCCCCGACCGCATAATCGCTCACGCCCAGCGGCAAGGGGACCGGCTGCTTCACCGTCACGACCTCGCCGGTTTCCCGGACGATCTTGTCCACCGCAACAAATGACGTGTACTCGGTCATCAGGTGGTATTTCAATCCCAGCGCGGTCACTTCCTTGCTCACATCTTCACCCACGCCTGCATAATCAGACAGGCGCGCGATCTTTTCCCGCGCCCAGAGATACATGATCGGAAGGTTCTTGTCACTCTCAAACGAAGGCGTGACCTTGATCGCCTTTGCATACACGCCGGCTGGCGTGTTGCCCTTGATGCGGACCGTACCGGACGCTTTTTTGTACTTGCCGAACAGGATCAAAGGACGCTGGGCAAACAGATCCGGCAGGCTCACGGGCTCAACATCATAGGCTTCAAAGCCGTCGAACTGGACCTCGATATCCGTGAGCACCGGGTGCTGCACGTACTTCATGAATTTCACGGCGAGTTCCTGGGCTTCATTCTCGTTGGTTGCAACGTACGGCTCGCCCCGGCCGACCCGGGCAATGCCGTCAATGATGTAGCGGTTCACGCCGGAACCGATCCCGAACGCGAAGAAATTCGACTGGTCAGGATTCTTTTCAATAATATCAAACACCTCTTTTTCCACGGAAACATACCCGTCCGTCGCCGTGACAATGATCCGGGACAATCCTTTTTTCTTAGGCAATGCCATGGCACGGTGGAATGCATCGAGGATCTGCGTGCCGCCGCCTCCGGATTGTAACATCACCATGTCAATGGCTTTTTTCTTGTTCGCTTCGGTCGCCGGGAGCGGGACTTCGGCGAGCACGTCAGATCCGCCCGCAAAGAATAGAATATTGAAATAGTCTTCCCTGCGCAGCCCCTCGACGATCGTCTTGATCACAGTCTTCGAGACCTCAAGCGGAAATCCGCTCATGGAACCGGAAACATCCACGATGAATACATACTCGCGGGGCGGAACCATGTTTATATCGGCCTTTTCCGGTGGTTCCATCATCACGAGAAAATAATTCTCCTTCTCGCCCGGGTAGAGCAGAATACCGCTCTCGATCTTTTTACCCTGCAACGTGTAATTAAGGATGAAATCCCGGTTGCCGCTGTTCCCTTTCTGCTTGATCAAACTCAGTTCCGCGACCGCATCGTTGATGTTCTTGACCTTGACTTTGTGCGAGGTAACCCAAACTTGCGAAAGCGGGAAACCCGCCATGATATTCACGTTGATATCGAAATCATACGGCGGCTCCTCACCTTCGTGCAAATATGGGGTCTGGGTCCAGGAATCCTTGCCTTTCAAATCCTTTACATCGGACTCGCCAATATAGCGTGGGCCGACCACAGTCGGGAATACGAACTGGTACACACCCTCATCCGGCGCAAGGTACTCGGTGTACTTAACGATCACCTGGATCTCGTCACCGGGCATGATGTTCGCAACTTTCATCTGGAATACATTGGGCCGCTCCTGTTCAAGTAAAGAGGCGACCTGGCCCTGGTCCTTTGCATTCTGGTAAATTTTCTGGGCTTTCAGGCGTTCTTCAATCTGCGCATCGATTGTCCGATCGCCGATCTTCATGGTCATGGCGTGAATCGCTGATTTGGTGCCGAGCGGGAACACGTAGATCGCTTCGATAGTCTTGTTTCCGTCGTTCTTATATACCTGGGTCAATTCGATCTCGGCGATCATCCCTGCGATCGTGACCTTGATGTTATTTTTTAAAAGGGGGAAGTTCTCCACGCCGTCCTTGCTTTCGATCGCAAAGTACGGCGAAAGCCCTTCCCGGTCATCCTTGTCCTTTGTCTGTCCCAGCATGCTCTGCGGGATCGTGGCAAGGATCAGTGTAACTAATGCTGCAAATATCATCGCGCGTTTCATACGCACCTCCTTTTCAACCTAAAATACAGCATATGGGGAGAATTATTCCCCTCTTCCATAAATTCTAAATCCTAATATCGAAATCCTGAACAAATCCCTAATTATAAATCATCAATAATAAAGCAAATTTCAGGATACCAGCATATCAGGTTTTTCTGATATTCTGATAATCTGGTATGCTCCGTACTGATCTTCTGATATGCTGATATGCTTTGTTGTTTTTCGCCTTACGCCTTACGCACGACGGTTATTCTTTCGGCTTACTGCCTTCGGCCTCCGGTTGGCTGTCTGTTTTCATCTTCTCGATCGCAGCGATCGCGGCTTCGCGGCTGTCGTAGATGTTCGGCGTCATGCTCGCCTTGAGCGACGTCGTGCGCACGGTCATGCGCGCCCAGTCATTCGTACCGTAGCGCGCAAATCCGAGCAGGTAGTGCCCGACTGTCGACCGCGCGGTCTTACCATAGTAATCCGCAATTGCAGCCCGCACGAGCAGATGATCGATATTCGATATCATGTACACTTTTCTGCCCAATTCCGTGAAGTACTTCTTGTACTCGGCAAAGAACTGGTCTACATCCTCCGTGGCCTTTACATCCCAATGATCTTCAGTGAATACAACATTGAGTTGCTCGTCATACTCGAATTTAATGTATTGTTCTGTTTGGTCCATGTCATATGATACCAATACTTTGCGGCTTGTCAAGCCGTAAGAATCGAGGTTTTACCCATTCTTTTGTCATTTTCTCATTTTTACAATTGACAAAATGAGAAAATAAGGACCATTGAAGTATAAATAATAATGAATGTAATAAAAGGAGTGTATCAGAATCCTTACAGGAATACTTTTACCCAGGATTGAACCCGGTCGAGCTCGCCATTTTTCAAAGGACCTTCTTTGCCGATCACATAAAATGTTTCGGCTTTGAGGATAGTCGCGCCTTTTTTCTTGAGGGCTGTCGCGATGTACTTTGCCGCATAGCCCAGCACACTGATGACCAATTTCAAGAACGCTCCCTGCCCCGCTTTGGGGATACCGGTGTCGAATGTCGCTGCGCGTATGCCTTGCAAAGTGTTTTTGGGGATCTTTCGCAGAAAATTTTTCATTGCCGGCGTGGGCCTGCCGCCATGTGTCGGCGAACCGACTATAAGAAGATCCGCGCCTTTTACCTTCTCCATGTCGGCATCACCCACTTTGATCATATCAACTTCGTGCGCCGCCAGCGCGTCTTTCATAGCCCGGGCGATCTTTGCGGTATTCCCATATACGGAATCGTAGATGATTACTGCCTTCATACTCTATTCTAAATAAAAATCTCTATATTTCCAGATATTCGCACTATACCATGCATTATGGAATATTAATCCGCACAGTCTACAAGTAGTAAAGCAACGGATTAGAAATCCGTTGCTCTATCCGATCCTGCCCCGTTAAATAACCACATAAGACTAACATGTCAGCGTCATGTCATTTCATAGTATTTAACGGGGTGAAAGCTATTGGCGCATTTTATACCGCAAACAGTAGGCACTACGGGTCATATGCCATATGAAAGTAGGCCACTAGATTTTTAAGATTTTAGATGATTTTCTTTTAGACCGTTCATTGATAGTGAAGGATAT
>JAFGPO010000047.1 GCA_016936155.1 Caldifarciminota bacterium
AACATCCTCTGCAGCGACCGCGGCTTCAACGGCGTTGTCCTGAAACTGAAAGGTACTTTTACGCGCATCACAGAAGAAAAGGGGATCTATACCTGCGGCAGCGGTGTCATGCTGCGTACCCTGCTTGCCTCAGCCGGCGCGCAGGGGCACGGTGGAGCGGAATTCCTCGCCGGCATACCGGGTACAATCGGCGGTGCGGTCTACTGTAATGCCGGTGCATTCGGACATGCGATCGGTGACATCACAGATCGTGTCACACTATTGACCAGACAGGGGGAAATCAAGGATATCCAGGGAAAACGCATCCCTTTCCGCTACCGGCGCTCTGGATTGCCGCGCAGTGTGATCGTGCTCTCTGCGGTACTTCAGTTTCAGAAGAAAAGTGTCAGGAAGATCCGCCAGCAGTTACGCGATATTGAAAAGTACCGGCGCGAACGCCAGCCACAGGGATTTTCAGCTGGGTCGTACTTCAAGAATCCGCGCCCGCGCGCCGCTGGTAAACTCATCGATGATTGCGGCATGAAAGGGATGTGCGTGGGTGAAGCTGTTGTGAGTACGCGACATGCAAACTGGATCATCAATAGAGGCCAGGCTACGGCGCGCGATGTAATTGCGCTTGCATCACTCATTAAGCGGACGGTCCGAAGGCATACCGGAGTCGTATTGCAGGAGGAGGTCAGGAGATTAAAGTGATCGCAGTTGCGATACTGGTAACTATTTTTGTCATACTCGTCGTCGTTGTAACGCGCCCAAAGGAGCGTATTATGGCACTTGAAGATGTAATACCCGAAGGTCGTGTTGTATCCCATGAAGACGGGGTCGTTGAGTACCGCAGTGTGTATTTCATCCTGGGGAATCATGACCTTTATAAACGTAAGAAATTGCTGGAGCGGATCTCGTATGATGTAATTCAAGGTCCGTGTATCGTAGACATGAGATTTAATTCACAAATTATCATAAAAAAGGGACCTGTGGACGATCGTATGTGGCCAGGTTCGGGTAAGCTCGAGTAAAGGAGGAGATTATGGCGAAAAAAGAGAGGATCGTGGGTGTTGATCTCGGAACGACAAAGGTTGCGGCGATCATTGCGGAAGTCGAGAATGATGATCTGAAAGTCGTGGGTGTTGGTTCGACTACCTCCTATGGTTTGAAGCGTGGAGTTATTATCAATTTAGAGAAGTCAGTTGAATCGATTCAAAAAGCCGTTGAAGAGGCATGCCGAATGGCAGGTTTTAAAGTTGATGCCTGCTACGCAGGTATTTCAGGATCGCACATCGAGAGTATAAATGCCCACGCTATGATCGCAACCTCGCGCGCCGGCGGCGTGATCCAGAAGCGGGATATCGACCGGGTTATTGAACAAGCTCAGGCGATCGCGCTACCGCTTGATCGTGAGATCATACATGCGATCCCGATCGAGTATATTGTCGATAATGAGCGCGGGATCAAGGATCCGATCGGTATGAGTGGTGTGAAGCTGGAAGCCGAGGTTCACATCGTCACCGCTGCGATTGCATCCGCCCAGAATATCTACACGGCCCTTGAGCGGGCTGGTTTGAAGGTCAAGGATCTTGTGCTTCAGCCGCTCGCATCGTCCTATTCTGTGCTGCAACCGGATGAGATTGATCTGGGTGTCTGTTTGCTCGATATTGGGGGCGGAACGACCGATCTTGCTATCTTTTACGATGGTGCGATCCGCCACACCGAAGTGATCCCGCTCGGCGGGGAGTATGTTACGAACGATATAACAATCGGGATCCGCACACCCTATAAACAAGCGGAAATGATCAAGAAAAAATATGCAACCCTGTCATTGACCCCGGATGAGAAGAAAGAAGAGATTAAGGTTCCCGGGATCGGTGGCCGTGAGGACCGTTATATCACCAAGGATACGCTCTATTCGATCGTGAGTCCCCGGATCGAGGAGATACTGATGATAACGCACAAGGCGATCAAGAAGAGTGGATTTGCCGATGTCCTTGCGGCCGGGTGTGTAGTGACCGGTGGTACGGCGCGGCTTGGTGGTCTGGCGCAGGTTGCTGAGGAGGTCTTCAATCTGCCAGTCAAAATAGGTATTCCCAAGAAGATCGGTGGCTTGACTGATATTATTCTTGATCCGATCTACGCGACCGGAGTCGGTCTTGTGCTCTATGGTTACGAGAAGAAGAACCAGACACTTATTAAAAGGTCTCAGGGAAGCGGTGTTTTCGAGGCATTAAAAAAGCGCTTTGAAAGCTGGTATAGCAAATATTTCTGATAAAGGAGGCTGAATATGTTGGAATTGGTCGAGGAACCAAAATACATGGCAAAAATAAAGATGATCGGGGTCGGCGGTGCAGGATGCAATACTGTCAACTATGCAATGGGGTATGGCATCGATGGGGTGGAAACCATCGCCGTCAATACGGACGCTCAGGTATTGAAACTGAGCCGGGCAATCGAAAAACTACAGGTCGGTCAGAATCTCACCCAGGGACTTGGTGCGGGCGGTGATCCTGAGATCGGTCGCAAGGCAGCCGAGGAATCGCGCGAACAGATCAGGGATAACCTGAAGGATGCTGACATGGTGTTCATCACCTGTGGTGAAGGTGGTGGTACCGGGACCGGTGCTTCACCGGTGATCGCTGAAGAAGCCAAAAATATCGGTGCGCTCGTTGTCGCAGTCGTGACCAAGCCTTTCGAATACGAGGGGATATGGCGTATGTCCAATGCGGAACGGGGGATCGCAGATCTGAAAGAACGGGTTGATACTCTGATCTGCATCCCGAATCAAAAACTTGTTGCTGTATCACCCAAGGAACAATCGATCGTCGAGGCATTCAGACTCGGGAACATGGTTCTCTTCAATGCGATCAAAGGTATTGCCGAGATGATCACCAAGCCAGGTCTTATCAACCTCGATTTTGCCGATATCCGAACCTGCATGATCGAGAAGGGTACAGCCGTGATGGGGCTCGGTATTGCCGAGGGGGAGAACCGATCGATACAGGCTGCCCAGTCCGCGATCTGCTCGCCGCTTCTCGATGATGTTACGATCAAGGGCGCAAAGGGATTGCTCATCAATATCACGGGCGGACCGGATCTCACCCTTGCCGAGACCAATGAGGCAGCGTCATTGATTGTTGCTGAGACTGATAGCCAGCCCAAGGTCATAACCGGTGTTGTCGTTGATGAAGAACTGGGCGAAAAGGTGAAGGTCATGGTCGTTGCAACCGGTATCCGAGAACGCGCTACTGAAGAAGCGCTCGATCTGGGAGTAAAGCGTGAGAATCTGGAGCTTCCGACGTTCAAACGGCGCGAGGTCAAGGCTGAGACCAAAGACCGTGCGTATAATGAGAACGATCTTGAAGTTCCGACTTTCTTAAGGAGGCAGATAGACTGAAAAGCCGGTGCACCTCCCGGACCACGGGCATGTATCGTCATTAGTGTCGGCAAAGCAACGGTGCGCCGTGTTCATTTACGCGTAGCCAGTGATCGTTCGTGGTGATCGCATCGTGATCCTCAGGTGTACAGCGGTTTTACCGGATGAGAGGTATTCGGATATGGGTCAGAACAGGTACGATGGAGTAGCACTATGGAAAACGAGAGTTTTGATCTTGTGATTATCGGTGCAGGACCGGCTGGATTGACGGCCGGCCTGTACAGCGCCCGATCAGGTTTACGTACACTGATCATGGAGCGGATCATACCCGGCGGGTATGTGGCTTCGATATCGCATATTGAGAACTACCCCGGGTTCGTTGATGGCATCAGGGGTTTTGATCTTGCCACAATGATGAAGGACCAGGCCTTGAAATTCGGCGTCACGATCAAAGGGGTGGAAGTGACATTGTTACGCGCGCAGGGCAAGGGCTTTATCGTCGCGACAAAGGGTGCGCACTACGCGGCACGATCCGTGGTCATTGCGACCGGTACGACCCACCGCATGCTCGGTGTTCCCGGTGAAGATGCACTGCGCGGTCGGGGCGTTTCGTACTGCGCAACATGTGATGGACCATTGTTCAAGGGAAAGACTATTGCCGTGATCGGATGTGGCAACTCAGGTCTTCAGGAAGGCAGATTTCTTCTTAATTTTGTACAAAAGATTATCTTCATCGAAACGCTTTCCTCTGTGATGGCTGATCCGGTCATCCGAAAGCCTTTGGAGCATGAATCCCGGGCACAGTTCCTTCTGGATCATGAAGTGATCAGTATCAATGGTGATACGATGGTGCAGTCGATCACGGTAAAGGACCGGTCGGCCGGGAAAAACGTTACGTATGATATAGACGGTGTTTTCATTTACGCGGGACTCGTACCACTGTCCCGTGCATTCAAGGATTTTGTGAAATGTGATCCTGACGGGTTCATTATTACGGATTTGAAGCTGCAGACAAATGTTCCCGGTGTGTTCGCAGCCGGCGACATCCGCGCCCATGCGGTCCGGCAGATCGTGACCGCATGCGGTGATGGTGCGACCGCAGCAATGAACGCATACCAGTATATCCGATCGATGGAACCATAGTCCTGCGACCCTCCAGTATATAAAGAGAATACCCCGCTCTTATCGAGCGGGGTATTCTTTGTTGTTCGCATAATTGATTACTTGACGAAGATGATTTTGGTCGTCGTGGTCTGATCGCCCGCATCTATTTTAACGAAATACACACCCTGGGCAAGGGAGGGGAAATTCAGGGTAAGATCACCTGTCCCCATGAGGTTGCCGCAGTCCTGGTGATCAACAAGGTGACCAAGAGCATTGTAGACACCGACGCATACCGTGGTCTGAGCAGAAAATCCATACTGGAGCGTAAAGAAATCACGGGAAACCACCGGATACAGACTCATTGTGGCCAGGTCCCGTACACCCTCATGACCTTCCTGTATGCCGACGTCGACCACCGGCACCAGGGCTTCGTATCGATAGTATCCTGCTTTGGTCACGGTCACGAGCATGGTATCACCTTGTGTTTGCGGTATGATGGTGACATCAACCGGACTGCCCGTGCCTTCGGCAACACCGATGATCTCGTTGTTTACGGTCAGCCCGATGATCGAGCTGTCATCCGCGGACACAGCGAATGTAGTCGCACCAGAGAGCAGCGTGGCGGCATGGCTTACAGTAAGATCCAGTGGTATCTCGTCGTAGAGCACGTCAAAGCAGTCGCCATGGTGGTGGAATAAATGATAGGTCGCCACTTTACTCCCAGTATTATAGGGCCAGCTTGAGGTGCTCAGGAAGTACTTTCCCGCGGTCATTGCGATGCACGGCTGGAGGATGCCGTACGGTATCATATCAGCCGCTGGATAGTCAGGCATGAATTGCGGCCACATGCAATCATACATACCCCAGACATACACGTCATTGACGAACGAGAATGATACCTGGCTTGCCGCGTTGACGGCAAGGGCACCGTAGTCCATGCGATGGAACCGTTCAGTAAAGACCTGTCCACTGTAGTTGTAACGGCCTGTAAGGCAGTTGGTCGACAGGACATACGTGAACATCGTGTTCGTCAAATTATTGAGGTGTGATGTGGTGTAGTATGGTTCGCCCCAGCCGGCCTCCATGCCATGGTCACGGTGCTGCACAAGGAATGCCCCGGAATTGATAGCATTGGTGATGCCGGTGGAAGAGCCGTTACTCCACCATGAACTGTTGTTCTGGTTGGTCGTTGGGATATAGCCGAGGTTCGAGAAGTACGTGACGACTGTTGAGGTATTCGTGGCGGTTGACCATACTCCGCCCACCGTCGGCGTACCCGAGTATATCGCATACTGGCGTGCCGGATTCTTGCCCAGGCTGTCGATTAAGAAGCCGCGTATCACTTCGCCGCATAACTGGAACCAGCGTTCAGTCTGCCAGGCACATGCGACAAGCGGATTATCGTAGAAATTGGCGGCAGTATAGGGACTGCGTTCGTAACTTAAGAATTTGTTGATCATCGTAGAAAGATGTGCAGAACTCTGGGCGCAGATCCGGGCATGGTGCATATCCGGTAGAGCATTGCCATTGACATCCGCGTACATATTGTCAGTCACGCACGTGTAGCTGTAGTATGAGTAGGTTGGTGATGTGATGCCGTAGACATCGCCTGAAGATTGATAATCCGAGAGCAGAAGGAAAGCAACCGGCGGGATATCCCAGGTGTTGTAGGCATTGTTAAGAAACGTCTCGATCGCAGTCGTCGTATTGCCGCCAACCTGGGTAAGCGTGTACACATCGCAGGAAATGCCCTGTTTCTTGCGCCATACCTTGATCGTATCTGCCCAGGGGACGAAATTCGCGTCATCCGGTATGATGATGACATATTCACATCCAGTCTGTCGAGTATTGATCCGCTCGGGTGCGTAAAAGTCGATCTCAGGAAGCACATCGTAGTTCAGAAGCATCCCTTGGAGTAGAGGATCCCAGAACCGGCTTCTCAAGCGGTCTTCGCCAAAACGGCCGTTGCCGCCAACAAAGTCCACTCGGATACGAAGGTCTTTATAGACGATCAGGTCTTTAGTGATTGGATTGTACTGGAACGGTGTTACTCCGAGGATGAGAACATCGACACCGCGGATCGTTGTCGGTTCCGATGCTTTAACCGGTGTCTCCGGATAATAGGCATTATTGCCATAGATCGTCATGTCCTTGTTGTATCGTAGTGGTGAATCGTCGATCTCAAGGGGAATATTCGGTGCCGGAGCGATATCCACGTTATGGTAGATTTCGGTTCGGACATCGACCACTGTTATATGAGCCTGGGCTCCTTGAGGGATCGCAATGTAGCGACCAGTGCCTTGCACACTGGGCGCACCTTGTTCATTAGGGAGAAAAACACCCGGGATACCGTAGGTGTTCATTGGTATCCCATCTACTGTGATATCCTCGATTACCATTGAGTGCATACTGAAGACGATGTCCATGCCATTGGTTGTGCTGCTTACAATGTTGAACATGTTGTGTTCACCCCAGTTATTGTCAAAAGACACAATTTGGGATGCAAATCCAATAGTCACAAGGAGTATCATGGATACGAGTATATTGCGCATTATGTCTCCTTTCTTGATAAATAGAAGATGGGTATGGGTTTGTTCCCACACCCATCATCCATTCTTACCGTACCAGCACGGCCTTTTCAGTGCGCGTGTAGTCGCTGGTCTGCATCTGCACAAAGTACACACCAGCCGGGACCGCGCGGCCCTTCAT
>JAFGPO010000048.1 GCA_016936155.1 Caldifarciminota bacterium
CTGACCGGGTTCTATGCGGACGTGCTCAAGCGCCGGAATGGGTTTGAGCGCGATGGTTTCACCTCCCCACTGCGCGGTCTTGAAGCCATGGCCAGTGGAACAGGTCTTTCTCTTTCCAGCATAATCAAGATCATAGTAAAAGTTCTTAAGAATGCCCCTGGTGATGATCGGAAAACGCGAACAGGCGGTTCCTTCATCATCAAAGGCTCGTGCGCCCGGATGCATATCGTTGAGTGGATCGTTCATGATCGTGATCTTCTTATCGCATATCCTTTTGCCGATCTTATCCGCGAGAGGTGATTGCTTCTCACATACGGATCTTCCACTCGTGCCGCTCTGGATCCTCCATATAAGCACATAGAGAGCTTCAGGCATGAATAATACCTTCATCGGCCCGCCGGGTATCGATACGATCTCGAGTGCACTGTTGTACGTGTTAATAATACTATCCAAATGACCATGTGATGTTGGTATGAATGTTTTGTGAGAGAAAACACGTCGTATCCCGGCATAGGAACGTGGATAGAGGAGTGAGGTTGCCAGAAAATAGGTGGAAAAACGGACAGCAAGATCGGTCCCGGCGCTGTTGATGAGCCGGATCGAAGAACGAGCGTATCCGGCATTGATGTTGATCTGACCCTTGGTCCTTGCCTTCAGGTATTTAGTGACCTTTTTGCACTCATCGACGATCGTACGGTTCGTCAGCTCTTCGATGTTCGCGTCATAGGTAGACAGCTCTTTGACCTTCAATGTCTTTGGGAAACGGAATGCGACCCGGACATCTCCCTTCAGCGAATTCAATGCATTCTTCAGCAATTCATCACGGTCACCGAGATTTCGAGTATAGGCAAAACCGAGAACTCCTTTCTTGATAATCCGGAGGCTGACACCTGACTGTATCTGGCTTTCGATATCCTGCAGTTTCATATTTTGAACACTGATACTATCGATCATGTGGTCCAGCATATACACTTCGGCTTGATCGCAGTATTTCGCGGCTTTTTTAAGGAGACGTTGCATTCATACACCTCCGATCACTATATTCTTTACGAAAACGTGCGGTGCACCATAACATGACCGAATATTCAGCTGACCTTTTCCACACCCACCGACTTCACTGAGTTTCAGATCGTTACCGATCGTGTCGATATTCTTCAATGTTTCATAAAGATTCCCGGACATGTTGATATCCTTGATCATATCACTGATCCGTCCATTCTTCACTATGTACCCGTATTGCGCTCCAAAGGTAAAGTTCTCGCCACTTGTCTGGCCGCCTTTAGCATCGAGGATATATAATCCATTATCGAGCATGCTTATCAAATCCTCAAACGTATTCACACCCGGCTCAATAAAGATCGTGCCCATGCGTATTATCGGCGCATACCGGTAGTCTTCAGCAACCGAGTGGCCATTCGGTGGTTCGTTGAATACCGCTGCGGTGCGCCTTGAGTGCAGTCGACCAACAAGTACTCCGTTCTTCATAAGTCGCGTCGGCTTTGCGCGAAGCCCCTCATCATCATACTTGTAGTGTCCCAGCTGGTCATTGAGGGTCGGGTTATCGATGATACTGACATTCCGGTTCCCGAGACGGGCATGGAGTTTCATTTTTTTGCGCATAGAGGGATTGTTTTCGATCAGATCCGCTTCAGAGAAATGTCCGAATGCTTCATGAGTGAAAACACCAGCCAGGTTCTGGTTAAGGATGACATTGTACACGCCGCCTTTTACAGACTGGGCATCAAGCAGTTGGAGTGCTACTGATGTTCTTTTTTCAAAATCCGCTTCCCGGTCACGAAGAACACCAAAACCAGAACTGCCGCCGACACCCACACGGATATTCTGGATGTGCGAACCATCACTACTGACGATCAGTCCGCTGATCCGGATCGTAATCAATTCCTCCCGTATCTCACTGCCTTCAGTATTAACGAAAAATTTTTCTCTGATCACTTCGTGATACGAAATATCCGTTGTCGCGATCCCGGCATGGAGCATGGGAATCGTATTGTATCGCCTGGTCAGATCAAGTTTCTCATCAAGCGATATGTGCCGGGGATCTTCCTTGAGCACAGGAACATACGTATCTTTGACCACCGGTGCAGGCGCCAGGCGGATCGGATTTTTCCGCGCCGCGGCGATCAATGCTGCATTGTGCAGCGCACTGGAAATCGCGGTATCAGCGTCATCCTCCTTCGTGAAGGCGATCGATGACATCCCCCCATGTTTCAGGACACGGAGAACATAGCCATCGGTCGCGTTCGAACTCACCTGATGTAGTTCTTTGCCTACGAAATGTATAACAACGTTTTTTTTTCGCTCATAACGGATATCCGCATAATCTGCATCCACGTTCATCACCATGGATTTCAGTGCATCAAGCATATAAAAACTCCTTTCAACAACGTATGAGTATAGTCGAGGAACCTGTGAGGTCAAGTAGAAAAAGATGGAAAATGGGTCATGGTTACAAAGCCTGGATCTAACGTGCGGAACTCCACATCGCTGTCCACACGGCTTGCGCATTGACCGTTTGTCCGGAATCTCTATAATAGACAGATATGACAAAGGAGGTTTTGTTATGAAAACGAAAGGTCTTTTCATGATTCTCGTCATTGCCGTACTTGCCCGCAAGGTCATTGCTTTGAATGCAAATGACGAATTGATCGACATCGGTGATGTGGATATTGAGATCATTACTGAAGAACATATGCTGATCAATGATGGTGGATCGATCCGGTTCCAGGGGAGTGTGGAACTCGGTTTTGTTGATATTCTCTCGCATAATATACAGTTCGGGCAAAATGGGACAGAATTCGACTATGTTGAAGAAGGCGGACAGAACATACTGTTTCCGTTCATTCGATGGTTCTCTGTTCCGGGTCAACCAGAATGTCGGTCCAGTACCAATTTTCCGCCTGAGGACCCGGTTCCCGTTAGGTGAACAGGTATGGTGGGGCAGTGAGATAGACGGATTCTATGCATCGGGTCGGTACATCACCGGGAGTGATAATGATTTCGAAGGTGCAATCCTGGATGCTTCACTCCGGCTTGGTTTTCGCATGAGTAAGGCGGTCGATACATTCATGAACGTGCGGTATATAGGAGGTGGAGCCCGGGGTACTGATGAAGACGATCCGGGCCCAGGCGACGGGTACACAAATAACTGGCTCCATACTGTTGCGATCTCACTCGGTATGTATGTTCGCTGAACGTAAGGAGATCAGCGGTTGACAAACAAAACTTACACTCCCAGTAAATAGATACTATTTGCGGATCTCTATCCTGCGGATGCGTCTTACTCGTTTTTGAATATTATCCCGTCAGGCTCGATGGATGAGAACGTGTTAGCGCTTGTAGGAGCTCGCCCACCGTTCAATCGAAGCTGCAGCGATCCATTCGGGGAGCAGGGTACGCAGGATAGCAGGTTGGAAATTGATCGATGTGAGGTCATTAAAAGGATGCCAGACAAAGACGATCTTTCTCTCTTGTGAAACAGGTGTGTGTTCCAGATGGATGGTGGTACAGGACATCGTAAATATCAGATTCACCTCGGAATGGATCCTTTTTCTGCCTTTCCAGGTATGCTCCACCGCCCCTAAAAACCGGCCGACATGTACCGTGCATGCGGTCTCTTCCATCATTTCCCGGATGAGTGCATGATGCGCTGCTTCCGCGAATTCAATATGCCCTCCAGGCAGAAACAGGTGTTTTTTCTTTCTGCTCGCGGCCAGGAGTATATGCCTATCCTTGACAAGGACCCCGCGTACGAGAAGCTCTGTCTGCATTACCCCGTCACATCGATTATTCTGCGCGGTGTACTATTTCTCCTTCTTCCCGGGAGCCGGTTTCGCTTCGACCTTATCCTTGAGTATTTCTCCGATACCGGCAAGACTGCTCAGGATTCCGGATGCTTCAAAAGGAAGGAAGACTTTAGTCGATCTCCCGTCGGCCATTTTCTGCAGGGCTTCAAGGTATTTTATTGCGATCAAGTCATTGGTTGGATTGCCGCTATGGATGGCGCCGTATACGGTCTGGATAGCTTCTCCCTCACCCTTTGCCACCGTCAGTTTCTCGTAACGATTCGCATCCGCGACTTTCTTGATGGCTTCAGCCTGACCTTCAGCCTTCAGAATCGCTGATTGCTTGTGACCCTCGGCTTCAAGGATCATGGCGCGGCGGTCGCGCTCGGCTTTCATTTGCCGGTGCATTGCCTCGGTAACATCCTTGGGCGGTTCGATCCTCTGAAGCTCGACACGAGTCACCTTGGTTCCCCATTTATCAGTGGCATCGTCGAGGATCTGGCGTAATTGTGTATTGATCGTTTCCCGGGAAGTGAGTGATTTATCCAGTTCCATGTCACCGATCAAGTTTCTTAGATTGGTCTGGGCAAGCTTGGTCGCAGCAAGATAAAAATTCGCAACATTATACGTAACCTTCACCGGATCGGTCACTTCGTAGTACACGACCGCATCGACATCCACGGCGACATTATCTTTGGTTATTACCGCCTGTGGAGGAACATCAACGACCTGTTCACGCATATCGATCTTGATCATGCGTTCCCAGAATGGCATGATCAAAGTAAGCCCGCTATCCGCGGTACGCTGATACTTGCCGAGTCGCTCGATCAATCCTTTTTGCCAAGGACGGACGATCTTGAAGCTTCGGGCTGTAATGATGATCAGGATGATGCCTGCTATGACAACTAAAAATACTATTCCGCCAGTACCCATACTACTCTCCTTTCGAATGTTCTTTTACAACAACGTGGGTCCCGTCAAGGCGCGTAACAATAATATGCGTGCCCTTTTTAATGATGTGTTCGGTTTCACTGTCAGCGCGCCACTCGTCTTTGTCGATCCGCACACGACCGATGTTCTCGACATTATTGATATCCTCGAGCACGATCCCGATCTTTCCGATCAATCGGTCGGCACCGATACCCGAGGGACCAGATTTTGTCATCCGGTCTGCAAAGCGCCGGGAAATTGCGATAAGGATTCCGGATACGATTATGAACGCGACCCACTGCCAGACGATCCCGACGCCGAGGAATGCAAGGATCCCGGCGACCGCGGCCGCGATACCGAACCATAAAATGAAAAAACCTGCCGTAAAGACCTCGCTGATCGCAAAAAGAGCAGCAATGATGATCCATATCCACCAGAGCTCATGCGGCATTGTGATACCTCCTTCGATACATACTATACATTATAATGCGTTAAAAGGCATAGTCAATGCTCAAACACATCAGGGGGATAGGATAGAATCCCGAATCATCAGTCTTAGACATTGTTCCAATGTCCATAAGGCATCCGGTTCGTCTTTTTGTCGCCTTACGCCCTACGCATTACGCTTTTTCTTGGCTTTTCCCCTTAGAACTTGTCTCTTGAGCCTTTGTCTTTGAATCGTGGATCTTGCCGCTTTATTCTTGCTTCTTGCCGTTGCATATATTTTCACTATAATAGCAGGTGCAAAATCCTCTTCCCTATCTTGGCGAAGGTCTTTCCCTGCTGAGTGCTGTTTTCTGGGGTCTGGCCGTGATATTTTTCAGAAAGAGCGGGAAGCGGGTCCATCCCCTTGCGCTCAATACCTTTAAAAATCTTTTGGCGACCCTGCTCCTCATTCCAACAATGTATATTGTCGGCGAGCAATTCTTTTGCCCTGAACCACTGACTTCCTACGTACTCCTCGCGTTGAGCGGTTTTGTCGGTATCGGCCTTGGCGACACACTGCTCTTTGCCAGTCTGAATAAATTAGGGGCCGGACGTACCGGGATCGTCGTCTGCATGTACAGCCCGTTCATCATCATACTCTCGCTCATATTCCTTGATGAGCATCTCACGATACTGCAACTCCTCGGCGTACTGCTTATCATCGTCGCGGTCCTCGCTGCAACATCGGAAAAACAGACGACTCCGATTGACAAGAAACAATTGACCTCAGGGATCCTGCTCGGCATCCTCGCAGCCGGTACGGCAGCCGTGGGTGTGATCATCATGAAACCCATCCTCGAACAGTCTCCCCTGCTCTGGGCAACCCAGGTCCGCCTTATCGGCGGCATTATCGCACTGGGGATGATCCTTGGGCTTCACCCCCGACGGCGGCAAATTGTCCATTCTCTCACCAACACCCGGAGCTGGAGCAATACGATAACCGGATCAGTGATCGGTGCGTATGGAGCGATGGTCGTCTGGATCGCCGGCATGAAATTTACACAGGCGTCAATCGCTTCAGCCTTGAATCAAACCAGTACGATCTTTATTTTTATCTTTGCCGGTCTTTTCCTGAAAGAACCTGTCAATCTGAAACGGACGATGGGTATTATCCTTGCATTTTTGGGATCGTACCTTGTATCCTTCGGTTGATCATTCGAACAGCGCAGTAACGAACTCTTCGATGTCGAATTCCACGAGATCATCCATACCTTCACCGACACCAAGAAACAGTACGGGAAGTTCCAGCTCATTACATATCGGGATGACTGCCCCTCCTTTCGCAGTACCGTCGAATTTCGTCAGGATCAAGCCGTTTATACCGATATACTCCTTGAACACCCGTGCCTGCTGTATGCTGTTTTGGCCGAGGTTCGCATCGATCGTAAGCAGGGACAGGTGTGGCCCCTCGGGCCGGAATTTCGTCACAACCCGCGCGATCTTCTTCAATTCTTCCATAAGATCACCGCGCGTATGAAGCCGTCCTGCGGTATCGATGATGACGCTGCCGATCGATTGTGCCTGCGCTTTCGCAAGAGCGTCATACACGACCGCTCCAGCATCCTGGCCCTTCTGGGAAGTGACGATCTCAACATCCGCACGCTGCGCCCATATGGCCAGCTGTTCGCTCGCGGCATCACGGTATGTATCTGCACATGCGAGAATGACGCGCGAATGGTGTCGATACCACTGCGCCAGTTTCGCGACGGTCGTTGTCTTCCCGGAACCGTTCACACCACACACCATGATGATCTGCGGACGATCATCACCGATAAGCGGGTGAGATTTTTGGAGCAGACGTACGATTTCCCTCTTGATGACCGTCACGGTATCATTTCTGCTCTCATGCAGAGCCTCCATGATCATCGCGGTATATTTTACACCGACATCCGCTTGCAAGAGAATACTTTCAATCTCTTCAAAGGATGCACCATGGGTCCGGGAAAAAAGTGAAGTTGCTTTTTTCAGCGCCTGCTTGAACCTATTGAACATGTGCGTCGATCTGTTCAAGGTCGGCAAGACGGGCTGAAATGATCTTACTCTGACCGGGTTTTTCCATGGTCAAGCCATACAGGTAATCAGCATACTCCATGGTCGCCCGGTTATGGGTAATGATAATGACTTGTGTCCGCTGCGAGAGATCCCGCAGAAATTTATTAAAGCGCACGACATTCGCATCATCCAGCGGGGCGTCGATCTCGTCTAAGATACAGAATGGTGCTGGCTTCACAAGGTAGAATGCAAGCAATAGACTGATCGCAAGAAGCGTCCGTTCACCACCGGAGAGCTGATTGATCTTTTTCACACGCTTGCCCTTCATGCGCACGACGATATCAACCTTTGATGTCAAAGGACTACTCTCATCGCTCAACACGAGGTCGGCATGCCCGCCTTCGAAGAAATTTGAAAAAACGAAATTGAACTGTTCTTTGACCTGCGAAAATGTCGTGACAAACCGATCACGCGCCCGCGTATCTAATTCATCGATCGAACCGAGCAGGTTCTTTCTCGCTGCAATGATGTCGTCCCGCTGTGCCAGAAACTCATCGAGCCTCTTCTTTTCTTTTTCATACAGGTCAAGACTCAACGGATTGACCTCCCCGAGCTTCTCCAGTTTCCCCCTGACCTCACAGAGGCGGGATGATGGATCCACGATATCTTCGTCAATCGTATAATCCCGCAGGTCGACTTTGAACTCCTCGCGGGCTTTATTGTAGTTTTCATCACGCTTGTGGCTCAATTGGAACGACTCGTATTTCAACTGCATGATCTCGTTCTGGAGGCTTTCCTGGTCTTTTTGAATGATGTCCAACTGATCGAAGATATCGTTGATCCTCTGCGATAATTCCTTGCTCGCCTGTTCCGGAAGTTCCTGTTCGATCGCGGACTTTTCCGCTTCTTTCGTGCCCAGTTGGCCCCTGAGTTCAGCGATCTTTGATTCGACCTGCTCGAGTGCCTGTGCTGCGTTCTCCTGCTTCAGCGCATTGACTTCCGCGACGATCACATCGTTATGGTGCTGCAGCGCATCGATACTCGCATGCGTACTGTTTAATCGTTCCTCGAGCGCAACGACCTCAAGTTTTTGCTGACCGCAGTCGGCATTCTGCTGCGCGATCTTTTCCTCGAGCGCCTTGCCTTCTTCAAGGAGACGGTGATTCTCAATTTCATACTCGCCGTGTTTTGCATTGTGTTCATCATAGGTCTGCGACAGGACCTTGAGATGTTCTTCGATGTGCAGTAACTCATTGGAGAACGTTCCCTTATCGGTTTCCAATCCATCGAATTCCTCCTGTATCTTATCGATCATCCGTGCAAGCTGATTCTCCTTTAATGAACACTCAGATTTTTTGACGTTCGTGCTGAACAACTTTTCTCTCAATTGTTCGATACGTCTGCGTGCCGTATCAAGATCCCCGGTCAGCCGATCCCGTTCTCCGCTCGTAAACACCATTTCATTTTTCAAAGTTTCCAGGCGTGCGGTATGTTCATCAAGACTCTGGCTGATCTTGAAATACCCGATCTCGCCTTTTTCCACGATCACCGTACCGTTCCTCGCGAGAAGTCCGTCCAGTGTCGCAAAACCGGATCCTGGATACTGCCGCGAGAGGGTAAGCGCTTGATCCGATGTTCCCACAATGTAGTATCCAGCCAGATAGGGGGCGCAGTGCTTTGCCGACGCGTGTAAGGTGATATAGTCGGTAAGCGACGTCGTGCCCTCAGGGGATACTGTCGCGGCTTCTGCAATACCCGATCCATCCCTGAGAATGAATCCAAACCTTCCATCCGGCAGGGAGGTGAAATCCTCCTTCTCGTTGTGCTGGATCATGTAATAGTTCAGCAGATCACCAAGGCATATGTCGACCACTGATTCATACCCTGATGTCACATCCATGCTATCCCGTAACAGACCTTTACAGCGTGAACCGAACACATCACGCACTTCTTTCACGCTACCCTTTTCCCGTAACCGACCGCGCAGTGCATCGATTACCGCCTTGCATTCAGCCATGATCTCCTGTCGCTTCACAATGTCCTTTTCCAGGTCTCCGAGCGATTTCTCGCACTCGGTACACGCCTGTACTTCCCGATCGAGTTCCTTGGTCAATTCATCCTGCTGATTCACCAGTAACCCGAGTTCCTCATCGATCTCCTTACGCACACGCAGGTTTTTTTCATAATCGCCCCTCTTACTGGCCAATTCTTCAGAAATCCGTTCGAGCAACACCGTTTTGTTCTGCTGCTCGTATTGCTGTTTTGTCATCTCCTGGTTCACGGCATGCATCGCGGTGGCACATTCCGCTGTTTTTTTCCGGACTTCCTCCAGGGCTCTGCGGAGTTGGAAAAGATCTGCGCTTAGAACATCGATCTTCGCTTGATCGCTGTGGAGCAAGGCGCTCTTCTGTTCATGCAGCTTCTTCAGCTCTTTACAGTTTTTTTCGAATTCAACGAGACGCTGCTGATTCATCGCTACGGTCTCTTCTTTTTCCTTGATGCTCGTGATGATCCGCTCATTGGAAAGGATGATATGCTGAGCTTCCTTCTCCTGTTCAGCGATCGCTTCCCTGACCTGGCCAATTGCCGATACGACTTCCTGTACCCGCGCCAGGGTATCCTGTTTCTGGGATTCAAGCCGCTGCATCTGCGTTTTCAGCTCCTCGCGCTGCTGCTGTAACTGCCGCACTTTCTGGACGATCGACTGGCGCTGGTTCTCTTTTTCGTTAATATGCGCCTGTTTCTGTCCGTATTCTTGTTCTGCCTGTGTATATTCCTGCTTCAGAATGGACAGCGTAAGGACATTGAGTTCATCCCTGAGCTCATGGTACAACCGTGTCTGTCGCACCTGACGACGGAGGCTTCGAAGCGACCGCTGCATCTCATGAATAATATCCTCGAGCCGGAGCAAATCCTGTTCCGTCGCTTCCAAACGCCGCTTGGTCTGTTCACGCCGTTCCTGGTACTTGAGAATACCTGATACATCATCGAACATCTGTTTTGTATCACCATGAATGATCTTTTCGATCTCAGATAATTCCAGGAATGAATAGGTCAGCGTTCCTGAATTTAAAAAGAGCGCCTGGATATCCGCCAAACGGCACTTCACCCGGTTAAGGAAGAACTCACTTTCACCCGATCGGTAGAAACGACGTTTTATCTCGAATTCCCCGCCGAATTGTGGAAAATAGTCCTCGTTATCGATCGTCACTGAGACCTCGGTGAAATTCGCGTCATTCAACATGTCCGGTGAAATATAGATAAGATCCTCGATCCGTTCACAACGCAGCGCCTTCATGCTCTGCTCTCCGAAAACCCATCGCAGCGCATCGAATATGTTCGATTTACCGCTCCCATTGGGACCGACAAAAGCGGTGATCCCGGCATTGAGTGCCAGATTGGATTGATCAGGAAACGATTTGAATCCGTAGAGTGTGATGTTCTTGATCTTCACGCGGACCGGACCTCAAATACCACCAGGTTACCGCAGATACAGTTCACGCTCAAGGAACGTATGAAAATCACTCCACTCCCTTTTTGTTTCCTGATTCTTTTCAAGTTCTTCACGGAACATAGCAATCTTCGAATCCATATTGTCGATATGGTGGAGGACGAGTGCCTCGGCGAACATGGGCATGCGGGGCGAACCCCATTCAAGACTTCCGTGGTGGGACAGGATCATGTGCAGGAGTTTATCACGGACACTGTCCGGGAAATCCTTGAGCGTACGGATCTTTGTCGAAACCATATCACACCCGATCATGATGTGACCGAGTAATTTCCCTGGTGTTGACATGTCGATCTTTTTGGTATAGGAATACTCGTATATCTTTCCGACATCATGGAGCAGGCAGCCGGCGATCAACAAATCGAGGTCGAGGAAAGAATAGATGGATTGCACATGCATCACAAGCTTAAGCATCGACAGGGTATGTACAGCCAGGCCGCCAAGGTAGGCATGGTGCGCCCTTTTTGCCGCGGGCGCGACAAAAAATAAGCGTTCGAAATTTATATCGTCAAAAAACGCCGCGATCAGATTCTTCAGGCACGCAGTTTTCAAATTCCTTCGATAGACCCCGATCTCAGTTTTGACTTTATCGATATCCTGCGGGCAGGCGGGGATAAAATCCTCCGGCACCGCATCCCTGCCATCGACGCGTTTCAACGACTGCACGGTGATCTGAAGACGGTCATTGTATTCGTTCACGGTCCCGCTGATGAACACCAGATCGTCAATCATTGCCGATCGCACGTTATCAACCGCCGGTTCCCAGGCGACACCCTCTATACTGCCGCTGTTATCGGTAAATTCAAGGATCGCGAACGATCCGCCGTCCTTCTTTTCTTTCAATATCTTGCGGGTCAGCATGAAGACATCCTTGACCGTTTCCCCGGCCCGCAGTTCATGTATATATTGACTCTTCATGCTATTGGTTCGAACACCGTGCAGTAACGATTATGGATATATGTGCCAAGTGTGCGTTACTTCTTTGGCGTCTCCAGATGGAGGATCTTCTTCTTAATGAGATCGAGTTTCTCGTGCAATGTATGCTCTTCCTTTTTCTCTGCCTCCAACGCACTCCTCACTTCCTCCCGTTTTTGGTTCAGTAAAGTGATCTCTTTACTGAATTGCTGTTCTTCTCCCTTGAGTTTTTCCAAACGCTTCAGCACTTCGGCCTCACTGGCTTTCAATTTCTCAATGGATTGAACCACTGGATTTGATTCTATTTCCTGTTTACGCGCGGCATGTTCTTGGTTCAATGTCTCCAGCTTTTCCTGGGACGCGGTGATGTTGTGCTGCAGCTGTTCGAAATCCTTTTTAGCCTTTTCCTGATCGCGTCTCAGAGATTCAATCTTGGGAGAAAATACCTCTTCCTGGCGTTTATTGATATCGTCAACGATCTTTGACTCAAGATTGCGCTGCATTGCAAGAATTATGACGAACGCGATTATGCCGACGATAATACCCACCACGAGCGGGATCGGACTGGACGACGGGCTGACATTGAGAAAGGGTACGTCAGGCCGCGCGCCGAAATAGAGCACACCGACCACGGTCTTACCCACCGAAATCTTGAACGCTCCCTCATACAGGCCGTTCGTTACCCTGACCACGCTGTTTCCTGATTCCAAGAGCTCGGATTGATATGCCTTACCCACCATATCTTGCTCATTTGAGGCGAGAACCTCACCTTCGGCATTAGTAAAGTGGATGTATGTTATTTCCTTTTCGTCGCGCTTAAAACGGGCAATGATCTCACTTAAGTTCAATGACTGACCGGTGATGATCGCATCTTCAACGAAGGTTGCGTGCGCGATTAGATTACCGACGTTCATGAACCGTTTGGTGATCACTTGTTCGAGTGCTTTCCCGTCGCTTGTTGCGGGTTGTGCAATGAAACGTGGACTTAAATAAAAGAAGACCGACAAAAGAACAATGAGGATCAAAGGGATCAATGCTGAGGTTACTTTTGACATTTATCCTCCTAAGCTCAATGATAATCTATGACCGCTCCCCAGGTCAAAATAGGGGGCATAACTGTAATGAATACCGAATGTGTTGACGTTCACGCCAAAACCGACGGTGATACCGGCAAGGAAATCCAGGCCGCTACTCCCGGTCTGCATCGATGAGTACAATGTGCTGTATGATGCCTTGACCTCCAGATTATCGAAGATCGTATAGCATCCGCCTATACGCAACCCGGGATCCATCAGTGCCGGTTTCACAAGATCGAACCCTATCCAGCCGAATGGCAGATATTTCATCGCGCTGATATTCACCTCGTAGGGAAATGTCTCGTTATCTTCTATATACGCCTTGACACCGATACCGAGATTCTTGACCGCAATACCAAGTTGGATCTCCGGTTCTGAAAGGAGATATAGAACACCCATATCCACCCCAGCACCAAGAGAATACAACGTATCGATACGCGCATACAATCCCTTCAAGGAAAATCCAATCCCGAAATCATTAATAAAAAATCCCTTACCAATAGTAAGATCGATAAAATGTACCCCGAAAGTACCGTATTCCTGGCCCAGTTCATCTGTTTTTTTCATGTTTCCGCTGTTGAAATACCTTACGCCAACACCAAACTGATTCTTTTCTAATCCCAGATAACCGAAGTGGGTCCCCCCGATATACTGGCAGTACGACGCCGTATATAATGGTGCTACGGTATAGGATAACCCAGCAGGATTATAGTGAACATTATAGCCGTCACCTATCTGTGCATATCCCATGCCGACACGCTGTGCCACCGGATCGACCAAAAGGTGTTCAAAGCCTATGGTAGTACATAAAAAGAATATGATCGTCAGCATTATGCCTCCAGTAAGATTATACTACTAATGAGTATAAAGTCAAGAATCGGTTTTTCCCCTGATCCTGGTGATTTTCGGATACAATGCACGTTTTCTGCCGGCGATACTGTCGATGACCTTGGCGATGATCAATCCCAGGATAAAGCCGCCTGTCCCAATGATCAGTGAACGGATTTCCCCGTATGATTGTCCAACTAATAGACCAATGAGCGATAGAACAATGGGAAGCCCAAAAAAGGAAAATACCGCGATGAGACGGTACCGGGTGGTCGTATGGATGGCGACCTCGTCCCCGACTTCGATATCGCCAGGATTCGCAGCAATGATCACGCGTTTTTTACCGGCTGGACGGCAATATTCGCACACCGGACAGGTTATGCATGCGTTACTCGGTTCAAGAGTGACTTCCACCGTACCATCGATAACCCGCGTAACCTCCCCCTTTTCATCCACGTACGAGTATACGGGGTGTTTCCCGGGTGTCAAGTCTTGAACAAAAATCAGTGAAGACGGTCGCATAGTTCATACGAATCCTGCCTTGACAGAAAGGCGACGTTAACTATAATATACTATACAGTACAATGGAGGTTGTTGATGCATAGAGTTGGACTTTTTATTCTCATGGTGAGCTCCATGTTATTTGGAGCATCACGACCAGGCGCCGTATTCTTGATGATATGGCCTGGAGCGAAACCAACGGCGCTGAGCGGGGCATTCACAGCGATCGCCGAGGATCCTACCGCGTGCTATTATAATCAGGCTGGTCTTGCTTTTGTTGACCGCACGACTGCAACACTTCAGCATGCAAATTGGCTGCCTGGTTTGCACCCGGGCATGTACTATGAATTTGCCGGGGTCGCAAAACCCATCAAAATGGGCACCATTGGTTTCAATGTTATTTACCTCACAACAGGCGAAACTGAAGTACGGGATGAACAAGGCACCTATATCGGTGAATACACAACATTTGATATTGCAGTTGGTCTCAATTATGGTTTTGCTTTGAAACCGAACCTGGGATTAGGTATCGGCTGGAAGTTCATCTACTCATTTCTTGTACCGGATTGGGTATGGACACGTATGCCTGGACTGGGAATCGAACAAGGTGGTACCGGGATTACCTACGCATTCGATGTCGGAGTTCTCTACAAACCATGGAATTTCTTGTCTCTGGGTGCGGGACTACAGAACATCGGGCCGAATATTAGTTACACGGAGAGTGCCTCTTCAGATCCCCTCCCCTATACGTTCCGTGCCGGATTCAAACTGGAGCCCGTCAGTTCACGGATCATTCGGGTTGCCCTGACCGCGGATGTCACCAAGATACTTGTCGGCATGTTCGCAGATGAAGACAACTCCTTTTTCGAGAACGTGAAATACGAACTCGAAGAGGCCTGGAAAGCGATCGGGCTTGAGGTGGATTACTACAACTTCATAAAACTGCGCGGCGGATACTTCATCGATACCGAAGGAAAACGGCAGGGACTAACCTTTGGCGGCGGTATCCATGCCGCTGGGTTCTCGCTCGATGTAGGTATTGACCAGGCAATATACGATTTCAGCACAACGAACCGAAAATTCTCGTTATCATACCAATTCTAAATCCCGGCACACCAAAACAGATCACGCAGCATTTCCCTTGACAAACCGTGAACCAACACGATCCTTCTGCGCGATCCCGTATTCTCGTCACCGGTGGAACAGGGTTCATCGGGAAACATCTCGTAGCCGCATTGGTGCCCCATGTCCATGTGCGGGCACTCGTGCGACGGACATCGGATATTACTTTTCTGCAAAAGCATAAAGATATCGAGATCGTCTATGGTAACCTTGATACGGAGCAAGGATTGGATCAAGCCCTCTACGGCATGGAAAGTGTCGTACATTGTGCAGCCCGGACGATCGGCACAACATATGATGAATACTACCGCACCAATACGCTTGGTACCTTGCGCCTGGTCAAAGCCATGCAGCGAAATAAAGTAACGAACATACTCTTGCTCAGTACGAATGCAGCAAGCGGACCCAGCGCTTCCCAACAACCGGTATGCGAAACTGATGAACCACGTCCAGTCTCCCACTATGGCACGACCAAGAAACTTGCGGAAGATATCATCCAACAAAGCGGGTTGCATTTCACGATACTCCGTCCGGTCGCGGTCTATGGTCCGTACGACATGGACATGCTCAAATACATCACATTGATCGCACAGGGGATCTGCCCGGTCGTGGGTTTCGGTGAAAAGTACCTCAACATGATCTATGTCAATGACCTTGTGCACCTCATGGTCGCATGCGTGGTGCGCCAGGCATACCTGGACCGCACCTTCTTTGTGCATGACGGTCACTGCTACCGGTTCTCTGACGCGGTCCATACGATCGCCCGGATACTGGGAAGGAAAGTACGGATCGTTCATATACCCACGTGGTGTGCGATCGCGTACAGCCTTCTCAACGAGGTGCTCCTGCCGCCGGCAAAACGGCTCATCCGCCGGGATAAGATTTATGAACTCGCATGCCGTTATTGGCTCTGTTCAACCGAGCACCTGAAAAAGGAATTCGGATTCGAACCTCGCTATACACTGGCCCAGGGCATGGAAGAAACAATAAAATGGTACCGGAGACATAATTTTCTGCCATAAACTTCTCGAAAGTGAATCCTCAGAGTCAGCATACCTTGACAGATCCCTGCATCGTGCATATACTTACCTGGATCGAATATGAGCTGGTATGCCGCATACACCCGTTGTCACCACGAACGCGTGGTGAACAAACTGCTCTCGGAAAAAGGTATCGGAACATTCTTGCCCACGATCATCGTACCGAGCAGGCGCAAAGACCGCAAGATCCTTATTAAACGGCCTCTATTCCCCAATTACCTCTTTGTGGAACTCAATGAAACACGGGATATATGGATGAAAATGTTCCGAACACCCGGGATGGTCCATATCTGCGGTAATGGACGACCCATGCCGGTCCCTGATGAGGATATCGAATCGATCCGCATTTTTATTAATAGCGACCGTAATCTCTATCCCCTTCCCTACTTGCATGTCGGCTCCCGCGTCCAGGTCATTGCCGGCCCTCTTACTGGCGCGATCGGGATCCTCACTAAAGAAGACCATAAGAGGAGACGGCTCGTTGTTTCAGTCGAACTAATGGGTCAGTCAGTCGCTGCCACCCTGTACGACGACGAAGTAAAACCATACTGATATACGGCAGACAATAAAATTCCAAACCCCAAACTACAAACTGCAAATTCTACATAATCATATTACGTAATTAGGTAACTGGGTAATTGGGTAATTCAAAAATATTCGTTACTACGTTATTACGTAATTGCGTAATAAAAACAGAAGTATATCAGAATATCAGCTTATCAGCAGGAAGCACACCAGTGTATCAGATTATCAGATATACATCTGATATTCTGGGTTGCTGATATTCTGCTTACTGCCTGCGGTTCGCGGTCTTTCGCCTTACGCCCTACGCCTTACGCTTTTTGTTAATTCTTTTAGGTGGTTCCTAGTGCTTATGGTACTTACTGATCCCGATCCGTTCGTATACTTCCCTCATGGTCTCGATCGCAATCTTTTTTGCCCGATCATGACCGTTTTTCAGGATATCGTACACGACCGCGGGTTTGCTGCGCAGGTCTTTTTGTCGTTCCTGGAGCGGCCCGAGTGCCTGAATCATATTCTCAAGCAAAATCTTTTTGCAGTCGATGCACCCGATACCAGCTGCCCGGCACTCGCGTGCGCAGTATTCGACATCCTTATCCGGCGAGAATCCCTTGTGCATCGTATAGATATTGCAGACAAGCGGATCGCCGGGGTCGGTCCGGCGTTTGCGTTTCGTATCAGTCACGGCAGTGGATAATTTCTTCCAGAGTTCCTCCCGCGTCTCGTCCAGGTAAAGGCAGTTGTCGAGACTCTTGCTCATTTTATTCACACCATCCAGGCCAAGGACCCTGGGGACGTCTCCCAGTTTCGCCTTTGGTTCGGGGAATGTCGGTCCGAACATGCTGTTGAATTTCCTGACGATTTCCCGTGTCAATTCAAGATGCGGCACCTGGTCATCGCCCACCGGCACGACCTCTGCCTTATACAAAACGATGTCCGCAGCCATTAGCACTGGATAATCGAACAATCCCATGTGCACATAATCGGGATTCGCCTGTCGCTTTTCCTTGAATGTCGGCACACGCGACAGCCAGCCGATCGGCGTGATCGTATTCAAAACCCATGCCAGTTCTGTGTGTTCTGACACGGTCGACTGGACCATTAGAATACTTCTTTCCGGATCGATCCCCGCGGCAAGATAATCGATCGCCGCGTTGAAGATACATTGTTCCATTTCCTCAGGGTTGAAATGAACGGTCATCGCATGGTAATCGACGATCCCGTAGATGCAGAAGTGGTCGTCCTGCATTGGCAGCCAGTTGCAGATCGCACCAAGGTAATTGCCGATATGTAATCGGCCGGATGGTTGAATACCGCTGAAAACTCTTTTTTTCTCAGCCATGGGGAACTATAGCCGAATATAGGGAATCGTCAATACCGTTATGTAATGATTGTGCTGCAAAGCGTATTAACGCAGAACCTTTACTGCCTTGTACGCCGCAGTCTCGGCGGCATCATGTATTGTTATAACATACACCCCGGTTGAGAGGTCCTGTCCTAGCCGTTTGCTTGTAGCACCGCGGTGAGATACTTCCTCGATAAGACGTCCCGCGAGTGTGTAGATTTTGATAACGTAGCACTTTTGTGGATCCAGCCCCTCGATGTTCCACGACGATAAACTGATCGGGCAGAGAATATGAATAGCGTTGACAGCGATATCGCGATACTCGGAAACTTCCGACGGACCCCAGAAACGGCGCCGGATCACGTTCCACAGGTGATCGTAACTTCGATCATAGCCCAGGGCCCAGCAGCCAGCACCCTGGATCAGGGAATCGAGTACCAGGCAGAGTTTTACATCGAGCGATGCTGAATCATCATACCAGCACTGATGCCAGCCACCGGAAGTATACCGGTACCACGGGGTAAGAGAATAATCATCCCATATCCGGCCATAGGTGATCGCATCCTGGTACGCATAGTAGTAGATCCGCGCGGTCCCTGATCCAGTCGTATTGCTGCCGATGTCACCGGTTTCAGTCGGCCAATCGTAGCCGTAGTAGGGCACACCGAGCAGCAGTTTCGCAGTATCCGCTCCATATGCGATATAACTCCCGATGGACCGGGCGCAGCAGTACTGACCCCAGAACGAACTTGGTACGCAGGGGGAAACCGGTCCGGCGACCGTCGATCCGCTGTAGTGGAAACCGTATGCCATGATGAACAGTCCATCGCTGCGATCAGCAAGGTGCGCAACATCGTAACCAGGATACCATTCCGGTACTGCGGGTGCCGCGATGTATACGTCCTTACGGCCATTCGGATGATTCCACATTTCCTGCGAAAGGTCGTACATGAAAAGACTGAAACTATCGCGGACCGAGCTCGTGACGAACTCGAAATCGATGTTAACACCTTCAACACCGTAGTTAACGACGAGCGCGCTCATTGCAGCGATCGCGTTCTGCCGGGCAGCCCCATTGTTCAAAAAAGCCGTGACACTCGAATTACCGAACAAAGTAACGGTCATGTGAACGATCACACCCTGGCTGTGTGCTTTGTCGCGGATATTTTCGAACCGGCTCAGGTTCGGAATACCACTCAGATTGCCGGTCGCCGGATCGATATCCACAGAAAAGTATGCGCAGTGGGTAAGAAGCTCCATTTGAAAATAATTGTAGTACACGGTATCGATCCAGTAAGGGCAATACCCGTAGTAGTCCTTTATCATATTGTCGGATCGCATGACCAACGGCACATGACCCCGCACCCTCGCTTCGATCGGTGTGTATACTGCCTCCGCGCGATGCGCCTCATGTTCGAGACGATGCATTGACATATAAGAAATGCCAACAAACAACAAACAGAACGCATTCATGGCTGTTTGCTCCGGCGTACACGGTTAATGATGAAAAAAAGTGCCAGCGCGACGATCAAGATCACGATAATGATGATCATAAAATTGATCGTAACAAAATCCCGCATGTGCCGGTCCCCCGGTTCTGAAAGATCCTCTCGATCAGCAGGAATAACGGACGGCTCAATGGCTTCAGCGTCGCTCTTGGTGTCTTCCAACGATGGTGCGACGCTTTCACTGCGTGTCGCGGGGACTTCCTCTACTTGGGCGAACGCGATCACGCAGACCATCAAGACCATGCACATTCCAATACCTCTCATTGTATTCCTCCTTGCAATAAACAATACACATATCCTCTAGAGACGCGTAAAGATCATCCGTGCGGCTTCCAGTGCTTGTTCTTTGCTTATAAGTTTTCCCTCCAATTGCAGATCGTACAGCTCCTGTAGTATCACCTTGAATTTGGGTCCTGGCTCCAGGCCCAAAGTAATGAGGTCGTAGCCGGTCACCAAGCGCTCAACCGTTGGTTTCGCGTCATCCGCACGCTTCAGTGCGATCATGCGCTCGTACATCTCCTCAAGATGCTGCGTCCAGCCGGCAGTTGCATATCCGTCCGCCCACGCGATCATCATGGCACCGAGCCAGTCAGCGCCAAGATCCCGGAAGAAACGCCGTATCGCCCGATCAGTGAGTTCCTTGCAGGTCCCGAGGAGATGCAGACGCATATGTTCCTTGACAAGCTTCGTCACGATTCCAACATCGTGGCGGGATAGCTTCAAGCGTTTATAGCCAATTGTTTGCACGATCCGTGCGCCCTTGACATCATGGCCGTAGAAGTGTACTTCGCCTTCTTTCAGCAAAAAAGTATCGGGTTTTGCAACATCATGGAAAAGCCCGGCGAGTTTCACCAACGCCGCCTGCTTTGGAGACTGAAAATACCGAGAAAATTCCGGTTCCCACTGCTTGAAGAATCCATGCTCCATCAAATTTTCCAAAGCCTCGTAGGTGCCGAGTGAATGTGACCAGAGATATGCATCACTGATGATCTTCCCCGCTTCCGGAAACAAACGCTCGAAAAGGCCGAGGTCATTCATCTTCCGTATCACCATGTAACTTCCCGGTGCGGCAAAGATCCGGAGTATTTCGTAACCGATACGTTCCGCGGCAACACCGCCAAGTTCAAGATCACGCGCGCACGAATAAAAACTCCGCGTCAGCCGGAACCCGAGCTCAAGCGCAAAACGAAATCCCCTTAGCACACGGAGCGGATCGTCGACAAGTGATCGTTCCTGGGTCGGCCGCACAATACCCTTGTGCAGGTCCTTCATGCCATTGCAGGGATCAAAGAATTCGCCGGTCGCGCAATCCATCGCCATTGCATTGACGGTAAAATCCCGGCGCAGCAAGTCCTGCTCAAGCGACCGGTCATTAAGCCCGATCATGTCGTAGTGGACACGTCCTGTGACAACGCGGGCTTCATCCTCCGCTTCGCTGAGGATGACCAATGTTCCCTTGAGTTTCCGCGCGACCGAGCGCGCGAACCGGATACCTGAACCAGACACTGCAAAATCATAATCCTGAGGTTCAATCCCCAGCAAAAGGTCACGTATCGTGCCACCAACGCAATAGAGTTCACGCCTTTCTCTGAGTCCACACATCGTTTTGATGCGCTGATCATTTAAAAGCGTGTGGCGGACACGTTCCATAGCCAATTCTACACGGTGCTTTAATGCATGTCAATGTTTCGTTGAGTTCCGCAGTACTACTGTAGTAGACCGGATAGCCGACCTAGGGCTCAGTACCGTTGCCAGGCACCTCACTGAGCCATGATGGTGCTGAGAACTTTTCTACATACACTTCCTGCTTCAATCTGTCAATGAGTTGAGTGATCCTTTCCTGTACTTCCTGTCCATAGAGGTAGTTTATTACAAAATCTTTCATCTCCTCGAACGTAAGTACTGTTCCCGGGATCTTTTCCCTCACGTACACTATATGAAACCCGATCGGCGTTAAAAGCGGCGGACTGAGCTCGCCCTGCTCAAGACCTTCGATGATAGAATCAAGGGGCGGTGTAAGCTGGTTCATATAGTACTCGCCGATATCGATCTCTGCGGCATTTGAGTAAATCTTTGCCAGACTATCGAAATCCGCTCCTTGCGCCACGAGCTCTCCTAATCGCTCGCCCAGTTGTTCGTAACGCGTGGTATCCGCGGATGTCACATCGACTTTGATCAATATTTGACGCGCCAGGACCCAGTCGCTGCCTTTATTCAAAACCTCAACGATGTGGTATCCATAACGGCTGGGGAAGGGCTGGGAAATCGTTCCCGGCTTCAGCTGGAACACAACGCTCTCGAACTCCTCCAGCCGTTCGCCGCGTCGCATTTTGCCCAGCATGCCGCCTTTGTATTTTGAATTCGGATCTTCCGAGAATTCCTGCGCCATGACCGCAAAATCGCCTCCGGTCATGAGTAAACGGTACACCTCGAGCGCGCGTTCGAATCCCCGTTGCAAAGCAGCTTCGCTCGGTCGCACCACGAGAAGGATATGGGCGAGTTTCACCCGCCCCGGGCGCACCGCGATACTGTCCTTATGCTCCTCGTAGAACTGCCGTACAGCAATCGGGGAGATCACGATATCCGAGAATTTTTTATAGCGCAGGCGTTCCATCACGATCTGGGTGCGGATGGTCCGCTCATAGTTCACTTTCAAATCCTCAATCGTCAGGCCTTGCTGTTCGAGCGCTTGCAGGAAATCCGCTTCTGAAGGATACATGCGTTTGACCTCGTCAAGACGCATATCCACCTGCGGTTCAAGCTCCTCGTCCGTGACAACGATCGACTCCTTCTCGGCCTCCCACATGATGAGGCGGTACGATATGAGTTCATTCAGAACGTATTCACGCAGGCTGTCCGGGGTCAATCCCATATCCTGGAGCGCGGGATCGCTTGCAAGGAGCACCATGTTCTCAAAAACCTCGCTTTCCAGGATTACCTCATCGCCCACACAGGCAGCGATCTGCTCGGCGAATGTGGCACACAGGAAAAATATCAGGATCATACAGGTCGTTTAATTTCTTGCGTAATGATCATTCAACAGGCGGCTTTAACGGAGAAAGGTCGATCGTGATCGTGTACTGGGCTTTTAGACTGTCAACGTATTGCGTCAGGAAATCCTGATACCGCTTGGTTATAAGGTAGTTATAGATCTGCCCGCGCAGTTCCCGGGTCAACTCCACGTTCGCTTTTATTTTTTTCTTCTCCACGATCTTCACGATCAGGAATGTCCCCTGCACGTACGGTATGACATCCGAAAGTTCACCCTGCTCCATAGAAAACACCTTTTCCTCGATCGCGAAGTCACCGATCATACCCCGCTGCAGCAGCTCGGTCACGACCATGGGATTTTCAGGATTCTCAAGACGGGTGAGTGACCGCTCCTTTGCTAATCGGTAGAAATCCGCGCCTGCTTTAATCTCATCCAGCGTCATCTGCGCGGATTCAAAACTCGGAAGTACGATCTGCGCGACTTTCACTGCATAGAGGAATTCTTCTTTATGTTTTTCAAAATATTGCCGGATCTCTTCATCCGCCACGGTCGCGTCACCGAACTCGCGCCGGACAAGTTCCATTGCCAGCAGGTTTTTTTCGTATTCGGAAAGGACCATGCTGATCGAATCCTCTTTGTGGATCTCCTGTCTTTTTGCCTCCAGATAGAGCACTTCCTGATCCGCCCATGTCTCACAGAATTCCTTGATACGTTCCTCGGGCAATTGCCGGTAGTTTTCTTCAGTGACGTACATATTGAATTCGGCCTTGGTCAACGTCGATCCGTCGACTTTAACAATCACATCCTTGGGTTGCTGGGTACACGAAACAAGCGCTACGATGATCAATATTAATAGACTATACTTCACTATTCCTCCTTCAACAATGCTTGAACAGCATTCTCGTTGATAACGGGATGATACTGTTCGCGCAGGCGCTGTGCAAGATCCGACCGCACTTCGGCGACCTTCTGATCCCGTAAAACAGTCGTGATGAGCCTGAAAGCCTCATCCGTCGACTTATCTTTGTATTCTTCACGATGTTCCTCATAGTATCGCGCAATTGCGGACGAATCTACGGAAACCTTTTCAATAACATTATCTGAATAGTATTTCTGGTACATCAACAGCTCGAGCGCTCTGTCCATTTGCTCTTTCACCGTGCTCGACTGATCAAAGTGTTCGCTTATGGCCCGTTCATATATCAACTCGGGTATGAGCACCCGGTCGATCAAACGCTTGGGATCGATCCGGGACTGAGAATATTGATAAAACACAGCGGCGTGCAGATCCCGGACGTACACGTACGATGATTCCTTCTGGGAGCTGTACTTTTTGACGACCCATGTATTGAAATCATCCTGATTGAGCAGGGAATCCGGTTTGATCAACGCAGCCAATCCTTTATCATTATACTCGATCTGCGCGTTGTCGAGTATTTTCTGTATGAATTTATCCGCGATTTCCATGGCCTGTTGCCGGCTCAGATCGTTCTTGATATATTCCTTTACCGCGTCGAAGGTCGGCTGATCCGCAGTGGTATGCGCGACGACCTTAAGGATATAGAAGAACTCACCGAAACGGATCGGGTCTGTAGTCTCCCCTTCTCGGATCCCGCTGATCGGATCGAATATCTCCACAGGCAGCTGCTCAGCCGAAAATTCACCGATGTCCCCGTTCTCGGTGAGCGTATCAAGCGAATATTTCAAGAGTGAGTCAAAGGGCACGCCTTGTTTGAGCTGCGTACTTACGAACACCGCTGTCGATTCCCGGTCAAACACGATCTGTGCCAGATGATACATATCGACCATCCGGGCATAGCGTTCCCGCAATTCGGATTCCGGGACCTTCACTTTATCGAGCACGTTTTTTTCATAGAATCCACGGGCAATGATATCCTTACAATGGGTCTCGAATGCTTCCTTGACAACTGGATCGTTCTCATACCCCTGGCTCCGGGCTTCATGGATTATGATCATCTGATCCACGAACTCTTCGATCCTGGCAAGCCGCTCCAAGGAATCATCAGTGGGTGCGAACTGGTGGAGATCCGAAAAATCCCCGGTGGTGTACCGTGTCCCTTCTACAATAACAAGTGTTTTCTCCTCGCAGGCTATGAAAATGATGCACCACACGAGTAAAAAAAGCACGAATTTTAGGTATTTATTTGTTATATTCATGGGCAATTGTACACACTGTCCATGCAAAGTCAAGCCTTGATTTGCCGCGGTCGATTGCTATAATTACGCTATGATGCACCTGACCTGGCCGCTCTTCACATCATACGAGGAACACACATGAAAGGATTCAAAGACCTTAATGCGATCATAAAAAAGGACCGCCGGTACAGGTTCGAGGCGTATATATTCGTGCTTCAGGCCATTGACTACACGCACAGGTCATTACATAAGAAACGGCATGTCACCGGGCAAGAACTGCTTGAGGGGATCCGTGAACTCGCAGTACGCGAGTACGGACTGCTCGCAAAAGCGGTCTTTGCGCACTGGGGTGTGAAACGCACTGCTGATTTTGGAAATATCGTCTTCAATATGGTCAATGCGGAGATCCTCTCAAAAACTGACCAGGACGATATCCGTGATTTCGAGAACGTCTACGATTTTGACGAGGTTTTTGTAACCTCGTACGAATTACACATCAATCGACAACACGACCATTAGAGAACACAAAGCTCGATCTTCTCTCCCTTGATCCCGATAGAGTCTCCAACGATGATCACGGCTCCAAGAACGCCCTCGATCGCAGCGCCGTACGCAAGCACCCCATCGATATCAGATTCGTTGTGCACGATATTCCCGAGCGCGGTCGCAGTAGCATCTGCGAGCGCACCGCTGCGCGCAACCACGGTTACGGCATCCGCATTGCCAAAGCTCATAGAATGACCAACACTCCCTGAAGAGGTACACACGCTCATTCCTTTCTGGCAATCCTTGACAATGAGGCCGACCTTCATTGAAAGCGCGGATGCACCAGCGTAAAGCGCGACTTTCAGCGGTTCCGTGGAATAAGCATAGATATCCCCGCCATTCTCGACAATACTATCGTGTCCAAGAACATGAAGGTCGCGTGCAATCTCTTCGCTGATCGCACCGGCGACCGCAGCCATGGGTCCTACCCGGACAAAGGCTCCGGCATCAGCCATACATCTTGCGATACGTGGCGCCGGCTCTTTGATCTGAACAGGCTCCAGCGAATCGGAAAATTCCGGGTGGCCGTGAATATACATTTCCAGATCATTACGGATCTTCGTGAGCTTATGCCGTGCTCGAAGCCTGATATCACGATCGGCCAAGATATACAAGTCGCTTTCGCGCACGCACACCACGTACCCTGTCCGGCCTTCTGACTGACAGCATGCGCGGTACGTGCGCGGCTCATAAATACTGCACTGCATGACACTCACTATATTAAAAGCACTTTTACCGCATTGTACGGACACACGCGAACGCACTCTTCGCACCCCATACAGCGGCTGGGTTCAAGACGCACTTCCATGGACGGCTCGTGCACCGAGAATGCGCCGGTGGGACACACCGACGAGCAGATGCCGCAATGCACGCACCGCTCATCGATGCGCACGATATCCTGGCATAAGAGTTCGGTCTTCACGCCGACCGTCTTCAAGTATTTCATGCTGCGCGTCAGATTCCGCTGCGTGCCGGTGAGTTCAAGGAGCAGCATCCCTTCACCCTCGACTGAAAATTGCGCTTTCAGGATATTGAACATACAATCGTACTTTTTCACCAGCTGGTATACGATCGGCTTTTCCGTCAGCGACGGCGGATAGTGCAATACGATCCTCTTTGATATCTCCATGTTCCCTCCTTATGTATATCGCCCGCGAAATGGACGCACGACAGCACCGGCTTCCCGGGTCGGCAATGCCTGTGCAGGCTGGCTTAGCAAAAACTGACCTTGTACGATCCATTGTTTCAGGATGCATGCGATGTCCCGGGCTTTCGTATAGCTGGACATCGGAAAAGCCGGGATCGATCTTCCCTTGATCCTGATTGTCCCGGATTTCAAGGCACGGTAGTCGATGTGAGCGATCACCTTGCCGGTCATGTTCGGGTAGTCATACGAATAGTCGACAACCGGCGCCACGATATCCTGGTCACGGACACATGTCGCGCGCAGGATATCCTCGTCAAAAATCGGGATCGGAATCCCGATACCCACGGTGAGGCTTGCCCCGTATCCGATGATCGATGTGCCGCGCAGCCAGTCCGGTTTCATCTGTTTGAGATCCCCGGTCACGGCGAGCGTACCGGCACCGGCAATCGGAATATTTTTTTTAGTACGCTTGACCGCCGGATCATGCTGGGTGCCCTGCCGGACAACATACCCGATGCCGCCGCCCAGGAAGATACGCGTACCGACACCGATGGTCCGGTAATCAGGATCATTTAAAAGCGGGGATAATTGACCGGCCGAGCAGTAATTCGCATTGCCGAATTCCGGTTTAAGGATACCAAGGTAGGTATAGATTTTTTCCTTGCTTGTATTGATTGCGACATTGTAGTTCTGGTAGCAGTTGCGCGGGTTGAACAGAAAGGCATCATTGATGTCATTGATCGTAAACGAACCGTTCGCCTGAATGCGTGGATACTCATGCGTTCCATAGGCGGATGCCCGGAATCTGATCTTTTTCCCGGCAACCAGGTCCTCTATCACATGACCGCCGCCGTACGTGAATGTTCCGGGGTATGGCGTATTCCCGGAATCATGTTCAGGCAACTGGGCCGCGCCGATGTATGCATCGACCGCGGCGATGCCGCAGAACACCTCTACTTCGTTGAACCATGCCTTGGCGATCTTCATTTTCGGCTTTAAATGCCCGAGGTTCACGAAAGCGCCTGATGAACACATCGGGCCGAACGTACCGGTGGTCACGACATCCACGGTCTGCGCGGCTCTTCGTACTCCTTTGGTGCGTGCTATTTCGATGATCTCCTCGGCGGTGCACACGACCGCCTTGCCTTTTTTTATCTTCCTGTTGATCTCCTCAATCGTCTTTTTCATATACGTTCCTTTCAAAAACAAAAATGCTTTCCCGCATTGGGAAAGCACTTTTCCAGAAAACTCATCTCTCCCCTTCCGGGCGGGAATTGGCACCCGCCCAAAGCGGGTTGCCGAGGTATCACAGGGCCCGTTCCCTCAACCTCTCTTGATGAGATGTCACCTGTCAAAGATCAATTTTGTCATTATATATGATTATCAAAGAATGTCAATAGGGAAAATACATAGACGGATTGTCTGCCGGTTGATTTGCCCTGCTTGACTCATTGTAATATTTCGCTATTATACGAATACCAGCCACAAGGAGGTTATATGAAACGCACATCCTTTTATTATTTCTTGCTTTGCACGTGCATCGGTTCCCGGCTGTATGGAGCTTCCGATGCCACGCTTGATGCAATGCAGCAGGAACTCCAGCGTTCAGTTAAAACACTTTCCAAGGCGCAGCCTGTGCCGCTCTACTTTCTCCAGTACGAGATCTACGACGAACATGACATTTACGTAAATGCATCTCAGGGTGCGGTCTTCTTTGACACGGACGAACGCAGCCGGTATCTGGATATCGATGTCCGGGTGGGCTCGCCGAGACTCGACAACACCCACGAGATCCGTTCGAGTTCCGGGTTTGATTACATGGACTGGATACCATCGAACATCCAGGTTCCGATCGAGGATAATAAAGACGCCCTGCGATCGATCCTGTGGATCGAAACTGACCGCGCGTTCAAAGATGCCCAGGAACGATACACCAAGGTTCTGGCCGAAAAACAGGTCAAGGTCGCAGAAACCGATACGTCACCTGACTTCTCCCTTTGCAAACCCATCAACTACTACGATGAACCGGCTCCCTTTGATCTCGATCTTTTCCCCTGGTACGTGCGCTTGCGTTCCCTGTCACTTCGATTCTGCGATCATGCGTGGCTCTTTCAATCTCAGGTATCATTGCGCGCGGAAAACTATGTTCGCTACATTGTGAATACGGACGGCACACGGATCCGGGAAGAACGTCTCGCATACCGCCTCAGCGTGTATGCCGCAACTATGGCGGATGATGGCATGGAACTCTCCCTGTCCCACTCATTCTATGCGACCGACCCATCCCGGCTTCCCGGCGACGACGAAGTCATCGCACAGATCGACTCGATAATAATGAACCTCGATGCGCTGCGCAAAGCACCGGTCGTGGAGCCGTACACCGGACCTGCGATCCTCGTGAACGAAGCGAGTGGTGTATTCTTCCACGAAATCTTCGGCCACCGGATCGAAGGCCACCGGCAAAAGAGCGAATTCGAAGGCCAGACCTTCACGAAGAAGGTCGGCGAGCAAATCCTCCCTGAATTCATTTCGATCTACGATGATCCAACAATGGCTGCGTTCAACGGTAAGGACTGCAACGGGCACTACCGCAATGATGATGAGGGCGTAGCTGCCCAGCCTGTGACCGTGGTCGAGAACGGGATACTGAAGGAATTCCTGATGAACCGCTCGCCGATCCAGGGATTCCCGCTTTCCAATGGCCACGGACGCCGGTCCCACGGGAGGAGTGTCGTTGCCCGACAGGGTGTTCTCTACGTGAAATCGGCTAAGGAAGTACCGTTCAATGACCTGAGGACTGCGCTGATCGAGGAATGTACTATACAGAACAAAGAGTATGGATTGATCTTCTACGATATATCCGGGGGCTTCACGAGTACCGGGCGCAGCGGCACGCAATCCTTCAAGGTCATCCCCTTGCTCGTCAAACGCATTTATGTGGACGGACGCCCGGATGAAGTGGTGCGCGGTGTCGACATCGTAGGTACACCTCTCTTGTCCTTTTCCAAAATCCAGCTTACCGGAGACGACTACGGTATCTTCAACGGTACGTGCGGCGCCGAGTCAGGATGGGTACCGGTTTCCGCGATATCGCCCTCGATCTTCGTATCCGAGATAGAAGTGGAGAAAAAAGCGAAAGCACAGGATAAACCACCGATCCTGCCTGCACCGGAACGGCACAGTGTACAAAGGAGGCTGCCATGAAACCATTGATCATCCTGGCATTGCTATTCACTCTTGTCCCGGCTGAGGAACCGCCAGACAGCACGGCTCTGTATAGAGCAGCAAGCGACGAACTCGCGCGCAGTATCAATAAACTCAAGATCGAAAATCAGGTAACACCATACTATATCTCATACCGCATTAAAGACACGCACAACACTGAAATGCGCGCCGGATTTGGCAGCGTTATATATTCTAATGCGAACCACCGCCGCGATGCTTATGTCAGTGTTCGGGTGGGCAGCTACGACATGGATAACACCAATTTCATCTGCCAGACACGCTCCATGAATCTCATTGATTCTGATCAGACTCCTTTGCCGCTTGAAGATAACTACTATGCGATACGACAGGCTTTATGGATTGTCACAGACGGCACATACAAAAAAGCCCTGGAGCGGTTCGCCCGGAAGATCGCCACCCTGCAGAATCAACCGCGTCCGGATACAGTTCCGGATTTTGCGCGCATCGAACTGACAACTTTTTTTACGCCCATCCGTACAATGGAAGTGGATACCAATTACTGGCAAGAAATCATATGCCGGACTTCTGCAATATTCAAAAAATATCCAAAAATCCAGGAATCCGAGGTCATATTCAACGCCTCTATTGTCACCACGTACTTTCTCAATACGGAAGGAAATCAAAGCCGGTCAACCCAGACCCTGTGCATGCTCGAAATAAGCGCAGAAACACAATCCAAGGACGGCGATCCGCTCGAAGACCGGGTTGGATTCTATGGGCTCGCTCCCGAGGATATACCTGATCTGCCTACCGTGCTCCTGGCAGTCCAGGCAATGGCGGAATCGCTATCCATGAAGGTTTCGCTCGACAAAACAGAGGATTACTCAGGACCGGTGATATTTGTCGGCCAGGCAGCTGCTGAACTCTTTTTCCAGATCCTGGGAAAGGGTGTCTCGGATCCTAAGACACCGCTCTTTGAAAACGAAATGCTCGCGCAATCCGCTTCCTCGGACCTGGGCATGCTCGTGAAACGCCTCGGACGCCGGGTCATGTCGGACTTTCTCTCTGCGATCGATGATCCCCTCATGGTCAGGTGGTATGGAACACCGCTCATCGGCCATTACATGATCGATGATGAGGGAGTGCCAGCACAACCGGTTGAAGTAGCCATCGACGGCAAATTACTGTCCGTACTCATGAGCCGGACACCGACAAAACGTATGCCCATGACAAACGGTCATGGCCGGTACCGTGATGAAAATTATGGACCGCGTGTGATCGGGCTGCCGAGCAACCTTGTTATTACGCCCAATGAGCAGTACCGTGTCGAGGATCTTGGGGCCATGCTCCTTGAGATCTGCAGGGATTACGACATCCCCTATGGCATTGTTATTACGCGGCTTACACCGACAAAAACACTTGAACTCAAGGATTACTATATGCGCTACTTCCAGCAAATGAGCGGGGGCGGTGGTGAAGAAGGGATCCTGTCAGCACCAGTGACCGCGTACAAGATCGATGCCGCTTCACAGGAGGTGACCCTGATACGGGGATTGGATTTCGCGGATGTCACACCGCGCGTGCTCCGGGATATCATCGCGGTCGGCACTGAAGATTACGCCTATAATTTCATCTATCGTGATGAACACGGTAATGCCTACCCCATGTCGGTGATCGCGCCACCGGTACTCGTTGAAGAAATGGATCTGGAAGGGACAGATACGAAACCGACTAAACTTCCGATCCTGCCGCATCCGTACTTTAAAAAGTAGGGAACCGAGCAACGCGTATTGCGTAGAGCGTAAAGCGAAAAGCACGGCAGACGCTGTACCCTATACGCTAAACACTACAAACACCGCGAACCGAAGGCCGTAAGCACTAAGCCGAGGGATTAGAGTAATGCGTAAGGCGAAGGGCATTGCGCGCAATTATGCAAAAATGTAATAACGGAACAATGAACAGATTCCGCAATCCACATTTCAAAATGCCGTTTTTTTGTCATTCTGAGCGCCGCGAAGAATCTCTCTTATTTCTTACGATCCTTCGTTGCACGTTCCTCAGGATGACAAATCGGAAAAATACACGCTCCGTATCCAACATCCTTCAATCCACATCGCCCTTGAAGCGCCTTGTTCGTTCGCTTCGAACTGCCCTATCGGTTCTAATATAGGTAGATCGGAATATCGTGCTCCAGCTCGTACAGATGCACCCGGGCGCTTGCTTCATGAACGGTTGAAGGGTATTCCTCGATCACTGATGCAAACACCGCTTGCGCGCTCTCCTTGTATGATTCACCACCGGTAAGTTCATACAGGACACGATAATCATACCCGATATCCTCAAGCGCCGCGGCGCGCTCATCGAATTCACCGTATACATCGACCAGCTCCTGCAGCCGGTCCATATCCTTCGTTATTTTATCTAAAGATCGGTCCCATGGCTCGCTTGCCGCACGCAGGCACAGGATCAAATAGTATGCCGCACTTCCCGCATAGCAGCTCGATGGATATTGTTCAAGTAATTGTTTGTATGCGGTACCCGCATAGTAGTATTGACTGGTTCCTTCGTTCTTCGTGATGCCGGGTACTGTGTCTTTATCAGTTGCCTGGCGCGCACGCTCATCGAACGTGCGTCCGGTGTAAAAGAGCGCTTCCGGATAATACCGCGATCCTGGAAAGAAGTGCAGGAAATGAACGAACAGCCGCATCGCCTGGGGAAAAGCCTGTTCATCATGATATCCGCGGGCAAACATGAAGAGCTGTTCCTCAGCGATCGTATCAGCAAGATCGATCAGGACACCCTGCAACAATGTGCCGGCTTTTTCGTTGCACTCGATGAACACGGTATCAGTATTTTCCGCGGTGACGGTAACCGTATCACCGGTCATGAGAGCCGTGATCCTCAGATCTCCTTCATAGAAGAGAACATTATCCGTGATAATGATCCCGGTGCTTGCCGAAAACAGATAAACATAGAGTAAGATGCTCATATACAAGTATACTGTAAACCACTTTCTGGTCAATGGATTCGCGGTTGACTTGCACCCATGTATGTGTATCATTGTCGTGTCTTACCTGTGAACATAAGGAGGCATGATGGATCATCACATTCTGGTCATTAATCCTGGCGCGGGTTCCACACGCCTCGCGCTCTATAAGAACGAACATCCCATATTTGAAGAGAATATCCGTCACAATGCGGAAGATCTGCTTGCCTTTCGCACGATCATTGACCAGTATGATTTCCGGACGAAAACAGTCATGCACCTTCTGAAAGACAAGAAGGTAGATACCTCCCTGATCTCCGCAGTCGCGGGCCGCGGAGGTCCGTTCAAGCCGTTGAAAAGCGGCACCTACGAAATAAATGATGCCCTGATCAAAGATATACATACGGGCAATTACCAGTCTGAACACCCTTCGCTGCTTGGCGCTTTGATCGCGCACAAGATCGCAGAAAATCTCGGGATCAAAGCGTTCTTTGTCGATCCGGTCTCAGTCGATGAGTTCTGGGATGTCGCGCGCTATTCCGGGCTCAAAGAGATCAAACGCAAGGCGCTCAGCCATGCCCTCAATGTCCGCATGGTCGCGAAAAAAGCCGCGGCCCAACTGCAAAAAAAATACACGTCATGCAATTTCATCATCATCCACCTTGGCACCGGCATCACCGTCGCCGCTCATTTGAAGGGACAACAGGTGGATTCATCGAATGCGAACGAGGACGGTCCATTCTCTCCCCAGCGCACCGGCGCCCTGCCGACCATGCCGCTCCTGAAACTAGCATATGCTGACGGCAATGTTTATGATGTAATGAAGAAGAAACTCAACCGCCAGGGAGGCATGCTTTCCTACCTTGGCACTGACGATATACCGGAGATCGAGACCCGCATCAAAAAAGGTGACAAAGAAGCCGACCTTGCATACCGCGCCATGATCTACCAGATCGCAAAGGAAGCCGGCGCTTATACGGTCGTGCTCAAGGGCGATATCGATGCCATCATCATCACCGGCGGCATCGCACATTCCCGGCAATTCGTCGAACAATTGAAGTTCTGGATCGGTTTTCTCTGCCCGCGGGTCATCGTGTACCCGGGCGA
>JAFGPO010000049.1 GCA_016936155.1 Caldifarciminota bacterium
CGGGGAGATATCAACTTCCTGTTACGTATCAATCCCTGATGTCGTCCGATCATTACTGTACGAGATCGGATACACGGATACGGATATGGGCATTGATGCTGAAACGTGTTCGGTCGTGAGTGCGATCCAGGAACAATCTAAAGATATCGCTATGGGTGTGGATATTGGTGGTGCGGGGGATCAGGGTATGATGTACGGCTATGCGACCAATGAAACTCCCGAGATGATGCCACTACCTATTCTCCTGGCCCACAGATTAGTTCGACGGCTCACTGAGATACGGAAGAACAATATCGTTGGATTCCTGCATCCGGATGGAAAATCCCAGGTGACGGTTGAATACGATGGATTCAAGCCTGTCCGGATCGATTCTATTTTGATCTCGGCGCAGCACCATATGGATGTCAGTAACGAGAAGATCCATGAGGATATTAAAAAATATGTGATCAATGAAATAGTACCCAAGGAATTAATAGACGAGAGAACGCGGATGTTGATAAATCCGACCGGCCGCTTCGTGATCGGTGGGCCGCAGGGAGATACAGGTCTTACCGGGCGCAAGATTATGGTCGATACGTACGGCGGGATCGGGCACCACGGCGGCGGATGTTTTTCCGGCAAAGATCCGACCAAGGTTGACCGTTCTGCATCCTATATGTGCCGTTATGTTGCAAAAAATCTTGTGGCCTCCGGCGTGTGTGACAGAGTTGAAGTTTCCTTATCCTATGCGATCGGTGTTGCGGAACCGATGTCCATAAACGTAGTCACGTTCGGCACGGGAAAGCTCGAAGAGTCGAAAATCATCATGATTCTCAAGAAACTCTTTGACTTCAGCCCCCAGGGGATCATCGATAAACTCAACCTGCGCCGACCTATATATAAACGTACCGCGTGTTACGGGCACTTCGGACGGGAGGAAGAAGGGTTTTCCTGGGAGATCTGTGATATGGCCGATGCGATCAAACGGGAAGCCGGTCTATAGGCACGAACACATCCAGAATCGTGATCAATAGCGCCATAAGAAATAAATATAAGGATTGTCTGCCAATGAAAGGGGGATCATGAAATTTCACGTTAGGAACATTAAAATGGCTTCGCAGGGCATTCTCAGGATCGAGTGGGCTGAATCCATGATGCCGGTATTACGGTTCATCCGGAACCGTTTTAAGAAAGAGAAACCGCTCAAAGGACATCGTATCGGGTGTTGTCTTCATATTACGACCGAAACCGCAAACTTACTCTATACTCTGAAAAGCGGTGGTGCGGATGTATTTCTGACTGCCTCCAATCCTCTTTCAACACAAGATGATGTTGCTGCTGCTCTTGCAAAGAATGGTATAGGAGTCTTCGCGTGCAATGGTGAGTCGCGGAGGGAATACTACGCGAATATGCAGCAGGTGTTGAAGAATCGTCCTGAGATCCTGATTGATGATGGCGCTGATCTGATCTCCACCGTACACAAGAAACGCATTAAAGGGGTGCTGGGTGGTACAGAGGAAACCACGACCGGGGTTATTCGACTCAAGCAGATGGAACGCGACCGGGTATTGCGGTTTCCGATCATTGCAGTGAACGATTCACTCACCAAGCACCTTTTTGACAACCGCTACGGGACCGGTCAATCAACCATTGATGGTATTCTGCGGGCAACGAACATCCTGATCAGCGGCAGTAATTTTGTCGTCGCCGGGTATGGCTGGTGCGGCCGTGGCCTTGCACTGCGTGCCAAGGGAATGGGTGCGAATGTTATCGTTACTGAGGTCGATCCGGTCAAAGCACTCGAGGCACGGATGGATGGATATACAGTGATGCCGATGAGCGAAGCGGCAAAGGTCGGTGATGTGTTCATTACTGTAACCGGTGATATCAATGTCATCCGCGGGGAGCATCTGCGGAAAATGAAGGATGGCGCGATCATTGGAAATTCAGGACATTTCGATGTCGAGATCGATAAAAAAGCACTCTCCAGGCTAGCCCGGAAAAAGAGGATGGTCAGGTCGTTCTGCGAGGAATATACGTTGCGGAATGGTCGGCGGGTACACTTGCTGTCTGAAGGTCGTCTGGTCAACCTCGCGGCTGCAGAAGGACACCCAGCAATGGTCATGGATCTTTCCTTCGCCAATCAGGCCCTTGCTGCTGAATATTTGTTACATAATCGGAAACTACAGCATATCGTGTACAATCTGCCGCTCGCGATCGACGAGCGGATCGCACGGCTGAAATTAAAATCAATGGGGATAGCAATAGACCGGTTGACGACCGAGCAAAAGAAGTACCTTGCTTCCTGGAGAATGGGAACCTGACCGTTTTCCCGATTTGAGATTTACAATACAGAAGATAGAACCGCAGCGCCAGTGCGGTCAATAAGCTAGTTGCTATAAGCCATATGCTGCACGACCATTCACCGGTCGAGTGCTTTAACGAACATCATGCCGGGCAGCTGTTTTACGAGTCCTTTGAGTTCAAGGGTCAAGAGGGTATTGAGTGTAGAGCTTGTAGGTTGGGCGATCGATTCGGACAGTACATCGAGGTATATTGGTTCATGGGTCAGGTGTTGCCATACTGCTTGTTCGGCATCATTGAGTTCGATCTGCACTGTTTTTTCTTCATGACCGCTATGCATGAAACCACATAATTCCAGCACTTCCTGTGCTGAGGTCACGGGTATTGCACCATCCTTGATAAGCCGGTTCGTTCCAAACGATGTTCTTGAGTAGATATTCCCCGGTATTGCGTACACATCCTTGTTCTGGCTGGCGGCCCATGATACTGTATTCATGACACCGCTTTTTTCCTTGGCTTCGATCGCGACCACGGCGCGGGCCAGACCGGACACGATGCGATTTCGTTTTGGAAAATTCTGCGCCAGGGGCGGGGTGGTGACCGTGAATTCTGAAATTACCGCACCGTTCTGTATTATCGCATTCATGAGATTGCGGTTTTCCGGCGGGTAGCAGCGGTCC
>JAFGPO010000050.1 GCA_016936155.1 Caldifarciminota bacterium
AAAACAGCACCATCGAAACTATGATCCAAGCCCAGAATTATTTTATGTATGTACCGGATACGGGCAGTCCCAATGCCTTATTCATGGGGAAGAAAAAGCACCTGGAGCGGGCGGCGTCGATAACTGCCCGATATTGCGATAAAAAGGATGACGATACGGTTGAGGTCTCCTATCGGTTCAAAAAATCCGTAAAAATACTGAAGGTCCATCCCATGACCAACGAAGAATTAGCCACGTGGAGGATATAAAATGGAAAAATTGTGGGCACCGTGGCGGATTGAATACATACGAAGTACAAAGAAAGGCTGTTTCTTCTGCGCGGCATTGAAAGCCAAAGATCTTTCCCGCGTATTCGTCCTGGAGCGAAGCGATCGAGCATTTACGATCATGAATCGATTTCCTTATAACAGCGGTCATCTCATGATCGCACCGATTCGCCACACCGGGACTTTTGAGCACCTTGATAATGAGGAGATCCTTGAAATGCATCGTCTCCTTAACCGATCTTTGGAAGCAATGAAAAGCATTTTTCAACCGCAAGGATTCAATATCGGTGTAAACCTGGGTGAAGTGGCCGGTGCCGGCGTTGTCGGACACGTTCACATGCATGTTGTTCCGCGATGGCAGGGAGATACGAACTACATGCCCATTCTGGCGGACACCAAAGTCGTGATCGAATCCCTAAACAATACCTATGACCTCCTTAAAAATGCGCTCAATAAGATCGACAACCTGCAGTGAGCAAAATCTTAACTGTGGCATACTGCATCGATCTTATGAAAGGCGCACATCAGCAAATCAGAATATCAGCAAGCAGGCCACGGTTCCATGCCATGTTATTATTTGTTTGTCCAGGGATGTGAAGTTCATATACTGCTCTATTCTTCCGACTAGTGGCTATTACCATTATGTAACGGGGCAGGATACCAGCACATCAGGGGACCAGGTAGACATACCTGGTATTCTAATAATCTGATATGCTGCTTGCTGCTATCCTGGTATCCTGATATGCAATCGTATAGGATTTACCTGATATGTGCGGAATAATCGGCTACATCGGCGAAGATCAAGCGATACACCGGATCTACCCGGCACTCATGACACTCCAGCACCGTGGCCAGGACTCAGCTGGAGTGGCAACATATGGGAACGAATTTCATCTCAAGAAGGGAAATGGCCTCGTTGCTACAGTATTCAACAGTAAGAACATTGAACGCCTTAAGGGAACGATCGGGATTGGTCACGTCCGGTACCCGACAGTGGGTATGGGTCATGAAGAAGATGCCCAACCGTTTATCATCACAACGCCATACGGAATCGCAATGGCCCATAACGGCAATCTCGTTAATTATTTTGATCTGAAGAAACAGCTAATCACGCAGGAGCTTCGCTACTTCAATTCCAATTGTGACGTGGAAGTAATCCTGAACCTCCTCTCTGTTGAACTCATGAAACTCCACATGCAACGAATCAAGCCTGACATGCTCTTTAAGGCTCTGGCCCGTGTCTATAAGCGGCTCATCGGAAGCTACGCGGTTGTTGCCATCCTTGCAGGACGTGGACTCCTTGCCTTCCGCGATCCCCTCGGTATTAAACCGCTCGTTATGGGAAAAGATAGACACGGTCATTGCCTGGCATCCGAGAGTGTGGCCCTGGACCTTCTTGGATACACCGATATCATCGATGTTGCACCCGGCCAGGCGATATTCATCGACATGGAGCATAATCTCCATCGCACACAGATCGCACGGGCGCCGAAGAAAAAACAAGCCGCTTGCATTTTTGAGTACGTATACTTTGCGCGACCCGATTCGATAATCGATACGATCGGCGTATATGAAGCACGTTTGCGTCTGGGAAGAGAACTCGGCATGCAGATCGCGCAGACCGGTCTGAGACCGGATGTAGTGATCCCTGTACCTGACACAGCGCGTGCGTCCGCGCAGATGGTCGCCGAGGTGCTTAATGTGAAGTACCGTGAAGGTCTTATAAAGAACCGTTACATACACCGCACATTCATCATGCCGAATCAAGCGATGCGCATCGAATCAGTGCGCCTGAAGCTCAACACGATACGCTCCGAGATCGCGGGGAAAAAGGTCCTTCTTGTCGATGATTCCATAGTCCGTGGCAACACTTCTCGTGAGATCATTGCCCTGCTCAAAAAAAGCGGCGCACGCAAGGTCTACTTCGCATCGTACTCACCACCTCTGCACTATCCCTGCGTTTATGGCATCGACATGCAGACCCGCGGTGAATTCATTGCCCGTAACCGCACACTCGATCAAATACGCGATGACATCGGTGCTGATGGGCTTTTCTACCAGACGGTCGAAAGTTTAGAAAAGGCAGTGGGACAGGGAACGCACAGTTTCTGTACTGCATGCTTCAGCGGTCGTTACCCGACCACGGTGCCTGCACTTTTCCTGGAACGGATTGAAGCAGATCGCAGGATGCACACTACACTATCATGAAAGACATTTTTCCCTTGTCATAAAAGCAGGTCTGTTAGCGGGTTAAAATTTCATTCCAGCTGCGCCATGGACCACATGAGGTATGATGGAACCTGGTTTTACCTTAACGGACACGTTATATACTTCAGAATACTCGTGGACGGTGGAGAACAATCCAATATTACCGCGGATATTGCCTTTTCAACGGAAGTGGGCGGCGTGCAATTCCACCTTGCAGTGTAATAAATCAGAATATCGCGTACAGGGCGACCGTTGTTAGAACACCCAGAATAAACACACTACCGAGACAGCCGGTGACTTTCAGTTTGGCGCTTCGTGGCGCGTTTTCAACATCTTCATAGCTCAGTTCGATTTTCGCGACAGTGTCCGGCGCGATCCTCACTTTCACGATACCGGCGCTGTACCGTGCAAGTTTCCACAGCGCGCTGACTGTACCTTCCTTGAAACGCCAGGATGCATCTTCAATACTGTCCTGGGGGAAAAAACCGACATTGTATTCTTCGGGTGAGAGTGCATACCGGCTGAGGGGCGTTACACCGACTGAATCATTGTCAACATAGACAGGAAGACCATCCTGATCCGCGGTTACGGTCAGGTACCCCGGGTTCTGCATGATCAAACATAGAAGGATCATCATGGTTCTTTTCCCTTTCTACGGGAAAATACCTCGGTCCTTATACACAGTTTCCAGACGTCGAAGTGCCACAATATAGGCGGCAGTGCGCCAATCCGCATGGAATTCCCGAACCGCCTCGCGAACAAGTTCGTACCCCTGTATGATCTTCTTATGTAATTTCCCATCGACTTCTGCGAGATCCCAAAATTCGCTTCGTTTGTTTTGGAGCCATTCGAAGTAGCTTACGATCACCCCACCGGCATTGCAGAGAATGTCAGGCAGCAGATCTATGCCCCGTTCTTGTAGAATGCGGTCACCATCGGTATCAGTCGGTCCATTCGCCCCCTCGGCAATGAGCTTAACGTTCAATGTCGGAGCGGTCTTCGCTGTGATCTGATTTTCCAACGCCGCAGGTATGAAAATATCCACATCGATAGCAAGCATCGTATCATGATCAACTTCCTCACTATCTGCAAAGCCTTTGACGCCCCCGGTATTCTGGACGTGTTCAGTCAAAGCATCCGGATCAATTCCGTGTTCAGATATGATCGCGCCGGTTTTATCCTCGACCGCGATCAATGTCGCGCCATATGGTTTAAGCAGACGTGATGCCCAGGAGCCCACGTTGCCGAATCCTTGCACCATATACGTAGCTTTTTTCATATCGAAGTTGGCTTCCTCAGCCCACTGCAGGATTGTGAATACCACTCCCTGTCCTGTCGCCTTGTCCCGACCGATGCTCCCACCCGCCTCAACCGGCTTACCAGTGACAACGTGTGTGCACGCCTGCCTTTCATGGGCCGGCATGGTCGAAGCATAGGTGTCAAGCATCCACGCCATGATCTGGGAGTTCGTATTCACATCAGGTGCAGGAATATCATACTCCGGACCAATGTTCGTACCAAGGGCAAACGTGAATCGGCGGGTGATCCTCTCGATCTCACTTTTCGAATAGTTGGCCGGATCGAACTGGATGCCTCCCTTTGCTCCACCGAATGGGATATTAACAATCGCGGATTTCCATGTCATCCAGGTTGCAAGGGCTCGCACTTCATTGATATCCACTCCAGGATGGAACCGCAAACCTCCTTTAAAAGGTCCTAAAACGTTATTATGTTGTACGCGGTACCCGGTGAACATCTCGATCTTGCCATTATCCATTTTGACCGGGAAATTGAACACGATCTCGTTCATCGTCATTGCCAGGATTTTACGAATTTCTGGATCCAGGTGTATAATATCAGCAGCTTTATTGAACTGTTTCTTTACGGTTTCATAAACGTTCAATTGGGTTTTTCCTTCCATAAAACCTCCTTATTACAGCGATCGAGTGCGGATCATATCATTGATGACAGTCACAAAGCCTTGCGCATCGATGCCTGCCTGTGTATACAGCATCTCGGCATCTGCTGAACCTCCGTATCTCTGTATGCCGACTTTTTTAAATTTTACGGATACATTGTTCTCAGCAATGATATCGGCACATATGCCGCCCAGACCTGATTGCACAACGTGATCTTCATAGGTTACGATACACCCGGTCTCAGCGGCCTCAAGAATGATATCTTTGTCAAGATGCAACGGCGAGCATACATTGTAGATACGGACCGTGATACCGGCTTTCTTCAATATCTCCCACGCCTTCATCGCTTCGTGGACCATGGATCCGTACGTTAGAACAACACCGTCCGACCCCTCCCGTATGAGATCGATCGTCCCGTAGGTGTACTTGTAGTTCTCATCGAACAAAACCCCGCCGCTGTCGTAACGGACCACGGGAAGCTTGCTTCGTGTCAACCCAACCACGAAGTTCCCCGGCTGTTTCAGTATGTACCGCGTCACATGATCGGCCTGGTTCGGATCCGCAGGAATGATCAGTTTGAAATCGAACAGGTTCTGGAGAAGTCCGATATAGTCGATACACTGGTGTGTTTTCCCATCAGGCCCGACATTATATCCCAGGTGGGTGGCAATGATCTTGCAATTAGTGCTGTTGATATCGTTGAGCCGCATTTGATTATACACCTCATCAAGAGCGAATACGCCGAAATCAGCCCATATCGACGCTACACCATTGATGGATAAAGCCCCGGTCATGGTTGCGGCATTGTGCTCACTCACACCACATTCAAAGAAACACGTGGGATTCTTGCGCGCAAAATCCTGTACTTTCACAGATCCGGCAAGATCGCAGTCGAATACAGCGATCATTCCTTCAGGATTCAACATCGCAACGTCGATGAGGGCGTTTCCAAAAGCAGCACGTGGATGGGTCTTCTCGGAATACAGCCGGGGCGTGCCGACCTTGATCCCGGGATAGTCGATCGAGGTTCGCACAAACGGCGCCACCGCCCTGGTCGTTCGTTCCTTGAGGAGCTGATCAATATCATCTTCAATATCCAGTTCGGCAAGGGCACGGGTACATTCTTCCCGGGACAGAACTTTGCCATGATAGTCTTCCTTGTTCTCCATAAAAGGAACACCATGTCCCATTGTTGTTTGGGCAATGATGGCGTAAGGATGGTCCTGGTCAGCCTGGGCTGCTGTGAGTGCATCGATGAGCATTTTGAAATCATGCCCGCTCACTTCCAAGACTTTCCAGCCGTCAGCCTCGTAATTTTCCTTGATGTTCACCGGCATCACCTGTTCGGTCCGACCGCTGATCTGAAAATGATTTCGGTCAATGACCACGGTCAGATCATGCAGCCCGTATTTGTCGGCGAACCGACGCGCTTCAGCAACCTGCCCTTTGGCCTGTTCAGCATCGCTCATGAGTACATACGTGTGATAGCCATATCCGCGCAGGCGGGACGCAAGAGCACACCCACACCCTGCTGATAATCCCTGTCCCAGGTTCCCGGTCGACCAATCGATACCAGGAATATTCCGCACAACGTGCCCTTCGAATGGACTATCCGCGCGCCGGAACGTAGTGACAACATCGTGAACATCAAAGTACTTCAAGCGCGCAAGACACGAATATAGACCAGGAGAGGTATGCCCGTGACTTATGACCACCCGGTCACGCCGGGGATCATCCCGTGTTTCCGGAGAAACACGGGCGATCGTATAAACCGCGAGATATATATCGATTGAGGACATGGAACCGGCAGGATGTCCTGATCCAGCGATCGTAGTCATTTTCACAATATCACCACGGCATAATCTTGACAGGGTTTCTAAACGTGTAATCCGCGAAGATCGTTTATTCATATCACCACCACCTTGAAATCACCATCGCTTATCGCATAATCACCCCTCACGCGCAGGATAAGCGTATATTTCTTGGAAATCCGCGACAACGTATCGGTATGATGCAAGGAAAGAAAATCTGCAAGACGCGGCGAGGTCCTCAACTCAACCATCTTGCCCCGTATCGTTTCACCATTCGTGATGAACCAGCGTTCTATGTACCCCACTGTACTCTGGCGGCTGTTGATACGACCGCGCCCCTTGCACAGGGGACAGGGTTCTGAAAGAGTATGTGAAACGCTCGCCCGCGAACGCTCCCGGGTGAATTCCAGTAAGCCGAATTCGCTGATGCCGCCGACACGGAAGCGGGCTTTGTCATCACGGATCAAGGACCTGAATTCCCGGAGCATTTTTTTGTTGTTCTCCCTCTTTTCAAGATCAATGAGATCGACAATAACGAGGCCGCCGATATCCCGAAGGCGCAATTGACGTGCGATCTCTTTGAGCGCTTCGAGATTCGTTGATAGGGCAAGCCTCTCCGCCTGTTTTTCCTTTGATGATTTGCCCGTGTTTACATCGATTGTCACCAGGGCTTCGGTTTGATCGATCACGATATATCCGCCGCTCCTGAGCCATATTTTACGTTCCTGAATGTCCTTGAGTTGCTCTTCAATGTTGAATTTTTGAAAGATCGGCTGTGGATCCCGGTATAATTTGACGCGCGACCGCATACGCGGGGATACGATCCCGAGGTAGCTCTGTACTTTACGGTATTCATCCTCTGAATCGATAAAGAGGTTTCGTATCTCATTGTTGAATAGATCGCGCACAGTTTTGATCACGACATTCGGTTCACGGTACACAAGGATGGGTGCCGGATCCCGTGTCTGCTTCATGTTCTTCTCGAAGGTATTTCTCAACATCTCAACTTCACGTTTGATCTCATCGGGTTTGGCGCGTGCTGCTGCAGTCCGGATGATCAATCCCATACCTTCGGGTTTGATCTGCTTGCCGATCTTAAAGAGCATATCCCGATCCCGTCGGTGCCTGATCTTCCGCGAAACACCGATATTCTTCGCATTGATGAGCAGGACGACATAACGACCCGGGATCGAAATAAAAGAAGTAACCCGGGGACCCTTGACTCCATAGGAATCTTTGGTGACCTGAACAATGATTTCCTGGTTTTTTTTGAGTTTGATCTCCTCTGGACGATATTCATGTTCAAGTTCGATCTCGCTTTCGAATAACTCCGAAAAATCCTCGAACGGAATCTCATTAAGCGGTAAAAACCCGTTACGGTCACTGCCGATATCGACAAATGCAGCCTTAAGGCCCGAGATCATATTCAGCACCTTTGCTTTGTAGATACATCCAACCAAACTGTTTTGTTCGGGCCGCTCAAGGTAGTACTCAAGCAACACACCGTCCTCGCAGATCGCGATCCTCGTTTCGATATTGGATACGCTTATGACGATGTCTTTCTTCTTCACATTGCCTCCATGGGAGATAGAAACCTACTATCTCTCTTTATAAACATTGTTGTTCTTGTTACCTTATATGTCTTCACATCCTCGATCGTTTTCCCGGTAACATGTGACAATAATTCGTAAATCGTCACTCTCTTGCCGCCGAAGTACAAACCGCATTTCAATATACCGGTCTCATACTGAAACGACTCCATACTTTCCGTCAGGTTCTTCATTCCTGATCGAGCATTGATGTACACCGGCTGTGATGCCTCCGGATCAGCCGAGGTAACGATATCCTCGCGTTGTATTTCCACCTCGTAGTGGATCAAATTGATCGTACTCGAGAGTGATGAAGCTGCAGGGTGTACGGCGCGCACCCCCAGGATACGAATTCCTTGAGGAAAACACATGTTAAGTTCGATCGAGATATTACCATAGTATTCTGAATTCAGCCAGAAATCGAAATATTCTCCCTTGCTTATCTGACCGACACTCTTGGGCGGACAAAATGAAACCTTGGGAATCGGGGTGAACCCCTGTGTGAATTGAATGGGGAGATCGGAACGACGAAGCGCACGGTAAATAGTCCTGGTTACATCGAGGTGTGAGGCATATCGATATGTTTCTCCGATAGAATATTCGACACGGTAACCAATAGGATTGCCTTTTCTCTTTGGATAGCGTCCATATGTCGCATAGGCCTCCGAGTCATTCACCCGGGATTGCGATTGTGAACCGTCACATGCCCCGCATTGCGTGCATTTACCGTACATACAGTTTTCTGTTGTTGCTCCTTCGTGCGCCCGCTGCAATTCTCGCTTCAGAAACTCCTTCGATACCCCGGTGTCGATAAAATCCCAGGGGTTCTCCTCATGCGGCTGAAGATAGTGCTGCGGATCCACACCACACTCCGCGAACGCACGGTGCCACCTGCTCAGATCAAACCCTTCACGCCACTCCTCGAAACGCCCACCCATCATATATACCTTTTCAATCACCGGAAAAATCTT
>JAFGPO010000051.1 GCA_016936155.1 Caldifarciminota bacterium
AGGGTCTGACGCTTTATCCCGAAATCCTCAGGATCAATAGTATAATCAACCACTTTGTCATTATGAACCTCACTTACGAATGTCGGTCCGGTGATGGTAATTTCATCAAGACCATCATGCCCGTGCACAACCATGGCATGTTCGGTTCCCAATGTATGGAGTACGTGCGCGATCGGATTTGTAAGTTCCCGGTCGAACACGCCGACAAGCTGGCGTTGCGCGCAGGCTGGATTGGTTAATGGTCCCAGAATATTGAATATCGTGCGTACACCGATCTCGCGGCGCGGCCCGATCGCATACTTCATTGCCTTGTGGAGCAGCGGTGCAAAGAGAAACCCGATCCCGATCTGATCGATGCACTCCGCGATCCGTTCAGGGGTGAGATCGATGCGCACCCCGAGTCCCTCAAGTACATCCGCGCTCCCGCACGTGCTTGAAACCGAACGATTGCCGTGTTTGGCAACGGCGCACCCTGTACCAGCCGCGACCAAAGCGGATGCCGTGGAAATATTGAACGTACTGAGCTGGTCCCCGCCGGTCCCACATGTGTCGATGACATCCGTCCGGCTGCACCGGATAGGAGTGGCGAATTCCCGCATCGCCTGCACAAAGCCGGTGATCTCCTCGATCGTTTCTCCCTTAATGCGCAGACCAATAAGAAACGCGCTGATCTGCGCCGGGGTTGCATTGCCATTCATAATGTCTGAGGCCACCTGGTATGCCTGTTCCAAATTTAAATGTTGTTTGTCGATGACCTGCTGTATCGCGTCTTTACACTTCATTTTCTCCACTCCCTCTTTGAAATCGCTCTTTACGATCGCCAAAACATGAATACCGACCTGTATGACACGCAACGCCCTCCTGGCGCACGATCGCAAGGATCGCATCCTGGTCGCAATCAGCGCGCAAGCGTATCACGTGCTGCATATTGCCGGAAGTCGCTCCTTTGTTCCATAGTGCTGCACGGGACCGGGAATAGTACCACATGGTTTTTGTTTCAAAGGTCTTAGCCAAAGATTCCTTATTACTGTACGCGAGCATGAGAACCTGACCTGACGCATCCTGGGCGATCGTGGGCAGAAGTTCTGTTTTCCAGTTCAGGGAAGCGATAAATCCTGCGCCCAGATCGATTGTTCCATTGTATAACGCCATGCCGAGCTGTACATCGACCCCGAGGCGCGCGCATAATGTGATCTCCTCGAGCGAATTGATACCGCCGGCCACGGTTATCCGGTTGCTTGTCTGCTCTCTCAATCGCTTGACCATGGAGATATCAGTACCCTGCATCATGCCTTCTTTTTCCACGCAGGTAAACAGAAACTCCCCGCATACATTGTGCAGTTTTTGTACGACATCGAGCACATTCAACCCTGTTTTGTGAGTCCATGCATGGGTAACGACCTCCCCATGCAGCGCGTCGATGGCAATGATGATACGATCCTGCCCGATCACCTGGTTCAGATGTTCCATGAATGGTCGGTTGATTTGGTTATGTAAAAATGCCTGGGAGCCAATGATCACGCGGCGCGCGCCACTATTGATCAACACCTGTGCCTGTTCAATCGTTCTGATACCACCCCCGACCCGACAGGAACTCATGTTTACGATCTGTTGTATCAATTCAAAGTTTTCCCCGTTGCCCTGCGCTGCATCAAGATCGATCACGGCGATCGCGCCATACATATCGAACGCGCGCGCTAAAGACAGCGGGTCGTCGCGCTCCAGTACTTTTTCTCTGCCCTGGCGTAATTGCACTGCTTTGCCATTCATAAGATCGATCGATGCGATTACCATCTCACGCACACCCCTTTCTTTTCTAAATGCTTCTTAATATCCTCTATGGTATATGTATTGAAATGAAGCAGTGATGCGAGGAGCACGGCATCAGCTTTTCCTCGCTGCACGGCTTCGACCATATGATCGAGTGCTCCTGCACCGCCCGAGGCAATGACCGGAACAGAAATCTGAGTCGATATAGCCGCGGTAAGCGCAAGATTGTACCCCTCTTGCGTGCCGTCCATATCAATACTATTGAGCAAGATCTCACCAGCACCGCGCTTGACTGCTTCCTGCGCCCATGCAACGGCATCGCGTCCTGAATCATTCCGTCCGCCATGGGTGTATGCATGCCATGTATTTCCCTGTTGCTTGGCATCGATCGAAATGACGATACACTGGGAGCCAAACGCGCTGGCACCTTGATCTATGAGACCAGGGTCAGCGATCGCTGCAGTACACAACGCCACCTTATCAGCCCCGGCGCACAACACCTTACGCATATCCTCAACCGACCGTATGCCCCCACCAACAGTCAATGGAATGAACACCTGTTGCGATACGTGTTCCACTACTGAAATGAGGATTTCCCGACTCTTGTATGATGCACCAACATCAAGAAAGACGAGCTCATCTGCACCCATGTCATTGTACAGACGCGCGCGTTCCACTGGATCACCAGCATCTCTTAACCCTTTGAAGGCAACGCCCTTGACAACACGGCCGCCCTCGATATCAAGGCAGGCAATAACGCGGGTCGCTAACATAACTCCACCCAATTGTGAAGGAGCGCCAGCCCAGCGTTCCCGCTTTTTTCGGGATGGAACTGAACCGCACAAAGGCCGTCCTGTTCAATCACTGATGTATATTCAATGCCGTAGTCTGTTTTCGCTGTGGTCACTTTGTCAAGGAGCGGCACATAAAAACCATGGAGAAAATAAAAGAAAGCATTATCCGGTATATTGTGAAGCAAGAGAGACGAACGGATTTTTTTCACCTGATTCCAACCGATCTGAGGGACTTTATGTCGGGTGAATCGCTCTACAACACAGGGAATACGATTGAATCCCGGCACATTATTCGTTTCAGAACTACCGGTACACAGCACGTGCAAACCCAGGCAGATTCCAAGAAAGGGTTTTTGTAGTTCAAGCCATTCAGCAACCGCATCGTACAAACCGCTTGTCTGCAAAGCAGTGATCGCTGAGCCGAACGCACCGACCCCTGGCAGAACCAAACGCTCAACTCCACAACAATCCCTTTTCCTCCGCACCAGGCAGGCATCAATTTCGAGATGATCGAATGCTTTTTTTACAGACAGCAAATTGCCTGCTCCATAGTCGATGATGCCGATCATAGTTTTCCCTTGGTGCTGGGGATCTTCTTTCGCGCCCTGGGCACGATCGTACATGCTTGTTTCAGCGCCTTGGCGCAGGCTTTGAACATTACCTCGGCCTTGTGGTGATCTGAACGCCCGGTCAGGATCTTGATGTGGATATTCGCTTTCAACGCAGTGGCAAAGCCCTGGAAAAAATCCTGGAGCAACGCGCATTCCAGTTCGCCGATTGTGCGGCCGCGGAACGAACCCTGCATGCGCAAAAAAGGACGACCCGACAGATCGATCGCGCAGTAGGCAAGGGCTTCATCCATGGGGAACACAAAGCAGCCAGCGCGCTCAATACCCTTACGCGCACCGAGTGCCCGGTCAAACGCCTTTCCCAATGCAAGTCCGGTGTCTTCGACCGTGTGGTGCTGATCGACATGAAGATCGCCCTTTGCAACCAGGACAATATCGAACAGCCCGTGTTTGGCAAAACTCTCAAGCAAATGATCGAAAAATCCGATCCCTGTTACTATTTTGGCGCTGCCCGTGCCATCGATGCGTACACCGGCATTGATCGTTGTTTCCCGTGTTTTCCGTTTTACGAGTGATCTTCTCATCATAACCTCCCGGTATCCTGTTCCATAATACTACGCAGCGCTTTAATGAACCGTCTGTTCTCGCTCTCGTTTCCCACAGTGACACGAAGCGCGTGCTGCAATTCAGGCACGCTAAAATGGCGCACAAGCACGCCCTTCTCATACAGCGCATCAAATACATCCTGCGCACTTCTGTCTTTGAATGTCATGAGCATGAAATTCGCTCGCGAAGGTATCGGCGTGACCCCCGGAATGGTCTGCAGTTCGTTGAATAACCAATCACGCTCGGCGATCACCTTTTTCGTAACGTCCTGAATGAACGCCCGCTCCTTTAAAAGCGTCTTGCCAGCAACATGCTGAAATACTCCGACCGAGAATGGAAGTTTCGCTTTTTCGATGTTCTGTGCCAGGGCCGGAGAGGTCAGACCGTACCCGAACCGGGCACCGGCAAGGCTGCATGCTTTTGACAGCGTGCGAATGATGACCATGGATTCGTACTTCGGCAACAGGTCGAGCGCGGTGATGTTGCTGAATTCAAAATAGGCTTCATCAACCACGAACATGCCGCGGCACTGAGCCGCGATGCGCTCGAGCACTACCGGCTCGATAAGGATCCCGGTCGGTACGTTGGGTGATGCGAGGATCACGAGCCGCGCACCCCGTGCTGCGGCGACCAAAGCCTCCACGTCGAGGGTAAACGAGGGAAGGAGCGGCACTTCAACCGCCCTGACCCCGAGGATCGCGGCCACGCGCGAATACATGACAAAATCCGGTTTCACCATGACGGCACGATCACCTGAATCGCACGTGGCGGCGAATACCGCCTGGATGATCTCGTTCGAACCGTTCCCGATCACGATGCCGTCCGGCTCATGCCCTGTATAGTCAGCAAGGGCAGTAAGCAAGGACGAATCGCGCGCGCGCGGGTAGCGGTTCCATGTCTGGGCACTCAACCCCTCAAGGATGCGCGCCTTTACCGAAGATGGTATGTCATACGGGGATTCGTTTTGGTTCAATTTTATCACCGTTCCATCTTGGGGGACCCGGTACACGGACAGATTTTCAACCGAAGGCTTAATGCAGGTCATGCAACCACCTTCCGCAATTCATACTCCACGATATCGGTTGCGCCGAGTTTCTTGAGGCGGGGTATGAGTTTGCTTACTTCAGCACGCTGAACCGCGATCTTGACCGCGAACCCTTGGTCATTGTGGAGCGGCGATACAGTGGGCGCGCGCATGCATGGCAGATCATTGATGACAACATTGAATTGTTCTTTTGAGATATTCATCTCGAGCATGACCCGGGACCGGGCGTCAAGCACGGCCTTGAATAAGGTGCGCAGTTCATTGAACTTCTCGCGAATCTCCGGATCATTGTATGATTTCTTGTTGGCGATGAAGCGTGTTGATGAGGTCATCAAGGTCGCAACGATCTGTAGATCGTGTTCTGCAAGGGTGCGGCCCGTACTCGTATTGTCAATGATCATATCCGCGTCATCCGGCGGAAATACCTCGGTCGCCCCGTAAGTCCGCACAAACACATACGTGTACCCTTCGTTATCGAGAAATTGCTTCGACACGTGCTCGTACTCGGATGCGACAACGATGCGTCGGGACCGCAGGTCCCGTGGGTTGCTTTCGTTGGGGATCGCCGCAACGATGTTCACCGGATCCAATCCCAGATCAAGGACTTCAACCACATCTGCCTGTGATTCAGCGACCCAGTCAAACCCGGTGAATCCCGCATCGTGCGATCCTAATTCGATCAGTTCGGGAATGTTCTGGGGCCGCATGATCTTGACGTCAAGTTCTGGATCGCTGACCAGGGGACGGTAGGCGCGGTCATTCTTGTCCAG
>JAFGPO010000003.1 GCA_016936155.1 Caldifarciminota bacterium
AAGGGCTTACGGCTTAAGAGACGAGGAATATCTCCGCTTGAAAATCCTTACTTGTATGCTCAAGGAGATATAAAATGACCCACTCGATTACGCGAAGAGCCTAAATTTCTTGAACATAGATGATTTCAATATTTGATGATCCGATACAGATAATGCCATGCCTTACCTCCTTTTTAATTATAATAAAGACTTGTTGCTTGTCAATGGTAAGGTTTGTCTCAATCACAGTTTTGCTGAATGAGGGGTTAAGTATTTGGAATTTCGGATTTCGAAAGAAATATCTAAAAAAGCATATCAGTAAATCAGGACATCTCCCACTCCTAATTCCCAGCTACACCTTTTGTCACATCTCAGTTTTATTCCAGGATGACAAATATGCTTATGATTATATTTGTGCTGGAGCTCAATTGAGTGTAAGCGCAGGCCCCGTTACATGCCATGTTATTATTTGTCTGTTCAGGGATTTGGAATCTATACTACATATTTTTAGGGCATTGCACTATTACCATTATGTAACCGGGCAGGTAGCATGCAGGAAATCAGCAGACCAGTAGATCAGGTGGAAAAGAAAACGTTTATCATGTTTGTTTTGTTTCTTTAGGTTATTCTGGTTAACTGGAAAAACAGAATCGACCATAAAAACAAGAAAAACTGTTTCCTCTGATATTCTTATAGCCTGATATTATGCTCGCTGATAATCTGATATGCTCTGTATTATTTTGGAATTTGGAGCTTGGGATTTGGGACTCACCGTTGTTCTATACGGTTGTGCCTGATCGGCAGTTTTCATCGACCACCATATCAGGATAAATGATGCAGTGTTTGCCGATTCTCAGGTTCTTTTTTATACGAGCCCTTTTCCCGATAATGGTTATCCCCTGGGTCATGTGTTTTGGAAAGCGACGGTTGCGCGCGTAGGATCCATAGCCAATATGAGTGCTGTGTTCGACAATCACATTTTTATCAATGACACATTTTTCAACTATGCAGTTGTCTTCGATGCGTGTATTATGGAAGATGATTGAGTCCACAATTTTTACACCGGGAGCAATGTGTACGCCAGGACTGAGTATGGAATGTTCAACAGTTCCGTTGATCACGCACCCCCGGCTCACAATGGAGTTATGAATATGTGCGCGAGCACCGACATATGCAGAGGGCTGGTCACCGATTTCTCCTGGAGCGTGGTTGTTGGTTTTGATATTCCAGGAGCGAATATCGAGACCAGAATCAGGACTAAGCATATCCATGTTCGCAGACCAGTAGGCTTCGATCGTGCCGACGTCACGCCAGTATCCTTTGAAGACAAAGCCGAATACTCGTTTTGTGCGGATCAATGCCGGCAGGATATCTTTTGCAAAATCAGTGCCTTTGCGCGGTCCCGCGCTGCGCAGTGCTTTTTTCAGAATGTCGGACTTGAATACATACACGCCCATTGACGCCAGGTCGCTTTTTGGTATTGGTGGTTTTTCCACCCATGCCCGGATGCGGCTTTTTCTGCCCAGGGTTGCAAGACCGAATAGATGCGCTTGGGTGATCGGGACTTTGACCAGACAGACCGTAACATCCGCATTGGTTGCTTGATGATGGGCAATGACCTTTTGGTAATCCATATTGTATATGTGATCGCCGCTCACGATAAGCACGGTATCCGGTGAATAGTCCTCAATAAAGCCGATGTTCTGATACACTGCATCGGCGGTCCCTTTGTACCAATCATAACTCTCCCCACCAGTTTTGGGTGGGAGTATTTCAACCAGCCGCGTCCGTCCGAACAAGTCCCATGGGCGGCCGTGATCAATGTGTTCCATCAAAGACAGCGGTTTATACTGGGTCAGGACTCCGACGATATCGATGCCGCACGTGGCGATAGTGCTCAACGTGAAGTCTATGATGCGGTAGATCCCGCCAAAAACGATCGCGGGTTTCGCGCGATGACCGACAAGAATGTTGAGTCGGGAGCCGACTCCGCCCGCAAGCAGAAGCGCAACCGTCTCTTTTTTCACCGCAGAGTACTCCCGGCCGCAATGTTCGATCGATCGATGCGCGCGCCTGGATAGATGGCAGTATTCGCGCCGATCGCAGTATTCTCAGGAATGTGGACGGTGCGACCGATAATCGAAATCCCGGAGGCGAGGAGGTCTTTGAATTCCTTTGAAGGGGTATGCTCACCTTCATGACCAATAGAAACATTGTCGCCGATGACTGCATCCTTATCGCAGATGACTTTCTTTAGTTGTGCATTGGATCCGATCACCGTATCATGGAAGATAATCGAATCGATAATCTCGGCGCCGCGCGCAACACGCACTCCAGGGGAGAGGATCGAGTTTCTTACAGTACCTTCAACAATACATGCATCGCTGATCACTGAATCAATGACCTCGCCATTAATGTACGCAGGTACTCGATCCCTTTGTTTGGAGCGTTCAGCGAGATTCGTGCGGATCTGCCATTGAGCGAGGTCAAAGGTTCCTTCAAGCAAATTCATGTTCGTGCGGAAGTAGGAACTGATGGTCCGGGCATATGCCCAGTAGCCACCGAACCGGAATGCGAATACTGCATTCGATCTCAGGATCGATGGCAGAATGTCTCTTCCGAACTCGTGGGAACGTGCCTGCGCGTTTTCCTTCAGGATCTCGATCAAGAAATTTCTTTCAAAGAGGTAAAGGGTCATGGAGACCATGGTGGAGAGCGGTGTCGTTGGTTTCTCGGCGTAATCAACAAGACGATCGTGTTCAATGATACCGTAGCCGAAGCGCGTGCTTGCAGTGCGCTGCGGCGTCAGACAGACCGTGACCTTCGCTTTATGGTCGAGGTGGAATTTGATAAAGGGACGATAGTCCATGCGGTACACATGGTCAGCCGAAGCAATAAGAACGTGATCCGGAGCATACTCTTCAATGTAAGCGATATTCTGGTATACTGCATCAGCAGTTCCCTGATACCAGTCCGATCCATGCGAACCGCGGTACGGGGGCAGTATACGGATCTCGCGCTGGCGTCCGATAAAATCCCAGTGTTCGCCGTTCCCGATATGGCGCACAAGCCCGTGCGGACGATATTGGGACAGTATCCCAACCTGCTCGATCCCCGCATGCATGCAGTTGCTCAAGACAAAGTCAATGATACGGTAAATACCGAAAACCGGGAGGGCGGATTTCGCACGTTTTTCAGTTAAGCACAGCAACTCCTCAACATGACCACCGGCAAGGACGAGGGCGAGGACGTTTGACATCATATGATTATAAAAGAATAAAGGGGGGTGTCAACCGGATACGTTAGTTCTGGATTATCCGGTCAAGCCGGATAATGACAAATCGTTAGTTGGATAATGAGGCATAAAAAACCGGCAATGACCCGTATCAACTGAAATGATAATGATAGGTAACAGGTAAATGTTGTTTTCCAATCCAACTATCTGGTTTTCATGGGTTTTATCCGATCGTCTCTTTCGCGATCAATTCCTTTTGCATTGCGGGCGTCCCGCCGATCACGTTGACCACCTGCGCGTCGCGGAAATAGCGCTCGACCGGATAGTCTTTCATGTAGCCGTACCCGCCGAATATCTGGATCGCCTGGGTCGTTACCTCGATCGCGGTCTGCCCGGCCAGGTATTTCGCCTTTGATGCCGCGGGCTGGAGTTTTTTCCCGGCATCGTAGAGGAGCGCCGCGTCGTATACGAGCTGCCGGCTGGCTTCGATGTGGATGGCCATGAGCGCGATCTTTTCTCGGACCATACCGAAATTAATGATCGGCTGGTCAAACTGGATGCGTTCCCTGGCATACTTGATCGCTTCATCAAGGGCGCCCTGGGCAATGCCCACAAGGATCGCGGCAAGACAGATAGCCGCACAATCACGTGTAGCGTTGAGTACGGCATGACCGTTCTGCAGGCTCCCGAGGATACTGGAAGCAGATAATGTAAGATCATTGAACACGACTTGCCTGATCCCGGCGGATCTCAGACCGAGCACCGCAGATGTTTCTTTCCGGGCGATCTTTGCGTCTTCATCGACCACGCACGCAAGGAGAGTGCAATCCCCATCTTTCACCGGGAAGAATCCGGTGAATGGTCCTTGAGAAGCAGCATTGAAGACAAGGGGATCAGTGCCGGTGATCAGATAGGCGTCGCCTGCTTTCGTTGCGCCGGCATCATTTGTTTCCACGCATGCAAAACCGCCGACGATCGCGCCGGTCGCTGCGCCCGGCAGGTATTTTTTCTTTTGATCTTCATCCCCGTATTTGAGGATGGGATATACGAAGAACGCGTTATGAGTTGCCACAACAGTTGCGGTTGAAGCGCATACTTTGCTCATTTCCTCAAGGGACACGACGAACCCTATAAGATCCAACCCTGCACCATCGTACTTTTCTGGTACGAGTGCACCAAGGATCCCCATGTCGGCCAGTTGTTTAATGTGATCGATCGGGAACGTGCCTGCTTTATCGAATTCATCGGCTTTGTCGAGGATGACCTGCTGGCTGAATTTTTTCAGTTCGCTTTTCAACATGATACATTCTTGGTTCAAATTCACTGTCCACCCCCCTTGTTTTTCGCTCTTGTACTCGCTTCCTTCGTCAATTCCAGGGCGATTACCGTGCGCTGAATTTCATTTGTTCCTTCGTATATCTGGGTGATCTTGGCATCCCGCAATCTCTTTTCAACATAATGATCGCGCAGAACGCCAAACGGTCCCATTAGTTTGATCGCCTCTGTGGTTACCTTCATCGCAATATCGGACGGGTAGAGTTTGGAAAAGGAGGATTCCTTGGAGCATCCCTTAGCGCCGCTGTCGATCATGCGCGCGGCGGCGTAAATGAGCGCGCGGGCCGCCTCGACTTCAACCGCCATATCAGCAATGACCCTCTGAACATACTGGTCGTCCATAAGATTGTGTTCATAGGCGAAATCGAGCGCGTCTTCGAACGCTCCCTGGGCAATACCGAGTGCGATCGCGCCGACACCAGGGCGTGCCCGGTCGAAATTGCGCATCGTGTAAATGAAGCCAAATCCTTCTTTTCCCATGAGGTTCTCTTTGGGTACTTTGCAGTCTTCAAAGACCAACTCCGTGGTCACGGATGCTCTGATCCCTAACTTATTCTCTTCCTTGCCGTAGGAAAGACCGGGGAAGCCTTTTTCCACGATGAACGCGGATATCCCCCGTGCGCCGCGCGATTTGTCAGTGGCAGCGAGGACCGTGAACACGTCCGACACGCTCGAGTTGGAAATGAATTGTTTGACGCCATTCAACAGGTAGTAATCCCCTTCTTTGCGCGCCGTGGTCTGGATATTCGCCGCATCGCTGCCAGCCTGTGCTTCAGTGAGACCAAAAGCGCACAGTTTCTCCCCGGTTGCGATCGATGGCAGATATTTCTTTTTTTGTTCCTCGCTTGCAAAGAACGAGATCGGGCCACTCCCAAGGGCGCCGACCGCATACGCGGTCGCCGCACCCCCACAAACGCGGGAGATCTCTTCGACCGCGATGCACATATCCATGATCCTGGCGCCCGTGCCGCCATATTCAACTGGTATGAAGATCTCGAGCATGCCCTGTTGTCCCATTTCTTTGACCAGGTCCATGGGAAATTCCCCTTTGATATCGAATTCATCGCGGACCGGCCGGACAAGCGTTTCGGCGATCGTCCGCGCTTTCTGCTGTAATTGTTTTTCTTTTTCAGTTAAAAAATACTCCATTAGACCTCCTTGAACCATGGGCGATTTTTATCGGTAAGGCAGGCTGACCTGCCAGGACGCGATCCAGCATGTGCCGGGATCCCTGTGTCGGTACCGAAAATCGACGCCGTAAGATGAAACTCGCATCGCTGCCCCATGAGGGTGATCGATACCTGCTAAGTGTATGAATATTATCCATAATGTCAAGGTCGCGGGCGCTTGGAACCGACAAATTCCTTCCTAATATAGTAGTGACAATATTCTTGACATCCCCATCATTGTGTATATCATTATTTGCTATGTTGCTGATTTTCTTGATGTTTGTGCAGGGGATCACGATCGAAGCCTTTGACACACCAAATGATGACGGATCGAGCGTGACCATATCCTGGCAAACGAATGTAGAATATACCCTGATCACGATCCTGCGCAGTGAGCAGCCGGACGGAGTGTTCGCGACGATATGCGAGGCGCGCGTCGGACGGACCGATTACCAGGATACTGCGATCGTTGCCGGCCAGGCATACTTCTATCAGGTAAAAGCCCAGACCATTGACGGGGAAATAACGTCGAATATCGCCGGACCCGCGCGCGCATCGGTTCAGTTGTTCAATATCGGACGGCTCAATATTTTCATGTCGATCATTATCCTGTTTGCCGCAATCCTTTTGTATATCAGCCTGGCGAAACGCCAGCAGCTGTTCATCAGAAAGATCCCGGCATTGACCGCGATGGATGAGGCGATCGGGCGGGCGACGGAGATGGGAAAACCCGTTCTCTATGTTCCCGGGATCATGGATATCGACGATCCACAGACCATCGCATCAATGAGTATCCTTTCCAAGATCGCAGAAAAAACCGCGGCGTACGGGACCACTCTGTACGTGCCGACCGCCCGTGCAATGGCGATGAGTATGGCTCAGCAGGTCGTCAAGGAAGCAGCAATGAAAGTCGGTCGTCCGGATTGGTTCAATGCCGATAATATCCGGTACCTGACCGATGATCAGTTCGGATATGTGTCCGGTGTTGACGGCATCATGCTGCGGGAAAAGCCCGCGACCAATTTCTATCTCGGCGTGTTCTACGCTGAGTCATTGATCCTCGCGGAGACCGGTCATGCGACCGGTGCCATACAGATCGCCGGGACCGCGATGCCGGATCAACTCCCGTTCTTTGTTGCCGCATGTGACTATACACTGCTTGGAGAGGAACTATATGCCGCGAGCGCCTATCTCTCACAGGAACCCGTCCAATTAGGGTCGCTCAAAGGACAGGATCTGGGGAAATTGATCTTCGTTCTTGTTATTATTATGGGCGTGATCGCCAACCTTTTTGGTATTCAGTCATTTTATAACCTGTTCACTTCGGTGCACTGATGAAAAGAACTATACCGTTGGCCATCGTTTTTGGATGCGGATTTTTCATGCTGATCGCGTTCTTCATTCCGGTGCGGTGGTTTCAGGATGCGTCGCAGACTCTGCAGACCTGGTACCTTGGAGTCATCGCGTTCTTTGTATTCATCGGAATTTTCAATTTAATCCGCATTAACGTACTCAGAATACAGCACAAACGCCGGGACTGGCAGTACAGCATTATTCTGTTGTTCTTCCTGGCTTTTATGTTGGGCGCGGGATTCGCGGGCGGAACCGATGGCGGAGTCTTCATGTATCTGTTCACGAATTTTCAGATCCCCTTGAGTGCCACGGTATTCTCTTTACTTGCCTTTTTTGTCGCCTCGGCTGCTTTCCGCGCATTCCGTGCGCGGAATCCCGAAGCAACCTTGCTGCTCATCGCGGCGGCACTCGTCATGATCGGCCGGGTGCCGATCGGCGTATGGATATGGAAAGGATTCCCTGATCTTGTTGAGTGGATCATGAGCGTCCCGAACACCGCGGCGAAGCGGGGTATCATCTTCGGTATCGATCTCGGTATGATCTCCATGGCGCTGCGCGTGATCCTCGGTATAGAGCGCAGTTATATGGGAGGAAAAGACTGATCATGATAGAATGCATGAGAAATCTGCGCGAAGGTGAAGAGAAGGCTCAATATGGTCTAGAGCGAGGAGTGGAGTAGATGCATTTTCTTGACCGAATCGCGAACGTTGATCGACGGATCATTTTTCTTTTGATCGGGTTGGCAGTGATCATACCTTTGATCGTACCGCTCGGTCTACCGGTCGATATCACGGCTCCGGTAAAAAGCGTTTATGATAAGATCGAATCCATGCCCGAGGGCTCGATTATCGTTGTTTCTATCGATTACGATCCAGGGAGCGAGGCTGAACTCTATCCAGCCACCCTCGCGTTTCTTGATCACTGTTTTCGTAAAAATCACAAAGTATACATGATGGGTTTGTGGGCGCCAGGCATTGCGCTGGGGAATATCGCTTTTCAGGATGTCGCGCCTAAGTATAATAAAGAATATGGTGTCGACTATATAAATATCGGGTATAAGCCGGGCGGGGCGGTAATGCTCCTTACGCTCGGGCGCAATGTGGCTGACGTTGTCACGACCGACTATACCGGTGTGCCGATCGATTCTTTTCCCCTGGGACGAGCGGTCAAGAATGCGCGCGACATGGATCTTGTCATGACTTTCTCCGCCGGGGACCCCGGGATCCTGCATTGGATCATTTATTTCAACGCGCGGTTCGGAACTCCGATCGCTGGTTCGACGACCGCGATCTCAGCGCCCCGTCAGTATCCATACCTCAGTTCTGGTCAGCTCCTGGGATTATTAGGCGGCCTGAAAGGAGCGGCAGAATACGAAACGCTGCTCGATCGCAAAGACCGGGCAACAGCGGGGATGGATTCCCAGTCGATCGCGCACATTCTTATCGTGATCTTTATAATAATAGGAAATATTCTGCTTCTTCGAGAACGGAGGAAAGGCAAATAATGCTTACGACGATCGGGATCTGGATCGCTGCCTTTCTTACGTTAGCGATATATTCCTTCCTATATAAGGATAATCCCTTTTACAAGACTGCCGAGCATATTTTTATTGGCGTTTCTGCGGGATACTGGACCGTGTATCTTTGGTTCAACTATGCGCTCCCTAATTTATTCTTGCCTTTGTTCCGGGATGGAAATCTATGGTATATCATTCCGGTCGTTGTCGGGTTCATGATGTTCGCGCCGCTCGTTCCCAAGATCACCTGGCTGGTTCGTATCCCGTTGACCTTCACCATGGGGATCTCCATGTCCCTGTTCATTCTTCAGATCGTCCAGGGAGACATCCTGCCGCAGCTGCAGGCGACCTTCCTCCCATTGAAAGGCATTCCTCCATTCCAGATCTTCAGTAATGTACTCATCATATTGGGTGTTCTCTTTACCCTTATTTATTTCTATTTTAGCAAGCCGCACACGGGCGCGCTTGGCCTGGCCGCGAAGATCGGGATATGGTTCATGATGGTTTCGTTCGGAGCCCATTTCGGGTATACGGTCATGGCGCGTATCTCGCTTCTTATCGGACGGGTCTTTTTTCTGCTTCATGATTGGCTGGGGATCATCTGATGTTCGGCTTTGAAATAAATTTAAAGCAGTTCACGATCGGCGATGTGCTGCAATTCCTCACGCACATCAAGAAGACCGGGGTGCTCAAGGTAAAGGGGAGTGTATCCGGTGAGGTCTTTGTAAAAGAGGGGCTCGTTATCCATGCCAGCGATGGCGTGGACAAGGGTATGGAAGCGCTCCTGAACCTGTCGTTCATGGAACTTGAGACCGGCCGTTTCGAGATCGGGACCACTTCACCAGAGCAGACAATCTCAGAGGACCTTGGAAAACTGACCGAGAATGTAGAAAAGCGGCGTATCGAGTACGAAGAAATACGCCAGAAACTGCCGCCCATGAATACGGTTCTTGCGAAATCAACGCGGGATCTTGAATCTGCGGTCGCACTTCGCCGGACTGACTGGCAGATACTTGCCTTGATCGATGGCAAGCGCACACTCGGTGACGTGATCGTCGAATCAAAGATCGGCGGGTATGAGGCAACGAAAACCATCACGTGGCTTAAAGACAAAGGACTGATCTACGATCCCGAAGAAGCGGTTCGGGTCATGGAGAAACTCGCTGCATTTTTGCGCATCGTGTTTAAGGATTTTGGCAAGAACGGATTGGAACTCTTTAAGCAATGGGGTGATGTGGAAAAAAAGAACCGGCGCGTTGTCGATTCGGTGGATGTTAATCCCGAGACCATGAGTATACAGCTGTTGGCAGAACTGCCCGCGAACGATATTTTTGATAGCATCAAGGATTTTAAAATATACATTGAGAACGAGGGGTTGAAGATGTATGGCAAGATGTTGTTCCGTAAGAAATGGCAAGCCTTCGTTAAGAAAGTCGAAGGCATGTAGGGGTCACAAGTGTATGGAATCCCTGGATAAGGTTCCCGGCATCATCGGCTACGCCCTGATCAAGGAAGAGGATGGTTCGATCGAAGAGGTGAAGGGTTCATCCACGGTTGCCCTTGGTGATCTGACCGCGTTCTTTTCCTCGGCGGGCGAGGTGATCCGGGACAGTCTTGATATCGGCGCTATCGAGATCATCGCCCTGAGCTACGGGTCGCACCGGTTGGTCATTTTTCCTTTTGAGTCGAAATATCTGGGCGTGGAGGTCGAGCGCGATACCGAACCGACTGCGATCATCGAGAGGATTCAGGCTTCATTCACTAAAAAAGAAGAGAAACCTAAGATCGATTTGCCGCGCAGCATCAGTTCCAAAATCCTTCAGATCAACTATCTTGTTGCTGAATTCGGCGGTGACGGGCAGCGTGAGCACTGGCTGGATCTGCTCAACCAGGGCATCAGTATCCTGGGCGGTGATATCGTGCCGTTCATCGGGATCATCAATGATGAATTGGCGTTCAAGGACCAGCCACCCGAGGATAAAGAAGACGATTTTGTCCAGGGATTGCGTTCGATCATTGATTTTCTGGTAAAGAAGGCGGTCGAAGAGATGGGTTCATCCCAGGCGCGCGCAAAAGTGCAGGCGGTTATCGAGAGGATGAAGTAGTATGGACCGCACGGCGTTGAATTCATACGAGGAGAAAGGGCTTCCCTGTCCATTCATTGCAACCAGGAAGGGGGAGGTTGAAATCGCCCAGAGCGGCGCAACGCTTTCGAAAGAGATATCTCAGATGGCAACCGTGATCTTCGAGACGATCGGTGCCGTGGGTGACATCAAGATCGACGGGTTCGAGATTATGGGTTCAGGTAAAGGGTTGGTCCTGACGCTCAGCGACGATCAGCTCGCCGGTGCGCTCTTTGCGCGCGGTGAGGAAAAAGATATCGTCGCGATGCGCACGCTGTTGCAGGAATTGCACGGTCAGGCACCGGTTGCTGCGCCTTCGGCGGAACCGGTCAAGGGGGAAGTCGAAGAGGTGGTGGTTGAAGAAGCCGCGCCCGAGGAAGTCACGACCGTGGAGAAAGAGATCGAAAAAGAAGCGGTTGTGGAAGCAAAACCTGAGCCTGAAGCAAAACCAATCGAACCTCCGAAGGCAATAGAGAAAGTCAAACTCGAAGTGAATGTACTCGACAGCATGAAGGCGGTAATGAAAGATTTCCTCGGCGATTTTACCGAGCGGATCTATAAGAATCAACTGAAGGCGCAGCGCATCAATGTGAGCGAACTCTTTGATGACGACGCGCGCCGATTGGTATTCGCACTGGGTAAAGCAGCCGGCATGATCATCGGACCATCCAAGGGCCGTGACATGACGAACAAGTTACTGGAAATACTGAAATGAGAAATTCTAAAAACGAAATACTGAAACCTAAACAAGTACGAAATTCAATGCTTCAAGCTTCTTTTGTTTTGAGTTTATGAATTGGGATTTATTCAGAATTTCGATAGTAGAATTTAGTATTTGTTCTGGTGAGGAGGAATTATGATCCATTATTTTCTTGTAATGGCACCGTTCGGCATCGATCCCGGGACCTATCAAGCGCTCGTCGTTATACCTAATTACCTTCTGGTGCTGGGAGCGGTCCTGCTCTGGTTGGCGTTTATCGTGATGGGTATTATTGCGCGGCGCTACGAGATCGTTCTCGGCGAAAAGACCAACTGGCAGTTTATGATGATCGCACCGACCGGGATATTGTTCTTTGCGTTGATACAGCTTTATTTCTGTGGCCTTGGAGGAAAGATGATGTTACCTAAAGGTGGCACGAATTATCTCGCGTACGGTCTTTTTTTGATATCGGGTATTCTCTCTCTCTCTGCCAACATTCGTTTCTTTAAAGTGACCAAAGGAGGTTAGAAATGAGAGCTGATATACCTGCCGAAATCATGTTCATTGTAGCGATTTTACTCACGATATTCTCACTGGTCATTTTCGGGTTGATCATCAAACGTCTGCTCGTGCTCATCCAAGGAAAGGGTATATGGATACTCCCGATCATTGCGAGCCTGTGTCTGATAATCCTCGCAGTTGTTCATATCTACCGTATGCTTTTTTACTTCCCGCTCTTGGGGACTGCCGGGCCGGCAGATTTGTTCGAATTGATCGTGGGCTCCCTGAGTCTTGCCCGGATCGAGAGTTTTCTTCTCTTGGGATCAGGGATCTTTGCGATCATTGGAGGGATTCTCTATTACTCAGCCAGTTCCAAGTAGGGCCAAGATACGATACCGGGGTGTATTTCAACGGGTATCAAGGTGCAAACTTGACTTTGCTTTCCGTGTATATATAATTACGTGCTAAAGAAAGGAGGATCTATATGATACGGGAATTTCAGCTTGGTGCTGAAGGTGGCGGTGGTTTTGTAATGTGGTTTCTGCTGTTGTGTGCTGTACTTGGTATAGGTTTGATTCTTGAAAGGCTCTACAGCCTTTATATCCGCGCGCGGTTAAATCCGCGTAGTTTCCTGGAGAAACTTACGTCGATCATTGATTCTCAAGGCATTGATGCCGGTATTGCGCTCTGCGATCAGACAGCTGCACCGGTCGCGAAGATCCTGCGGTCAGTGTTGGAAAAAGCCCATCAGGGGAAAGACCCTATGGAAGAAATGGTTACGAGAAGTGCTGCGATCGAATTGGCCTTTCTGGACCGGGGTATGGCGTTGCTCGGTGGTTTGACTACGGTTGCGCCCTTCCTCGGATTCCTCGGGACGGTCATGGGAATGATCACCGCGTTCGCCGCGATCGCAATGGCCGGTGAAGTGGAACCGACTGTCGTGGCAAGTGGTATTTCGACCGCACTTATTACGACCAAGTGGGGTCTCCTTATTGCGACACCGCTCGCGATTATCCGTATTCTGCTTGCTGGAAAAGTGGATGGTTATACGCGGGATATGGAAGAATCGGCAAGCGGATTGATCGACTATCTGATCGAGCAGTATCCAAAAAGGAAAAAGTAATGTTGCTGCGGGAGAAGAAAGACCAAGAATCTGAGATCCCGACCGCGTCAATGGGCGATGTGGCTTTTTTGATCCTGATCTTCTTTCTTACATCCACGGTGTTCACCAAGGATAAAGGTCTAAAAATGCTCCTGCCGGAAAAAACCTCTACTGAAGAAAAAGTGACTGTCGTCAAAGAGAACATCGTAACGATCGCGATCAACCCGGCGGGCGAAGCGAACGTGAAAGCGATCGGCTATAACGAATTTCTCACCGCGGGTGAGTTCGATAGGATCACCGACATCCTTGAAGAGAAACTGCTTGAGCGTGATACGCTTCTGGTCGTTTCGCTGCGCACCAGCAAAGAGGCACCGTATAACAGCATGGTGCAGGCGTTGGATCGGATCAAACTCGCAAAGGTTACTACCCAGGATGGCCGAGAGCTCAGAGCGAATAAGATAAGTCTCATACCAACAAGCGAGGAATAATGAGAAAAAGCATTATTCGACGGGCTGGTACCGCAACCGAGATCCCGACTGCTTCAACCGCGGATATCGCGTTCCTTCTCATTCTGTTCTTCATGGTGACAACGGTTTTCCGGGCCACAACCCTGCATTTGAAAATCACGCTTCCGCAAGCAAAATCAACGGAACGGATATTGATGAGACGGAATGTCACCTATATATGGGTGGACGTAAATAACAAGGTGTACATCGATGACAATATTGTTCGTGAGGACATGGTGGCATCGAGAATTGCCCCTAAGATATGGGATAACCCGGATCTCATCACGATTATGAATGTCGACGAATCTGTGAATTATGGTACGGTTGATGTTATTCTCGATCAGCTCAAAGAAGCCAAGGCATTCAGGATCACGTTCGCAACAGAGAGGAAAACATGAAGCGCGACCATAAACAATTATACGGAGTCTATCTGCGGGTGGGCATCTTTTCCAGTCTCGTGATCTTCATTTTGCTTTTTTCGTTCGTCCCGTATGAGGAGCCCAAGCCCTACGAGTTGAAAAAGGAGATCGTAACGATGGTCGAGGAGATCACCGCGCAGATGGAGAAATTTGAG
>JAFGPO010000004.1 GCA_016936155.1 Caldifarciminota bacterium
AAGGGCTTACGGCTTAAGAGACGAGGAATATCTCCGCTTGAAAATCCTTACTTGTATGCTCAAGGAGATATAAAATGACCCACTCGACTACGCGAAGAGCCTAATAAATGTTATGTTACGGGACGCAGCGCATCGGGACGAAGAATCAATTTTATCCTTGCCAAACTTCGTGTGGAAGGGATTGTACGACAAAGGAAGGGAGCCGGGGCTGAAATATAGGGATTCTTCCCCTTTGACTCTACTCAAGTCAGGATGACAAAACTGTAGCGGCCGAGCCTGCTCGACAAATAGTTTGGTATGCTGCGCGGTTTTGCAGAGTAAACTCTGCCACTATTGATATAACACTCGCAACTTTCATTAATTGTTCAGTGCGTCGAGTTTTTTCAGGTTGTTTTTTATCGATTCGTTGTCCGGGTCCAATCGCAGGCCTTTTCTCCAGGTGCGGTCTGCCTTATCGAATTCGTTCCTGTAAAAGTAGCAGATGCCAAGGTTATTGTACACATCGACAGTCAGTTCGAACCCGTGCGGATACCCGATCGCCTGTTCAATGTGAAAGATCGCCTTGTCCCAGTCGTGGAGGATCTGCATGTAGAATTTACCGAGCGTGTAGCTGATGATCGGGTGGGGTGATGGACAGGCATGGAAGTACGATTCCAGTACCGGGATGATACGGTCATATTCCTGCGCCGCAAAATATACCTCCACGAGATTCAGGTAAACCTTTGCGCAGCACGGTGCAAGCTGGCGCGCCTGTTCGTAGCAGACAAGCGCCGAGTCGAGCTGTCCGGCGGTCATGTACTCGGATGCAAGGTCATTCCACACTGCGAAGTTATCCGCCTTGTGCTCCAGGGAGGAACGATAGTGAGCAATGGACTGATCCGTCTTCCCTTGCTTTGAAAGGAGCAGTCCCAGCTGGTGATGAAGATCATAGGTATATCGATCCGCAGGCTCCTCGAGCCCTAATGTTAGGTACTCGTACGCCTGTTCATTATCGCCCTGATCGAACAGGGTAGCGCCGATCAACGCATACGTTTTGGTTACGGGTATCGTGTACGGATGGGTGTGCGCGAACGGATGAACGCTGACAAGGCAGAAGAGCACGAGCGCGCATGCCGCAATAAGTATGGTTATTGCGCGTTTTTTGCTGCGAAAAAGAAGGTGGAGGGCGTACGCGGCGAAAATGGTCAAAAAGGGGACGAGCGGCAGACGGTAGCGCGCGGCAATGAAAAAAAGAATGATCGAGAGCGCATAACTGAAAAATATCGCGCCGATGAGCACGAGCGCGCGCTTTTTTATTACGGCACGCCAGCGCGCCGCGATAATGATCATGCCGGTCATGCCAAGCGCCAAAAGCACATTGAGTTTCACGATTGGCAGTTTCATGATCGCAGAATAGCGGCCAAAGAAAGCAAGGTCAAAATTACGGGGGAATTCATGGGCATTGAAGAACAAAACCGTTTTTTTCACCATGAGCCAGAGCCAGGATAACGGATGCTGCATGATGTACGTGAACCCCTGTTGATACCAGTACGCAGAGGCTCTGGCAAAGTTCTCGATGCGTTCGCGTTCATAGGGGATCATCGTGAATTTTTCCCACTCAACACCCGGCGGTATTGCGACAGTCGTGTATATATCGGGATTATTGCCAATATAGAAATTGACACCGCCATTGTACGATATGAAGACCTTTTCACCCGTATATGCGATATTGCGCACCGTGGTGGCGATCGCCGGGATCATTGCCAGCACGCAAAATACGCCGATGAGCAGAATGCGCTGTCTGATGGCGATCCAGTGCATGAAAAAATACAGGAGGATGGCGATGATCGGCAGGCATACCAGAAAATTAGGCAGGGTTATAATAAGCAGGCCATAGCTCGCGCCGGCAATGCACAGCCACCACAGGGATCGTGTACTGGTCCGGGCACGGTCAAGATAAATTAATAATGATAGTACACTGACCAATAAAAGGAAAATGCTGAGAACCGGGGGGAGCAATTCAACACTGAACTGGATCAGCGGTATGTACAGCGCATAGAGTGCGCAGCTGATCAGAGCGATTGCAGGATCAAAGGTTTTGCGGGCGAGCAGGAATAAAAGGAGGATATTAACGCAATCAAGCAGAATCTGGAGAATGCGCACAATTGTGATCGATATTCCAAAAAGCCAGAATATGGCGGCGAGAACATACGTGTAGAACGGGGGGTGGAAAAATGGCCAGGACGGACCGAGCCAGGTAGTTTCGACGATATATTCGGCATTATTGACGTACTCTTTGGAATCGATGATTGGATACTCGTAGATCGGATCATGAGCCTGCATTTCAAGGTGGTGTATGAAGCGAAACGCGAACGCAACCAGAAGTATCACGGCGAGAATATTAACTATTTTTTTGTTCAACGCGCGCGCTTCAGTCGTCTTTGCCAGAGGCATGATGTATTGTATTGAGCACCCCGCGCCTGTCAACAGACGAAAGGTGCTGTCTGCCTGGAATGCATTACGCGGTATCTTTCGGCTTACGGTCTAGTGCCTTCTGTCGCGGTTTTGTAGTGTTTCGCATCTGTTTATTCCCGCTTGCGCAGCCCCGTCGCATAGGACGTGTGTTCATTATATTCTTTGAATATAACAGATACAGCCCCTTTACACAGTGCGCGTTCCTATGCAGAAGGTGATGGTACGGGGCGAAGCAGCCTCTACCGAGGCGGAGCATCCTGAACCGAAATGTTTTGTATTGCCTCTATTGTGCTGAAGTATGCACCATCTTTTGGCTATTGACATTCCTCTTTTAATAATTATATTTATATATAAGCATTAGGTGGAGGTTTTTGGTATTTTGGCGATACTTAAGTCAATGCACTAGAGAGACTTAGAAGGAGGATATGCTATGAAGAAACTGGGTGTTCTGTTGGTATTAACTCTCCCGTTGTGGGCAGGGGTGATCAATCATACGATCACGATCAATGCTGATGATGTACATTTCAAGAACTACAATCAGTATACGATCGTGGAGATTGATGGCGCGGATCAGCTCGTTAATCCCGGTGAGCCGGTCATGCCGATGTTGATCCACCACTTTGTCATTCCACCCTCGGCCGAGGTAACCAATATCGAGGTGCTTGAAGGCGATATGCATGTCTTTGATGGCACCCATACACTGCTTCCTGGACAGGAACCGATCGCGTTCTCAATGATGACTGAAGTCGACGTAACACCGCCAAATCAGGCGATATATACATCTTCGGATCCCTATCCAGCGATGAACCTGGTCACCTATCCAACCGGGATGAAAACCGGTTTTCGTATCTGTGAAATGCACCTGTATCCAATGCACTACATACCGTCCCAGGGGCAGCTTGAGCTAACCAGAGAAATGACTGTACGGATCACCTATGAAGAAGGTGTTCATCCCGTGCAGACGATCACGGAGCGCCAGTATGACGTGGCAAAACGCGCGATCAAGGCGTTGGTGTCTAATCCCGAGGATATCGATAAATTCAAACCGAATGTCCGGGCGGACGCGATCACTGATGTCAACTTTGCGATCGTGATCGGCGGCAGTTTCCAGTCCGATTTCGAGGCGATGCGCCTGTGGAAGACCAAGAAAGGGTATAACGCGGAGATCATCACCGTATCGTGGATCACGTCCAACTACACTGGGTACGACGGGACTGATACGCAGGCGCGGATCAAGGACTTTTTCGCGGATTACTATACGAACAAGGGTTTGGTCTTTGCCGTGCTCGGTGGTGATGTCGCAACCGTGCCGGAACGTGATTGCTACAATGCCTGGCAGTCGCCAAGCACCTTAGCGTGCGACTGGTACTACGCCGACATCTCCGACTGGGACCTGGACAATGATAACCAGTACGGTGAGCCGGGAACACAGCAGCCTGATGCGTACCATGATATCTACGTGGGGCGCATTCCCGTGGACAATTCCACTGAGGTGACCAGCTACTGGACCAAGCTGCAGACCTTTGAGAAGAACCCGCCGACCGCGGGTATTCAAAAAGTGGTGCTGCCGTCCGGGTGGCTATGGTATAATCTGAACTATCACGGCCGTTACTGCAACAATAAGATCGACACCATCATGGCGCGTGTCGGGTTTACAAGCGGCAAGCTTGAGGAACAGAGTGCGCCCGCAACACGGAACTGGATCAACAGCAACGGACCACAGCTTGGCCATCCGTGCGGTCATGGCAATGATGCTGGTGTGTATAATCAGTACACCAATATGTTCACGAATTCGGATGTGCCTTACTTGACCAATACCCTGGGATTCATCATGAATTCGATCGCCTGCTATCCGGGTAATTTCGATGGCAACGATGATTGTTTTGCCGAGCGCTTGATCACGAACAACGCGTATTCAGCCATTGACGCGATATTCAACTGCCGTTATGGCTGGGGTCAACCGCCGTCATTCGGGCCGTCCGAACACATCGACACGAGTTTCTTTAGCATTTTTGTCGATGATACGCTCTGGATCGGTGTTGCGCAGGCCCAGTCAGTGATTCACTGGCGCGCCGCGATCTGGGGAGGATGGGGTGTCTGGCACTACTGCGGCTGTGAACTCAACCTGCTCGGCGATCCTGAAGTGCACGGTTATACAAGCATTCCCATTGCCCTGCAAGCCACCCACTCAAGCCAGATCCAATGCGGTTCGCAGAGTTTTACCGTGAACGTGACGAATGGAAGTGTGCCGGTTGACGATGCCCTGGTCTGTCTGTATAAGGACGGAGAGATCCATGAAACCGGTCGTACGAATGCAAGCGGTCAGGTGGTTATCACGATCAATCCGCAGAGCGAAGGAACCATGTACGTGACCGCAACCGCGTTCAATTACCTTCCGTACGAAGGTTCGACCACCGTGGTCGGTATTGCCGAGAACAAGATCGAGACCGTGGGGAACGGTATCTGGATCAACAGCACTGTGGTTAAAGACCGTGCCATCATCAACTATGCCTTTGGCGCGAGCAGCCATGCGAGTATCAGGATGTTCAATGTCGCGGGCGCGCTGGTGAATGATGTGTATAACGGTCAGATCAGCGGTACGGGTGTGCTCACTGTGAACACGAGCCGCCTCGCTGCCGGGATCTACTTCATCACGATCGAACACGACAACGTGCAGCATACTGAATCGATACTCATCGTACGATAAAGACATTCATTACAAGTGACAGGGGCGGCTCTGCCGCCCCTGTTGTTCATGGTGTCATCACAAAAAATACTTGCATCAATATCTTCTCTTGTTCGGACGGGACAGGGGAATTATGGTATACACGATTTTTGCAGCCGCTGTATATGTCCGATTTATCGGACAATGAACAATGAAATGGGTGATGGATCAAACCGCTGCAATTTTATATTTCCACTGCGTGCACTGGTTTTTGTGGGAGAGTTTTCCC
>JAFGPO010000052.1 GCA_016936155.1 Caldifarciminota bacterium
TCCATATCCAGATGTTTTATCGAGGCATAGTATGAGTATCCTGTGAGGGCCGCGCTCACTGAGAAATGCATGAATTTGTCCTGCGAAAACCAGGGATCATGAGCAATAACCGGTTTGGTTACGAGTGCATTTTCATGCAAGTGCAGGGGAGCACAGAAAAGGACCGATAAGAGACATATACACATAAAAAATTATAGGTGTTAATCGCATAAAGTCAAGAAGAGCAAGGAGGGAAAGCCAAATTCCAAACAAATATATACGTAATGAGGTGACTGAATGACTCTCGTTATTGCGTTATTACGCAATTGTATAATTGAATAATCAAAGAAAAACGTTAGTAATAATAAAAACGAGACTGACGTACTCAAAGCAACCAATGATCTTAACGAATATGTGGGAGCGGCTTTCAAGCCGCGACAAGTATGTCCTTGCAAAGGACAGAGATCCTTCGCTGCACTCAGGATGACAAAGTAGCGAAAATAACGAGAATAACGCAACTAACGAAATGAACGAACTCAACGAACCTAACGCGCTAAACGAGAATACCGCAAGTCCCAGATTAACGAACTCGAAGGCCACAACACGAAGAAGCCACAGGAAACTCTTGACAAATAAACTATATTATATATATTATATTACTATGAGACTGGGGGAAGTGCTTGTTAATCAAGGGAAAATCACCCAGTCGATGTTGGAACAGGCGCTCGAAGAACAGAAAAAGGATGGTGCGCGCCTCGGTACGACATTGATCAAAATGGGTTTTGTCAGCGAAGCCGAACTTCTTGAAGCACTTTCTAAGCATTACGGCGTAAAATCCATTGATCTGAAGAATAAAGAACTTGATGATTCACTTTTGAAATTGGTACCCAGCGATCTTGCCGGCAAGTATCTGATCGTGCCGGTTTCCCGGTTCGGCCATACCCTGACCGTTGCCATGATCAATCCCGGAGATGTCGCCGCGATCGAGGATATCCAGTTCGCGACCGGGTATGAAGTCAAACCGGTCGTCGCCTCTGAAGAAGCCATCCTCAAGGTCGTTCAGGACCACTACCATGTCCAGAAACTCCTGTCCGATGTGATGTACGAGCTCGAAATGACGGATCACAAAGAGGCCGGCGTACAATTGACTGACGGCGAAGAGGACATGACCGTGGCGCAGAGGGAAGATGATCTCGCGGATGTGGTGGACGACAGCGACAGCGGTCCGGCATTAAAACTCACGGGTAAGATCATAACTGATGCGGTCGATATGAACGTTTCCGACGTTCACATTGAACCGTATGAAAAAGATATGCGGATACGCTATCGTATCGATGGTATCCTGCACGAGATGATGAAACCGCCCAAGCGCATGAACCGGGCGATCGCAACGGTCATTAAAGTCATGAGTAAACTGAAGGTCGAGGAGAAACGTTTGCCTCAGGACGGCCGCATCAAAGCGCGTATCCATAACAAGATCATCGATATCCGGGTCTCCACTGTGCCGACGCTGTTCGGCGAGAAAATCGCCCTGCGTTTGCTCGACAGATCCACGATCCAGTTGAATCTTGACCTGCTCGGCTTCGACGAAGAGACCCTCAGCACGTTCCGACGGGCGATCAAAACACCTTTCGGCATCGTCCTTGTGACCGGACCGACCGGGTCGGGCAAAACGACCACGCTTTACTCCGGTTTGACCGAGCTCAACGATCCCGGGCTCAACATCACGACTGCTGAGGACCCGATCGAGTACTCTCTCCACGGTATTAATCAATTGCAGGTGAACGAAAAGATCGGGTTGACGTTCGCGGGCGCTCTGCGTTCATACCTTCGGCAGGACCCGAACATCATCATGGTCGGTGAGATCCGTGACCTTGAGACCGCGCAGATCGCGATCCGTGCATCATTGACCGGTCACCTTGTCATGTCAACCGTTCATACTAATTCCGCTTCCGCCACGATCACACGGCTCGTGAACATGGATGTTGAACCGTTTTTAATCGCATCCACGCTCCTTGCGGTCGAATCGCAGCGCCTTCTGCGTAAGATCTGTGACAAATGCCGCGTTGAAACCACCTATCCAGATGAGATCCTTATGGATGCCGGTCTGGATCCAAAAAATATCGATTTTAAATTCTTTAAAGGAGAAGGGTGCACGCATTGCCGCGGTACAGGGTACCGGGGACGGGTCGGGGTTTTCGAGAACATGATCGTCAATTCAAGCATCCGTGAATTGATCCTTGCCGGAGCAACATCGAATGAGATTGAGAAACAGGCGGTCAAAAATGGAATGATAACGCTCCATGAGGCCGCCTTGAAAAAGCTGAGAGAGGGTCTTGTAACGATCGAAGAAGTGATCCGGGAAACAAAGGTGGCATAATGGAAGAGAAGTTCGCAACGTTCCTGGTGAAGAACGGTTTGCTCACTGAAGACCAGCTACGTGAAGCCATGCGGGAAAAACGGGAAACCGGCCAGCGTTTGGTCAGCGTTCTTAACCGGCTGGAAATGGTATCCGAAAGCAAACTCCTGGCGCAGCTGAGCAACCTCTATGGCATGGAGGTGGTGGATGTCGATTATATCATTCCGTCGAAAGAAGTACTGGAATTGATACCGGCTGCCAAAGCATACCACTATGAGGTCCTGCCCGTCGAACGCAAGGGCAGGTATTTGACCGTTGCCATGGTCGATCCCACGGATATCTCGGCGATCGAGGATCTGCGTTTTATCACGAGCATGGAGATCAACCCGGTGCTGGCGGCCGAGTCGAGTATCCGCGAAGCCCTGGACCGTTACTATGCCATGGAAAAAGGGATCGCCGAGGTTAAAGAAGAAGATGTCGCTGCGACCCGCGAACTCGGGGTCGAGGACATGGAATTGCTCGAGACTGAATTCGAAGAGGATCTCGAAGAGACCAAACTCCGTGCCGATGCCGAAGGCGGGCCGGTCATTCGTCTTGTAAACTTTTTTATTGCTGATGCCGTGCATAAAGAGGCATCGGATATCCATGTGGAACCTTTTGAAAAGAAGCTCAGGGTGCGTTTCCGGATCGACGGTGTGCTTACCGAACAACAGCCGCCGCCTTTGAACCTGAAAGCCGGTATTATCACCCGTTTAAAACTGATGGCACAAATGGATATTGCAGAGCACCGGCTGTGCCAGGATGGTCGTATTAATATCCTGGTCGGGGAGAAGATGATCGATTTGCGTGTATCAGTGATCCCGACACTTTATGGCGAAAAAGTGGTGATGCGTATCCTTGACCGCAGTTCATTGATGCTCGATCTGGCAAAACTCGGTTTTGGACCGGGCCCGCTCAAAATATTCTTGAAGGCGATCGAGAGCCCGTATGGTATCGTGCTCGTGACCGGACCGACCGGATCGGGAAAAACGACGACATTGTATTCAACCCTGTCGCGCATGAACAAGCCGGACCGGCAGATCATGACGATCGAGGATCCGGTCGAATATAATCTGCACGGCATCAATCAGATCCAGGTGCATGAAGAGATCGGATTGTCCTTTTCAAATGCATTGCGTGCGTTCCTGCGTCAGGCACCCAATATCATTCTCGTCGGAGAGATCCGTGATTCTGAGACCGCGGAGATCGCGATCCGCGCCGCTCTTACCGGTCACCTTGTATTTTCAACGATCCATACGAACGACGCTCCGACAACGGTCAACCGTTTGATCGATATGGGTATCAAACCGTATCTTGTATCGAGCGCGCTCGTGTTGATCCAGGCTCAGCGTCTGGTCCGTCGTATTTGCAAGAGTTGTAAGGAAAAAATAAAGGTTAGTGACAAACTGCTGGAAGAAGCAGGTATCGAACCTGGTACGTTCGAGAACAATGAGGTGTTCAGGGGAAAAGGCTGTTCAACCTGCAATCAAACCGGTTATAAAGGGAGGATCGGACTGTATGAGATCATGCCGATTTCGCCGACGATCCGCACCATGATACTCAAAGGAAAATCAGCGGACGATATCCGGAAACTGGCGATTGAGGAAGGCATGAGAACGCTCCGGGATGACGGTATCGACAAGATCAAACAGGGTGTCACCACCATTGAGGAATTGATGCGCGAGACCGCATCATTTTAATGATGTTCGTGCGTTAAAGGAGGCATTATGTCAGTTACCATGAAACAACTGTTGGAGGAAATGGTGCAACGGAACTCAACCGATCTGCACTTGACAACCGGGGCTCCGCCGATGTACCGGATCGACGGTGACCTGGTACCTACGAACTATGAGATCATGACCCCGGAACTGATCCAGAATCTCGTGTATAGCGTCTTGAACGATCAGCAGAAAAAACGTTTCGAAATGGAGTGGGAACTTGACTTTTCATTCGGTATTGCTGGCCTGTCCCGTTTCCGTGGTAACTGCTTTCAGCAGCGTGGAAGCGTTGCTGGTGCTATCCGGACCATCCCGTTTGAAATTCGTGGTTTTAAGGAGTTAGGTATCCCATCGGTCGTGCAGGAATTAGCCAGTAGACCAAAGGGCTTGATCCTGTGTACGGGCCCGACCGGTAGCGGTAAATCAACCACGCTCGCTGCGATCATCGATAAGGTGAATAGCGAGCGGCGCTGCCACATTATCACAACCGAGGATCCGATCGAGTACCTGTTCCGCCATAAAAAGGCGATCATCAATCAACGGCAGGTAGGCAGTGATACGAAATCGTTCGGCAATGCGCTCAAGTACGTGTTACGGGAGGATCCCGACGTGGTCATGGTGGGTGAGATGCGTGATCCTGAGACGATCGGTACGACGCTCACGATCGCCGAAACCGGTCACTTGACCCTGGCAACACTGCATACGAATTCATGCGCCGAGTCGATCCACCGTATCATCGACGTTTTTCCGCCCCACCAACAAGGGCAGGTTAGAGCACAGTTGGCATTCGTGGTCGAAGGCGTGGTCACGCAGCAGCTGCTGCCGAAAATAGGCGGCGGGCGCGTACTGGCAGCCGAAGTGATGGTTGCAACACCCGCGATCCGTGCTTTGATCAGAGATGAAAAAGAACACCAGATCTATTCGACCATACAAGCCGGAGCAAAATACGGCATGCAAACGATGAACCAGTCACTCTACAACCTGTATGCAAAGCGTATGATTACGCTTGAAACCGCATTCGACTACACGCCGAACATCGAAGAATTCGAGCATATGGTTGAACAGAAGACAACGGTGACGAAATAAAATAACTAGGAGGTGAAATGCCGACTTTTGTTTGGAAAGGTAGAACAGCATCCGGAGCCATGGCAAGCGGAGAGCTTGCTGCCGGCTCACAGGCGGATGTAGTTTCTGCACTTCGACAAAAGAAAATTATCCCCACATCCATCAAGGTGAAGGAAGAGAAGAAGGGGCTTTCTCTATTTGGAGGCCGCGTATCACGACGTGCATTATCCGTTTTTACCCGGCAGTTCTCCACCATGCTCAACGCAGGTCTGCCGCTTTTGACCTGTCTTGAGATTCTTGGCAAGCAGACCGAAAGCCAGGCCTTGCGGCGCGTACTTGCTGAGGTGCGTGGTGACGTAGAAGGTGGTTTATCCCTTGCCGACGCCCTGCGGCGTCAACCCAAGGTATTCGACAACCTGTACGTCAACATGGTGGAATCAGGTGAAACCGGCGGTGCGCTCGACGTGATCTTAATGCGTCTTGCGACCTACCTTGAAAAGACCGCAGCCTTAATGCGCAAAATTCGGGGTGCGATGATCTACCCGGCGATCATTTCGATCGTTGCGGTCGGTGCGATCGCGATCATGTTACTGTTCGTTATCCCGATTTTTGCCCGCATGTTCGAAGGCGTTGGCGCGGAACTCCCGATGATGACCAGAATTGTCATGCAAATGTCGAATTTCCTCAAGATATACGGTCTGCCTACGGTCATAGTCCTGATCGCGCTTTTCACGATCATTCGAAGATGGCATAAGACCGAATCCGGTGCCCGCGCGATGGACCCCATATTCCTTAAGACTCCGGTGTTTGGCGATCTTATCAAAAAGCAGTCGATCGCCCGTTTTTCGCGGACATTATCGACACTGCTTTCCAGCGGTGTGCCGATCATCGATGCGCTTGAGATCACTGCACGCAGTGCCGGAAACTGGGTCATTGAGGATGCGATCTTGAAGGCTCGAACATCGATCAAGGGCGGCGAGAACATAGCGGATCCGCTGTCCAAGACCGCGGTCTTTCCACCCATGGTTACTCAAATGATCGCGATCGGCGAAGCGTCTGGAGGTCTTGATGATATGCTTGCAAAAGTCGCTGATTTTTACGATGCCGAAGTAGACCAGGCAGTCGAAAACCTCACAAATGCACTCGAACCGATCATCATGGTTGTTCTGGGTGGTATCGTTGGTTTCTTGGTGATCTCAATGTACCTGCCGATCTTCCAGCTGGCCGGTACGATCACCGAATAAACCGGTTCGGCACAAGCGATCGAACTGCCCCCTCGATCGCTTGTGTTCATGGATGAGATAGGGGAAATGTAGCATAATGCATTATACCGGCTTTTTCAGCAAAAAAACCGGCCTGATCATTTTACATCCACTGGTCGTTGCTTTTTTGCTGGTATCATCATATCCTGTATTTCATGACATACCGACACCATTCTGGTATGTCATATTGACCTCGTTCGTTCTTGCCGTCATTGCCCTGCTCCTGCAAACGTTCATCGATGAAAAAGGCATCTTCTATTTTCTCTTCGTTACCGATCTCGGCCTTATCGGCGCGATCGTTCATTTCACCGGGGGTAGTAGCGA
>JAFGPO010000005.1 GCA_016936155.1 Caldifarciminota bacterium
GGGTATCAGCGTGCAGACTATCAGATTATCAGCAAACCAGGTTTAAAAAGCTGATATTCTGGGGTGCTGGTCTACTGCATGCTGCGTGCCCTGACACCTATTCAGGCGCTTGTGAGAATAGAAGAATAAAGAGATTTGTACTACGGGAATAGAATATACAATGGCGCAATAGGTGTGGTTAGGAATAAGGTGTGTGGGGTATTCTGATCCGCTGATATGCTGCCATAGTTCTGTATATGCCCGATTTATCGGGCGGTCTGAATTACCGAACAACGCATATTTTCCAGTTACCTAATTACCTTTTTGTTATTGTAATTTCAATTTGTCGAGAATTTGATATTTAAAATTTGGAATTTCCCCGACAGGGGATAGTAGTGTTGGCCTTTCGCGTGTGGCGAGGTGGTGTACTGAGTCTGCTATTCGGAAAGTCCCATCTTCGAGTAGTATTTTGTGTAGAACGACCGGTATGCACCGGTTTCGGTGTTTCGAAGCCATGGGGTATTGCTTTTATACCAGTGAATGGTTTTCTTGATGCCGCTTTCAAACGACGTCCGCGGTGTCCATCCAATATGTCGTTTGATCTTGGCGATGGAGAGGGCATAACGCCGGTCATGTCCGGGTCGGTCTTTGACATAGGCAATCAGGGAAGCGGGCTTACGCAGTGACTTCAGGATTGCGCGGATCACAAAGATGTTCTCGCGTTCGTTTTGTCCGCCGATATTGTATATCTCGCCGATCCTTCCCTTGTGCAGAACATGATCGATCGCCTCGCAATTATCCTCAACATAGATCCAATCCCGGATATTCCTGCCGTCTCCGTATAGAGGTATCTTCTTGTCTTTCAGGGCGTTGTTAATGACAAGCGGGATGAATTTTTCGGGAAATTGAAACGGTCCGTAATTGTTCGATGACCGGGTGATGAGTGCGGGCAATCCATATGTTTTTACATAGGCAAGGACCATTGCGTCAGCGGCCGCCTTGCTTGCCGAGTAGGGGCTGGAAGGCTCCAAAACGCTTTTTTCCGTAAATTTGCCGCGCTGGATCGAACCGTACACCTCGTCCGTTGAGATATGGAGGAATTTTTGCACTGAGTATTCCAGCGAACAGTTGAGCAGGGTGCTGACACCGAGGACATTCGTTTTTACGAATACTGCGGGCGCAGAGATGCTGCGGTCCACGTGGCTCTCCGCGGCAAAATTGACTACCGCGTGTGGACGGTAATGGTCGAATACTTTTTTCATCGCTATTGAATTGCATATATCCGCCTTAATGAATCGATACGTGCTCTTCCTTTCCACGCCTTTCAGGTTCTCGAGATTACCCGCATACGTTAGTTTATCGATATTAACAATATGATAGGAAGGGTGCTTGTGCATGACGTAGTGAATGAAATTAGAGCCAATAAATCCGCACCCGCCAGTAACGATGATCTTCATGGAATTCCAAGTTTTAGCACTGAACCGTACATAACAAGCATACCGGGATATCAGGCTACTGGCGAGTAGAATATCAGATTATCAGAACGCCAGGTGAGATCTGATTTGCTGGGTTGCTGGTGTTCTGCATGCTGATCCGCTGATACCCTGATCTGCTTTGTTGTTTGATGTTGATCATTCATTTGGATCTTATTGTTGACTTTGGCATTACGCGATTAGCTATCTTTTCTCGCCCAGTCGTAAGGGATGTCCGAACCGTGTGCAGGCTTGCGGTATTCGTCCGGGGTATCATAATTATAACATTCGGTGACGATGTTCACGATCATTGCTTCCTGTTCTGTGATGCACTTGAATCCGTGCCATACAAGTTTCGGGATGTGCAGCAGTGTCCGGTTATGGTCACCGATAAAGAACTCGTTGATCATGCCTTTGGTAGGGCTTGTGTGTCGGTCGTCGTACAATACGATTTTTACCATTCCCTTGAGGACGGTCATATTGTCGTCCTGCAGTTTGTGATAGTGCCATGCCTTGACCACGCCCGGATATGCCGTTGTCATATATACCTGCCCGAATTTCTCGAACTGCTCGTCATCGGCCCGGAAAATTTCCATGAGCCGACCGCGTTCATCCGGGATGACCTTTAACACCTTTGCAGACACTCCATCAATCAATTTGCTTTTATTCATTGCAATCCCTCAATATTCTTCCCGCGAAATCCGCGGTCTTCTGCGCCTCTGCGGCAATGTTGATGTCATTTCGCAATCTCTATATAGCTCTGGTCACCGAGGATAAACTTGTGCGTGCGCGGTGACTGATCAGTGACATTGATCACGGCATTCTTGCCGATGATCGAGCGGTCAATGCGTTTCTCAACGTTCTTGAGCAGTGCTCCTTCCATGATGACACTGCATTCGATCTCGGAATTCTCAATGACCGCATTGTTTCCGATCGAGGAAAATGGTCCGATATACGAGTTCACGATGCGCGCGTTCTCTCCAATGACGATCGGCCCGCGCATGACACTCTTTATGATTACGGATCCTTTCCCGGTGCGTATGCGTCCGGTCAGGGTTGAATCCTCCACCTGTCCGTTCTGGGCAGGTGAAATATCTTCCAGCACGAGCAGGTTGGCTTCGATGATGTCATCAGGTTTGCCTGTGTCTTTCCACCAACCCTGCACCATGTGTGATTCGACCTTGTAGTTGTTATCGAGAAGCCACTGTATCGCATCGGTGATTTCCAATTCATCGCGCCACGAGGGCTGAATGTTATCGATCGCAGTATGTACGTGTTGATCGAAGATATATACACCGACAAGAGCGAGATCCGAAGGCGGATCTTTCGGCTTTTCAATGAGTTGTTTGACTGCACCATGTGCATCGACCACCGCAACACCAAACTCCTGGGGATTGGCTACTTTCGTAAGGAGGATCAGTCCCTGGGGATGGTTCGTATTGAAATTCTTCACAAATTCATTGATGCCTTCACGCAGGATATTATCGCCAAGATACATGACAAAGGCATCATTACCGAGGAATTTCCTGGAGACCTTTATCGCATGGGCGAGTCCCAGGGGCGCTTCCTGCTGGATGTACTGGATCGATATACCCCACCGGGATCCGTTCCCGACTGCCTGTTCAACCTCTCGTGAGGTTGCGCCGACGACAATACCGAGTTCTTTGATGCCTGCGCGTGCCAGCGCTTCGATACCATAGTGGATTATCGGTTTGTTGGCGACCGGGATAAGCTGCTTGGCGCCCGTGTACGTGAGAGGGCGCAACCTGGTGCCGAAACCGCCGGATAGTATCAATCCTTTCATAGTGAGTGACAGTATACAACAGACAGACAAAAAGTCAACATAGCGTGAATATCAGCGGTTTATGTGCGATGTAAGGTATTTACAAAAATCGGTCAGGGCATCTTCCCATGATCTGAGTGTATGTCCGAACAGGAAAGGATATGCAGTTGATGCAAGCGGTGCATAGCGCGGTCGAGCAGCGGGAAGATTCAATTCCTCGGTCTTTACGGCATTGATCGCGGTTTTGAATTTCATGATGTCCTGGGATTTTACAGCGAAATCGAGCCACGATCCAACGCCGCTGTTCACAACGTGATAAATGCCGTAATTGTCCGATTTTAGGATGGTGAACAGTGCTTCTGCCAGATCGACAGTATAGGTGAATGAGGCGAACTGATCGCACAGCGCATTAAGGGTTTGCGGCTTGTCGGACGCGGTCAGGAACTTCGATATATGGGTTTTGGCGCCCGGGCCGAACAGCCAGGAAGTGCGGACAATGTAGTACGCAGTGCAGATATCGCGCACGTAGTACTCGCCGAGCATCTTGGTGCGTCCATATTCATTAACGGGATTCAGTGGTGCATACTCATCGTACGGTTTCTCGTGGGTGCCGTTGAATACGAAATTCGTACTCACATAGAGAAGTTTTGCGTTGATCCGCCGTGCCATGATTGCGAGTCCCAATGTTCCGAGCGCATTCACGCGCAGCGCCAGGTCTTTTTGCTGTTCGCACGCATCAACATTGCTGATCGCGGCAAAATGAAGGATCACATCAGGTCGGTGCTTGAGCAGGGTTTCATTTACCTGTTTGAAGTTCGCGATGTCCAGTTGTCCGATATCGGTTGCCACATACTGTATGTGCTCCCGGCGCAGCGTTTCCTGCGTTGCCCTGCCAAGGGCACCATCAGCCCCCGTGATAAAGACTTTCATGTTTTCATTATACAGTATCATGCATGAATGTCAATTCATAGTGTGGGAGGGTAGCAGGGAATATGCGGCATTCAGGACGTTCGCCCATATCTACGTCACCGCACTCTGGAGCAGGAGTCAACATTCCCTTGACATTTCCGATTTTTTATAGATAATACAGAGGTTTATGCTACCGGGTATTATATAGAGACCATTACATTTTACAGACTGACTGACACACGTTGTGTCACAAATTTCCGATAAAACCGTTCACAAAGGAGGTGAATGATGGCAGGGAAAGACAAAAAGGCTGATCTCGCAGGACCAGGAGTTAGTACCTATCCCGAAGTGGCAAAGATCCTTCCTGACGACTACAAACCGCTGCTTCCACCGAAGGAACGGATGAAAGCACTTTTTGAAGTCAAAAAATATATTGAGGAGA
>JAFGPO010000006.1 GCA_016936155.1 Caldifarciminota bacterium
CCTGGATCGTACTGGAATGTATCGATCGCCGTGATTGACGGTGGCATTGTGTCAAGCACCCCGCCTTCGCGGATGTAGTAATCCTTGTACTGAACTTCAGGCAATGGCCAGGTATCCGCCTCCACCCAGAAATTCCACAAGGTCGTATCCTGGGAATCGCACTCACCCATGAGGTAGAACGTGACTGCCGGCTCGGTTATCCCGTTAACGCTGTCAAACATCCAGTAATCGTACCACGCTTTATCAAATTGCCTGAAACCGGCAGCGTTCATTTGAGCATTTGGAGGGAAATAAAGATTTCCAATACTCCTATAGCCCCATGTCAAGTGCCCCCAGGGTCCGATGAAGAGTTTTTGATTATGGTGATGTGCTTGGAGACCGGAGAATGCTGTCAATGCCCCTTCCAGGTCAACATCATACCATCCTCCAAAATGAAACATAGGGTAATTTGCTGAATCCCAACGGGTGGCTAAATTATGGGAAATATAGAATGAATCTTCATTAGGATGATTGCACACCGTATCGATTACAAATGGTATGCCTTGCATATTGCACCAGCCCTCGACCAATGCTTTCCTGAATTCACCTCCAGTCCAGCATGCATCATGGTAATAATCCAGAAACGCACAAGCGGCATTGCAACAGGTTAAATGGGGAGGTTGTGCGCCGGCTGCCTGATACTGGACAACACCCGGTCCTGAGAACCCATACATGCTGATCTTTCCGTTTGACCATGGCTGGGCAGCGATCCACTCAATAGCATCATAGCCATCACGGAGGTCGCCAAAATAATAGTCTCCCCACCCATCAGTGCGAAATGCTGTTGGAATACCCTGCGATGCGCCAAAGCCACGCTGCCACTGCCCAACGAGTGCATAGCCATATACATCTGTCCATGTATATGCATCACCCCATGTATTTCCGTACATACTCCGGCTAATGATACACGGCCAGGGCGGTGGAAAGATGGTCGTGTCAGGTTTGTAGATCCTTGTGTTCAGAAGAATACTATCCCGCATGGGAATGTCAATGACTTCAACGGTGAAACCATGTACAACTATTGGTGTTAGCAAAACAGCCAATACCATAAGCCCACACCACTTTCTATTTATCTTCATATAGCCTCCATTCGCTACAAACAATTCTACTTGATTTTCCAAGTAATTCTGCATTAATATATATGCAAAAAGCATACCTAAAAAAGTAATAAAAACACCCGAAAAATCAGTTGTTTTTCATGATGTGGAACAACTACCGGTCAATAAATGGCGAAATAAGACCAATTATACTATTTCACTGAATTACGTGATATTTTATTGATTTATGTGGTTTTATAAGACCGATATGGTACTATAAGACCGTTACTTCCCCATGCCCAGTTTTCGCATCTTACTGCGCAGGGTGGAGCGCGGTATGCCCATGAGCCGGGCAGCTTCTGCCTTGTTCCCTTTGACCCGGGCAAGAACGGACTTAATATACTGCTTTTCAAAATTCTCATACGTCGGTACTGCACCCCTGGAATCCGTTACAAACTCACCTGCACCAGTGTCTTCCCGGATCTTTTCCGAAAGATCATCCAGCAAAATCGTTTTACGGTCCGGCGCAAAGATCACGGCGCGTTCGATCTCGTTTTCCAATTCCCGGACATTATTACCGGTCCAGTCAAAGTGTATAAGCGAATCAAGGGCATTTTTGTCAAACTGCGTGAATTGCTTTTTCTTTTCCTTCGCAAATTTATCAAGAAAGTGTTGAGCCAGTATGGGAATATCGTCACGTCGTTCACGCAGTGGTGGAATATTAATTGTTATAACATTGATGCGGTAATAGAAATCCTGCCGGAACCTGCCGTCCTGGATCGCCTTGTGCAGGTCCTGATTGGATGCGCAGATAAGCCGCACATCCACCGGGATCGTCTTGATCCCACCCACTCTTCTTACTTCCCTGTCCTGCAGAAAACGAAGCAGTTTTACCTGCATTGCATGACTCGTGTGGGGGATCTCATCAAGAAACACAGTGCCGCCGTCTGCAGCCTGAAGCAATCCTTTTTTATCGACCGCGCCGGTGAACGCTCCCTTCATACTGCCGAATAGTTCCGCCTCCAACAGGGTTTCCGGCAAGGCCCCGCAGTTGATCGCAATGAAAGGTTTATCCTTCCTGTCACCGTTATTATGGATCGCCCTTGCGATCAATTCCTTGCCGGTTCCGGATTCGCCGGTAATGAGCACGGTGCAGTTATCATTCATCACCTTCTCCATATCCCGGAACACTTTCTGCATGATTTCGCTTTTACCGATGATGCCGGAGAATTCATATTTCTTGCCGATCTCAGAGCGCAGTCGGATATTCTCACCAACCAGTTGCTCCACCTGCTTAGCATTATTGATCGCGATCGCAGCGAGGTTCGCGAATGCCTCAATGAATGTCGCATCCTCAGGTGTGAAAGTCCTCACGTAGATGCGCTGGTCAACATACAGCGTGCCCAGCGGGGTATCCCGCCCCGGTATTATCAAGGGAACACATACGCAGGATAGTATATTGAGTCCCTTGATGCTCTCGGCATCCTTGAAACGCGGATCAGTGCGCAGATCCTCGCTGAGCAGCATTTTCTTATCCTTGATTACCGCTTGAACGATACTCGTGCTGAATACATTATGTTCACCCTTGAGTGATTCAGAGGCAACTGTCTGATATTCTTCTCCGCGTTCATTGGTCAGGATGATCATGCCCCGTTCAGCGCCAATGCTCGTAATCGCCGTATGCAGAAGTTCATCCAGCAGTATCTTGATATCGCTGATCTTGTTAATGCGCTGGCTGATCTGGAAGAGGATCTTCAGACGCTCCGGCGATAACTCAACCTCTTTATTCTTTGTCATTGTTTTTTCTTCTTTGCCTTTCCTGTGATTCTCTTCAAACCTTTTTGAAAATCAACCACCTCTTTTCGTTTGAAATATATCTTTTTCAATTCATCGCCGAGGTTGTTTACGATGATATCAAACACCTTCTTTGCGTTATTCATTTCTTCCGTCGCCTGCTTTGTCTTCTTCTGCTTCAGGTGCACCTTAGCCAGCATGTGATGCGCCTGCCAGATGACTTCCTTCATGCCGCATTTTTCCGCGTACTCCAATGACTGCTGAGCATGGGATTCTGCATGTTCATAGTCATTTTGCAGGATGTCGAACTGCGCGTAGAGCAAATACACGCGGGCAACATCAGGTATCCGGTTATGGTCTGCTTCATGCGCGAGTGCTTCCGTGATCAGCTTGAGAGCCTCGGCGTATCGCTTCCGGGCGATCTCAATCCTCGCCAGCAAAATCAAGGACTCACCGATCATATACGCTTCGCGGGTTACTTCTTTAGTTATCTTCAAACCGCGTTGAACAAAGTCAACAGCGTCATCATAATGACCTTCGAGATAGTTTAAATACCCTTCATATATCCAAATCCAGGCTTCAGCCCGTATGGTTTTCATTACTTCATTCACTCTCTTAAAGCCATTGAGGTTTTTCCTTATTTTGTCATAATCTCCCAACAATGCCCAGAACACACATGAAAACCCATAGACAAAACCATACACCCATGACATGCCGAATTGCCCATGAAATTTCAGCGCCTGCCTGAATTGGTCCAACGCCATTTCGTAATCACCGCGATAAAAGTGCACGACTGCGATATTATTCATCGTGAACCCGGTGTAACAGATCTCCGCCACCTGATTTTGTGAATCACGCGCTTTTTGATAAAAGCGTAATGCTTGTTCATAATCACCCTGGGCACTCGCCACTTCACCGAGTCCGTTGTAGATGAAGAAATAGGACTTTACCCAAACGTTCCTACTCATTTCAAGAGCCTTTTGAAAATAAGCGGTGGAACGTTCATATTCACCGAGGGTATTATAGTGCATACCCAGACCCCGAATAGATACAATTTCGTTAGGTTTATTCCCGATCTCCTGGTTAATCCACAGTCCCTGTTCGGTAATCTCTATCGCTTTTGGCGTATATCCTTCACTGTAGTAAGAGGTACCAATCGCGTGCAGGGCATCTGCCATACCTTCTTTATAATCCAATTCCTTGCAGATCTTCAAGGCTTCTTCACTCACATCGCGCATCAACTTGAACTCCCCAATATTAAAATGGAGAGTACTCATAACTAACAGAGTCAATGCTTTTCCTTTTCTGTCATTTTGCGCATCCTGAATGGCAAGTGCTTTTCTGAACTGGGTTATGGCATCATCATACTTTCCAAGACAGAGATGCACGCGTGCAATGCCGCTGATGATTTCCGCTTCGATCAATTTGTTGTTCAGGCTTTGTTGAAGCGACAAAGCCTGATTCAAACAACTCATTGCGTTATCATACATCGCCTTGATTGTGTATACATTGGCTTGTTTTACCAATGCATATACTTTATAATCAATTGAATTCAGCTGCTTTGCGATCTGTGCTATGCCCTGATAATCATCCAGTGCCTTTTCGTACTGCGCGAGATATTGCCTGATCTCAGCACGTTTTGTTAAAAACTCAAGTTTTGTCTTTAGAAAAGCACGATCCGTTTTCAGTTGTATTAACTCCCCGACTATATCCAATCCCTGCTGCACGTAAGCCAGTGCCTCTTCATTTGCATATAATTTCTGTGCGAACCGCCCGGCTCGCAAAAGATAGGACAACGCTTCTTCTTCTTTACCCGCGGCAACAAGATGACGGCTTATCCTCCCGGCGTAATCATCCTTGTCACGATAAGTATCGATGAGAAATTGAGCCATGTGTGCATGGTATTCCTGACGTAATTCCGGAATAAGGCTTTCATAGATCGTCTCCTGGATCTTGCCGTGATCGAACTGGTACTCGCGCTCCAGGGCATGGATCAAAAGGTGCGTGGTTTCCAGATCCTGCAGACATCGCAGAACCCGTAACCTGGGCATGCCCATACAATGGCAGATCGTGTCCGAGTGGAACGAATACCCCTCGACCGCCGCAATATCCAGAATACTTCTTTCCTCCTTGCTCAACCGTCTCAACCGGTTGTTGATCACATCCGTGATCCGGCGCGGCATTGTGATCTTCGTGATATCGCTGTTGATCTTCCACCCTCCATTATCCCGTTCTATCACCTCCTCATCCTGCATGAGTTTCAGTGCTTCAAGGATAAAGAGCGGATTCCCTTCGGTCTCGCGAAAGATCGAATCGGCAAAATCTTGCGGAAACTCGGTATCCTTGTACACCGAATCAATAACACGTTTTGTGTTCAACTTATTCAGCCGGCTCAAGTGTATCGTACTTGCCAGCCGATCTTTCATCATTCTCTCCAGCATTGACTGCAAGGGATGCGGTCTGCCTTGTTCCGATGGAACCAACTCTTCGGTACGGTACGTGCCGATAAACAAAACCCTGCTATCACGCAAGACCTGTGACACGTATATTAGCAGATTCAAGGTCGCTTCATCTGCCCAGTGCACGTCATCAATGTGCAGAACAAGAGGCCGGTCCCGGGCAATGATCTTAAGAAGTTCGGCAACCGTATCCCACAACTGCTCCTTGTTAACTAATGACAGTTCATGACCGGATCCGATTAATAATATCCCCTGTATGATCCCCTTACGAGCACTTAACTCGGGTATGGTTTCTTGCAGGTAAGCATCAATCTCATCTATTGTTGTGACACTCTTCAGTTTAAAATACGAGCGGATCCCCTCAAACACCGGCTGGTACGGCGCGCCCTTTTCTCCGAACAAACAACGCCCCATCAGGTAGCGCACCTGCTTTGCTTTTGCCTTCTGCCCCAGTTCCCAGACCAAACGGGACTTGCCGATCCCGGCTTCCCCGCCCACAAAGATCGTGCTGCTCTCGCCGTTCACCATCTTCTCAAACAGCGCGTCAAGCTTGGCCATTTCCTGCTCCCGGCCGATCAAATCAGAATACACGCCGCGCGGCGACTCCTCAAACACCTCCTCGGTCGCGATCAGCGAGATCGACCTGCCCTGCAGCACATCCTTGATCTTCCCAAGGTCCGAATGCAGTTCCATGGCATTGGTATAGCGCACCTGCGGCTTTTTCTTGAGCATCTTGAAGAGCACCATCTCGCACTCAAGGGGCGCCTTCATGCCCAGCTCTTCCAGCCGCATCGGATCAGAGTAAAGAATCGCGTGGATCACCGCACCTGGATGATCACCGGAAAACGGCAGTCTGCCCGCAAGCATCTGGTACAATACCACACCCAGGGAAAAAACGTCGCTCCGCTCATCCACCATAGCGCCGATCGCCTGCTCCGGGGACATGTAGTACAGCGTGCCGATGATCTCGTGCTCGGCCGTGATCGAAGACGTCTCGAGCACGCGCGCCAGGCCGAAATCCATGATCTTGATGCCGGTATCCGTCACCATGATGTTGCGCGGCTTGAGATCGCGGTGTATGATCTTCTTTGTGTGGGCCGCGGCGAGCGCCTCCGTGATCTGAAGGCCAAGATCAATGCTCTGCTCAAGATCGAGAGTCTTATCCTGAATTACCTGCTCCAGGGTCTTTCCGGCAACTAATTCCATTGCCATATACGGACGGCCCTGCGCCTCTCCCACTTCAAAGACCTTCACGATCCCGGGATGGTCCAGTTCCATGCCGACCCGGGCCTCGCGCAGAAAACGCTTGCGCACGGTCTCGTCCGCTGCAATGTGCGGATGCATCAACTTCAATGCCACGTCTCTGTTCGCCCTGGTATCAAACGCCTCGTACACCTCAGCCATACCCCCATGACCAAGGTGACGCTTGAGTGTGTAATTACTTATACACTGCCCCTCTATGCCCTGTATATATACCCCCTGTTATAATAGCACATTTACATTAAAAACTCCGTTTTTTCGTATAATAATAGATGAATTAGGGGGCATTGTCAATAATGAGGAACTTCTCGACTCTCCCTTGACAGGCGAAGAATACCGTCTGGATTCTCGCCTTCGCGGGAATGACAAATTATTTTCACTGCCGATATATGTAATTGTCTGATTTATCAGACCAGCCCGATGAATCGGGCAACTACCCCCCTCGCCAGGGGAAGGGGATTCTGAAAATTGATTGCGGTTGGATTCCCGCCTTTGCGGGAATGACAGTGGCGTGACGGGAGAGGGGATTCTGTAGATTGATTACAACTGGTCTGAGTGGACAAAAACCTTGAAACCTTGTTTCGGTTTGCTACAATGGTTACATGCGCGCGCTGCTCGTGAACCCATGGGTGTATGATTTCAAGGCATTCGACTTCTGGAACAAACCAATCGGACTGCTCATTGTCGCGCGCATCTTGAGGAAATTAGGTTTCACGATCGATCATATCGACTGCATGGACCGCTTGAGTCCATATTTCACGACCGAGACGAAGACCGATCAATGGGGACGCGGCAAATATCATTCTGAAATAGTAGAAAAGCCCGTACTCTTCAAGCATGTATTACGGCGCTATAAACGGTATGGCATTCCCAGGGACACCTTTATCGATGTCGTTAAAGAATTGAAACCTCCCGATGTGATATTCGTGACATCGGCGATGACGTACTGGTATCCTGGTGTCTTTGAAAATATCCGGTTGTTGAAAACCAGATTCCCACGATCAAGGATCTTTCTTGGCGGGATCTATGCAACCCTGTGCGAGCAACATGCGCGCGCGCATTCAGGCGCGGACACCATCGTCACCGGTCCTGCCGAGCAAAAAATACCTGAGTTGCTGCGGTCTGTCAGTCTTGAGTGTAATACGGAATTAGAACCACAGGACCTGCTCCCGGATTACTCGCTGTACAAAAATCTCAATTACGGCGTTGTTCTCACATCCAGGGGCTGCCCGTTCGACTGCACGTATTGCGCGACCAAGGTGCTGTGCGAACGATTCCAGACCATCCCGAACTCACTCGTGGAACACCAGATCAAAGTCCTCTCCAAGAAAACCGATAACATAGCGTTCTTCGACGATGCACTGTTATATAATAAGGAATTCGTGCATTTGCTGGGTGATATTGTCGCGCAGCACCTGCATCTGAACCTCCACGCTTCGAATGGTTTGCATTGCCGCTATATCACTAAAGATATAGCACAACTCATGTTCAAGGCGAATTTTAAAACCATGTACCTGAGCCTGGAAACGACCAATCCGGATGTTCAGAGACAAACCGGGGGCAAGGTGAATACCGAGGAGTTCATGAACGCCGTGGATACGTTATTTTCAGCAGGGTTCACTTCGGACCAGATCCACGTGTATATTCTCTATGGCATGCCAGACCAGGAACCGGATGACATGATCGATTCGATCGAACTCTGTCAGCGGTTGAAAGTACACCCCCACCTGTGCGAATTCTCGCCCATCCCTCACACGAAAGAATTCGCCAGGACCGGTTTCACCGAGGATACGGATCCCCTGTTTCACAACAATCTCTTTTATACGTGGTTTTACCCGAAGCCGAAAACCGAGTTGTATAACAGGGTGAAGAAACTGTTGTCGAAGAAAATTTAGGTTGTTTGTATCCATATGTCATTCCCTGACTTGCCTGTCCTGAGTAAATCGAAGGGATCAGGGAATCCAAATCTGTTTCCTGGATTATCCGGTCAAGCCGGATAATGACAACTATAGGAACTCTACTTTATTTTATCCTGGTGAATTCCGCTATCTCCCTTTGGTAAGGGGAGAGGATAAAACATTATAGTGGTCGAGCTTGCTCGACATCCGTCCAACAGCATACGGAGTATTCGCAGCGCAAGCCGCAGGTCTTGAGTCTTGTCGAGAGACTCTCCCCTTTGGTAAGGGGAAGGGGGAAAGGAAAAAAGAGAGGGGGATTTGTCCTCTATCCCTTCTATCTCAATTTAATAATTTTTTCAGTCTTCTCGTACTCTTCAGTCTTGATGTGCACGAAGTAAATACCCGCGGCGATCTTTGGGTCGTCCCAGGAAAGTGTGTAGTACCCGCGCGCCAGGTCCTTATTCACAATATGCTCGACAAAACACCCCTGCACGTCGTACACTGATACTGCTACCTTCATGGTGTGCGGCACCTGGAGTTTCAAGACCAGCTTCTTCACATACGGATTCGATGACAGGAACGTAGCGGCAAAGCACCGCGGAATGCCAAGCAATTCCTCGATGCCGAACTGCCCGATAATGAATACGCTGTCGCTCTCATCAATCGTTGTAAGACCGGCAACATCATATCCGGTCACGCGTATCTTGCATATTTCAGAAGTCGTGTCCGGAATTATCCAATCATAGGTCGAATCATCACCTTCGATATGAACCACGAGCACCGGATACGTCACTCCGCCATCGAGTGACAAATGGATATCAATGCTGTCGATGCCGACGTTGTCATCGGAATCCCACTCGACCTTGTATGTCGTGTCGCAATACCAGATCTCGCCGCCGTTCGGCACCACGACCGTGATCTCAGGCGGCACATTATCGATGATGCTGAATGCGGAATCCGACGCATCCTCACCCATATTGCTCCCGGCATCGAACACACACGCGCGCACAAGGCATTCTGTCGAATGGACCGCAGGAATGGTCCACTCGTACGTGGTATCTGACGGCGCCGGGCTCGCGATTGTGTGCCACGATGAACCATTATTAGAAGAAAATTCGAGGGCGATCGAGTCGATCCCGATGTTATCGGACGCGCTCCATTTTATCGTATCCACGTCGTTCACGAAGTATACCTCGCCACCGTTCGGATGGATAACTGTTACCTGGGGCGCTTCAGCATCGCGGATCGTAAACACATTGTCTGACACGTCTTCTCCGACATTAGGAAATCCATCATAGGCGATCACCCGGACCAGACATTGCGTTGATGGCGTTGGTGGTACCTGCCAGTCATAGGATGAATCATTAGGTTCATTGGTTGCGATCGTGATCCAGTCCGAACCGTTGTTTGTGGAATAATAAATGGACACCGAATCCACCCCCGCATTGTCGCTCGCGCTCCACTCGATCGTCTCAAACGCGCCGATATCCCAGATCTCACTGCCATTCGGGGCAATCACTGTGACCTCCGGTTCGATAAGATCCGAATACAACCGGCTCGCATAGATATCCCAATTGTTGTTGCGGTCGGTCTGGAAAAGAACCCACACATACCCTGAATCATCGAGCGTGGCTTGCGGAAGGATATCCATGCATCCGCTGTTATTGCTCACATTGGACATACCCTGCCATTCATCGTCTTTATAGTACTTGCCAATGACTTCAAGATCACCGGTGCGGTCCGTTTGCCAGACGCACCATACATACCCGTCCTGATCAACAACCAGGCAGCAGTGTTCATCGCGGCTGCTTTCCGTGCTCACAGGGTGGGGCGCTGACCAACTGACACCGTCATAGTGACTCTCATAGATGTCGCTGTTGCCATGGCGCCAGGTTGTCCATGCGACATAGACCGTGCCGTCACCGTCCACGCATATCTGAGGATCAAGATCCTGAGCAGTATTGCTCGTGATACGGTGAAGATTCTCCCAGTGTCCTGTTCCTGGATTGTAATTCTTGACGTAGATATTCATATTATCTTCCCAGCGTTCGCTCGTCCAGGTAGTCCAGGCAATGCCCGAGCTGTCAGTCGCCATTTTTGGTTTGTAGTCGTTCGCCGGATCGATCGTGACCGCGAACATCGACTGCCACGCGGCTCCATCATGATAGCGGCAGTAGATGTCACCGTTCATGTGGTTCCATCGCTCGAGGGTCACCCATAACCGCGCGTCGCCGTCCACGGTCATGGCTGGATGGAGCGCATCCGCGGCCCGACTGCTCACCCGGTACGGCGTGCCCCAATTAGAACCGCTGTGTGTACTCAGAAAAATATCATAATTCCGTCCATAGCATCGGGACCACGATAACACCGCATGCCCGGCAGCATCACAGGTCATTGAGGGGAAGAAATCCCAGTATTCGAACGCATCGATGATCTGCGGCGTACTCCATGATCCATTGAAACGGGAGGCAGCGCAAATCTCAGTGCGTCCGTAGTTGTTAGATCTTCCAGTCACCCAGGCTGCCCAGATGCGACCTGAACCATCGGTTGTGGTGGTAACATATCCATCAGTTTCCTCGTCAAGATCAACCGGTTCAGGATCTGACCAGAGGACCGTGGGATTGATCACCCGGGGATTTTTCCAGGGACGCGCATAGATGTTGCGCGGTTGTTTGGGCTTCAATAACGGATCACCGCAAATGCACATCCCGTAGAACCATTCAGGATCAGTAATACCCCACTGTGTACACCACTCTTTATACGCTTCGCCGATCGAGATCCCGGTATCCAACGGACCGTAGAAATCGTCAAAATGGAGCATGCTGCCGACTTTGGCGGACCCGATCGCCAGCAGACCGTTCTGAGGACCGAAGATATAACACCCGCCGCAGTAGTTCTCTTCGAAGAAGCGCGTGCCGCTGCATTGAAAGAGATTCAGAAACAAGAACGGTGGGTTCGCATACCACACCTCGAAATTGAAAACCGTGCCGGCGAATCCACCGCTGTATTTGAATGTATTACCCCACGGCGACGAATGACTGCAGATCTGAACCCATTCATACGGATCGTCGAACCGTGCCCGGAAATCGGTCGCGATCGTAGTATTGTAATTCCGGACCACGACCACCGTGTCATAGAGCTGGTCAAGATCGCAATCATTGAAACTGTACCAGTCGTCATCAACATAGGCGAGCGCTTTTTGCGGGATCGAATATCCGCCCGTGCGGTAGCGGTGGATCTTTGATAGGTAATTGTTCACGATGTACGCCTCGTTGCCCCATGTCATCGGTGAAGCATATATCCTGCCCACCCAGATCTCCGGCGCCTTGTTCCCGGTGTGGTTGTCATAGAGCCCGTTCGCATCACTATCCACCCATGTTCCATTAAGATCCATTAAATAGAGCTCGATCGGGAATTCCTCGCGCCCTTCCCCGCCCTCCATTTCATACCAGGCGAACGGCACGTTACCGATGAGCACCGCACCGACCAAATCGCTTGGCAGCAGGGATGCGAAGTGCGTGCGCAATTCCTCTGCCGTCCACCCTCGCACCGTATCAACCTGTACTATGTATCCTTCAGATTCAAGATCCGCGATGTATATCGCCAATGAATCCATGATCGCGGCATACAACGGTGCATACACGACGATATCAACGAGATCCGTCTGATCGCTTAGATATCGCGTATAGTACGCCTGGCCAAGGGAAAACGGTTCCTTGATCGTGCTGTTTTTCCATTCCTGATATGTTGTCATCGGACGATCATCGCTATCAGTATACCGCAATCGCTGCACTGATAATTGTCCGAATGCAATCAATGGAACAATAAGAAAAAACAAAAATCTTTTCATGGTATCTCCTATTTAAGGTAAATCACTTTTGTCTCATCGTGCTTGTCATCACACGACAAACGAATAAAATACACACCAGCCGGGACAAACCGGCCAAGGTCATCTTTGCCCTCCCAACATATTTGCGTGGCGCGTAAGGCGTCGGGCGTAAGGCGAAACGACTTCACTACCCGACCACTGACGTCGTAGATGTTGATGGACACTTCTTGCGCAGTACCTGTCCCGTAGGATGTGTTTGTCATCATACCGGGACGCCCTACGCTATACGCAATACGCATACTTGTCTTGAAGGGATTCGGTGTAATGCTTTGAATCCCAAATTCCAAAGGTTGCGCAACATCATATCTGTTTTCCTCCACGCCCGGTCCATTCACGCCAAAAAATTTCATGATCGAATCGAGGAGTGCAGACCGGGTCGAGGGCGGTGTTCCATCCACCAGTCCCCCGAGTTCGAATGAAAGCCCTACGGTCTTATAACTCCCTGCATCACGTGCAATACCACAGTTATAATAATTATTCACATCGCGAAAAATAATAAACCCTCCACTCGCGGTCTGCATGTGATCCATATATGCATTCTGGCCGGCATAATTAAAACTCATAGAAGTCGTAAAGGTCCCGGACTGCCCGGCAACCGGTCCCAAATCGCCATAACTCCAACCAACTCCCTGAAGACCGAATAAAGAACCAAAATTATGACCGTTAAAATTAGTGGGATCCAAATACCATACTGAACTTCCCTCCATGTACATTCGTCCGCCATTGTTCAAATAATTAGTAAGTTGCACTGCTTCGGCACTACCTTGAGTAATAAGATGGCGGCTCGAATACACTCCCAGACATACAAGCAGAGCCCGGTAGTGGGCAAGACTTGATGGCAATGTAATGCCGTAATCCCCGTTATATCCAAGATCAGTCAAGTATGCATGGATCGTATCTCCTGATGAAGGGGTAGGATCCGGATTCCACAGATAGTAATGTTTATTCCCGACGACCAGCGAAAACGTGAATGTTTCTGAGCAATAATTGCTCGTCACCGGCATTACGAAACTTATCGTCGAACCGACCGCAACCGTTGTATCCACAAAAATCGTGAATGGGTCACTTGCATTGTCTGCGCTGCTGTCAACACCTACATGACCGAACCACCCGCTGCTGTCGATCACAGTAATATCCTCATCAATACAGCGCAGAACAGCGCCCACACTATCAGCAGGTGTGCTTCCCTGATTACTGATCGTGACGACTACGTCCAGGGTCTCTCCAGGATCCACGATACCATTCCCGTTTCCGCCCTGGACCATGACGTTACCCCTGTATAGTTCAGGCGCGTGGACTGTCCTGTAGAAGTGTGATACCCAGACAGAATCATTGACGTCCAAACACTCGAGCGTAAACGCGATCGAGTGAAGATCCGGACAGCCATATGACACCGTAAACGTATAGCCGTCATCACCGGTGTACGCAGAATCATTTCCCGGGATGTCGCCAAAACTTTTAATCGAATCGCTCAAGGTTATATATCCATCCGCGGTCCTTAGTATTGACTGAACCTGGACGCCGGTACTCTCGCCGATATTCTCCACCCATAACGGCATTTCGATCTCTTCAGTGGGATTGATCAGGTCATCACCATTCCCGTTCGCCGAATCAACGACTTCCGCCCGTAAGAACCTGATATACGGGCAGTTCAGTTTCCGTACCTCCATACCTCCCTCATACGGCTGTAAATTCCGCCCGGTAACCGTTACGTAGACGGTATCAAAGAGGATCATGGGCGCAATATTGAAATTCGTCTCGCCGTTGACATCCGTCGTATCGACACTGTACACGGTCGAATCCATCTTGGCGCATACACATACATAAGCATTTTGTACCGGTATGCTGCCTGTCCAATCACTCACCGCCACGGAAAAGCTTGCTGCCCCTGAATCTGCAAAAACAGGGTGGATGACAAGGAGCGAACACGGAGTATCAGTCCACACATTGAGTTCCGGATCACCGAGACAGGTAAAATTATTGTACTCCCTTAATTCCCCATACTGTTGGTACACGCGCGTGCGCCCGCCTTCTGCAATGGCGCCAAGTGTGTAGTTTCCGCTAATAAATAGTGTATTGAGGCACCCGATCGCAACTGCATTGCGCAAATGTGCAGCGCCACTCGTGTTGCGAGTGCCGCCGATGAAACCGACTGCACCGCGCGGACTGGTGGACGTACCAACCCGCAAGAAATTCTCTCCCAGGACCGGCGATGAACTCGGTGATACGGTTCGACAGGTGGTCGAAAGAATGATCGGCAATTTTGAACCATTATTGGTCGAGTAAGGACTGACGTCAAATGGCGGGTACCAGTGCGTGTTTCCATTCCCTCGATACAACACGAATATCCTCCCCTGGTCGATCGCACTGATGACGTCATTGGCATTATTGCCATAGTAGTTGCAGAATGTATCAACCCGGGTGAATCCATTGTGCACGGCCAGACTTTCCGCATAGCGCATACAGTACATGTAGATCGAATCGTCCGAACCGTCGCAATTCGCGATCGCGGTCCCTTTAAGAAACCATGATGAATCTGAGGTAAACGGATAGCGTTCATACTGCATGATTTTACTGATGACCGTTTCCAATTCACTCGTCGAGTTCACAGATAATCGACCGGGGATGATCTCATTATATATGCTCCCGGTCACGTTCGTATAATAATTGTCCGTGTAATACCAGCTACCACCATACGGATAATAACACATGGGGATATAGCCAGGATGACCTACGAGGACAACATATTCGGGCTTTATCTCCCACGAATTATAGGCGTTCACGATGAAATTCCTGATCGACGCAGAGTCGCTGCCGATCTGGGATAGCCGGTAAACCGCGGGCATCATGCCTTTTTTATATTTCCATTCGATGAGCGGCTGGAGTGTATTATAAAACGCATCCGGAGTGATAACAAGGTACCGCGCTCCGATCTGCGCAAACAGGCACGCGCAGAGCAGCACCCCCTGAATTATATACTTAAGTCTAACAACTGTTCCCACCATATAGTGAAATTATAGTTAAAATGAACGTTCTGTCAAGGTGCATACTGATCACGAATAGTGACAAACGGCAATCGAATATTGTCTGGCATTTGGTGCTTGGAATTTAGTAATTCCTTCTTTAATTCGTTCCATATGATTGACCATTGACCGCAGCTTTGTTTGGAAGTATACTTGATTTCACCATGCACTACCAGGGTACTGTGATCCGTCCGCCCAGCGAGGCGCAGAGCTACATTCTCCAGGTAACGTACGGCTGTTCGCATAATAAATGCACGTTCTGCCCGACGTATCTTGACAAGCCATTCAGAGTGCGTCCGCTCGACCAGGTGCTCGACGATATCAATATGGCACATCAAGTGTATGGAAATACCCGCCGCGTATTCCTTGCCGATGGCAATGCACTCGTACTCGGGTTCAAACATCTGGTTACGATCATCGACGCGCTCCATAGCGCATTCCCCCTTCTTCAACGTATCGGCATCTATGCGAATGCTCAGGATATATTGCAGAAAACCGATACGGAACTTAAAACACTCTTTGACCGCGATCTCTCAATCATTTATTTGGGCCTTGAAAGCGGTAGTAACGCGGTGCTTAAGCGTGTCAAAAAAGGCGCAACCCCCCGGCAAATGATCGACGCCGTGCACAAGGCGCAGGCAGCGGGTATCAAAATCTCAACGATCGCTCTGCTCGGACTCGGGGGGATCGATCTCGGGGAAGAGCACGCGATCGAGACCGGCAAAGCGATCAGCGCAATGAATCCCCGGTACCTCTCGCTGCTCACCCTCATGGTCGTGCCGGGAACGCCGCTCTATGAGGAAATGGAACATGGTGCATTCACGCTCCCTGGACCCCTGGACATGCTCAAAGAAATGAGAATGATCATTGAACACATCGATGTCAAGCATGGCTGTATTTTTCGAAGCAACCATGCGTCGAACTATCTCCCTCTTGCTGGAACCTTGCCGAAGGATAAAGAAAAATTAATCAATACCATTGACCAGGCGCTCCGACGCGGCGAATCGTACCTGCGTCCGGAATGGTCACGGGGACTATAATAGGAGATCCAGAATATGAATAAAAAAAGCATCGTGTACATAGTGCTTGCATTGATCGCGGTCGCAAGTATATGTATCTCGTGCAGAACGCTCCCACCATTAAACCTTACAGAGCGGGATCTGGAACTGAGCATGAAGCATGATGGGTATACGCGCGAGTTTATCCTGCACCTGCCAAAGGACCATGCTCGCCTGGGCAGGATACCACTTGTCATTGCGCTCCATGGTGGGGGCGGTACTGCCAAAGGAATGATCCGGCTGACATACGGACGGTTCAACGAACTCGCGGATCTACATGGTTTCCTCGTTGCTTACCCTCAAGGTTTAAAAAAGAGTTGGAATGACGGACGGGATGATCCGATCTCGTTCGCGCACAAAAACGATATCGACGATATCAGGTTTCTCTCAGCACTCATCACCACAACCGTGGAGAAATACCGGGCAGACCCGACCAGAATCTTCGTCACGGGGATTTCAAACGGAGGATTCATGAGCATCCGCGTATCACGCGACCTCACAGATCAGGTGAAAGCGGCTGCCCCGGTTTGTGCTGCAATCCCCTTCACTACTAAAGACGCCCATCTCACTTCTCCCCCCATGAGCATATTGCTCCTTAATGGAACCACTGATCCTCTGGTGCCCTATACCGGAGGGTACGTGCAAGTGCTCGGGAAAAAACGGGGGAAGATTCTGTCGACCGATGAGACGATCGCAATCTTTATAACGAAAAACGCCTGTCCGGATTCTCCTGTGACAGAATACCTCGAAGACACGGATCCCAACGACGGCACGCGCGTGATCCGGTATGAATACACGAACACCGAGACCGGGAAAAAGGTCGTGCTCTTGAAAATAGTGAACGGCGGCCACACCTGGCCCGGCGGCTGGCAATACCTGGGCAGAAAAATGATCGGCAGAACGTCTATGGATATCAATGCCTGCGATATGATCTGGAAATTCTTCAGATCAACCATGTGATTCATGACATGAGACCGACAATAACACGCTGGGGGATCGGACCTAAATTTACCGCAATATCAGTTGGCTGTTCTGACCCGAAAAACCTGGTGTCTCATGTTTCCCTCCCCCTTGATGGGGGAGGATTAAGGAGGGGGTGTTAGACCATGCTGTCAGCCTCATCACATTTTAGTCGTGCCCGGCGTTTAAGGAAAAACATGACCGATGCAGAGCGAAAACTATGGTATAGAATCAAGAGAAAGCAATTGGGCGTTAGATTCCGCCGGCAACAACCGATCGGCCGGTATATCGTAGATTTTGTCTGTTTTGAGCGTAAAGTGATTATTGAGGTTGACGGTGGGCAGCACGATCAATGTCTTGGTGATACAAAACGGGATGCTTGTTTCGGTAGACAAGGTTACCATGTATTAAGATTCTGGAATAACGAGGTGTTGCGCAATATCGATGGTGTGATTGAGGCCATCAGGCAGGAAATTTCACCCTCCCCTTTATCCCCTCCCATCAAGGGAGGGGAATAAATATGAAATGTCTAAGAAAAAAAGTGGAAAGGAGTCAGCGATACCCCGGATTGACAATGCATCGTTTTGCGTTATAGTAGTATTATGTTGGTAAACAGACTCGAAAATCTTTTCAATCCCGGCGAAACACCGTAAATGAATGAATAAAACGATCAAAACGTGGTTGGAAAAACAAGGCGTGGAATTTTTGGCCGATATCGGCATCAAGCCCGGTCATACCGTTCTGGATTTTGGCTGCGGCACTGGTCTCTACACGATACCGGCGGCACAGGTGGTTGGCGCTAAGGGTCAGGTGTATGCGCTCGATAAAGACAGCGGAAAACTGAACGAATTGCTCGTTTCCGCTGAAAAAATCAGTGTGGGCAACATCATTCCACTGCATAAAACGGGTCCTGATTTGCCAGATCAGCTGAAAGACGGCTCAGTAGATGCGGTCCTGTTGTATGACATTTTGCATTTCTTCAAGCGCGACGAAAGACAGCGCTTATTCAATGAATCATCGAGAATCCTCAAGAGTAATGCACTCCTTTCTATCTTCCCCAAGCACAGCATGCAGGACGAAGATCCGTACGGCAGTCTTGCCACCCTTACCATCGACGATATTATTCAAGAAATCGACGCTGCACATTTTTCACTCACACAAAAGGCAGACACCATTGTCCTGCATAAAGACCGTCTTGAAAGAGCCTGTATTCTAAATTTTCGCAAGGACAAAAAATCCGGGGAGTCACATTGAAAAAACGGAATCCATATGTACTCGCGTGCATCTGGGCGGTCTTGCTTGTTACGAAGCTCGTCCTGGTGTTCGCTTTCGGATTTATCGGCACAACAAGGATCAATGTGCTGCTCTATACAGGATATGGCATCTGGATGATTTCAGTTATTCTCGGTTGGTGGCCCATGCTCGCCCTGAAAAGAAAGGGTGGCGTGGCAAAAGGAAAAAGCTACGTGCATACGACAACCCTGGTCACCACCGGTCTGTACTCGATCATCCGGCACCCGCAGTATACCGCCGGGATCTACTTCAGCCTCGCAATCGTTCTCGTTTCCCAGCACTGGTTGATCATCCTCCTGGGCATCATCGCCATAGTCCTGCTGTATATCGATATCGTAAAAACTGATCAGGAGGAAATCAAAAAATTCGGTGAGGAATACCAACAATATATGAAAAAAGTGCCCAGAACGAATTTCGTCCTGGGCATTATCCGGCGGCTGGGACGCCGGCATTAGTAATGACAAGAGCGATTTTTGTGGTTAAACCCTGTTAAAGGTGAACTCCTCAATTAAAGTCTGCTCAAACCATTCCGATTATTATACCGAACACTATCCATAAATGCAAGAAGAAAAATTTAGAGAAATAAGGAACGCAGTCTCGGTGCTCGGACTTCAGCCAGCCTATCGGCTGTCTTCCGTTGCCTGTGCTCCGAGCCTGCATTTCCGTAAAAGAATTTTCGTTCGATTTCTTCAAAAATTTCTCTTGACATTAATCGTTTTCTTTTATATAATAACGTGGAAAAAGTCGATATGAACAATAACCACAAACCAATTGAAATAAGTTTAAAAAAACCATTATCTAATCAAGAAATGGAAATTATAACTAAATTGGAAAGAATATTTCCTAAAAGTGATTTCTTTTTCAAAACAAGTAACTCAAAATGTATTTTTCATCTAAGAGAAATTGATATACGATATTTTAAAGACATGATAAGATCATTAAAAACAGAATACAAATTGGGTATGGTCGAAAATATATTTTCTAAATTAATTAGTAATGTTGAAGAAATTAAAAGCTATGGTCTAAAGGGTAGAAAAAGGTTATATGTAGGTTATAATAGAGAAAGAAAAGTAAAAAATAGAAAAGAAAAGGAACGTGCAAGAGTAATCTACTATTATGCGATAGATCATAATTTCAGTGAGGAAGATAATGAATTGCCAAATAAATTCAGTAATAAAATCATATGTGGTGATAGCGCAAAAATTCTTAAAAAATTACCTGAAAATTGTGTAGATCTAATATTTACTTCCCCTCCATATAATTTTGGACTTGATTA
>JAFGPO010000053.1 GCA_016936155.1 Caldifarciminota bacterium
CACGCGACGAGCGAGCCGCTCACATCATAGATGCGTATCTGCTCGCCGGAATTCACAGCAGTGATGTGCAGGAGCGAGGAGAAAGGTGACGGGTGGACAGAAAGAGAGTGTGGAGCATTTCCCCCGGCGTATTCGTCAATACCATACCCTGAGCAATGCGCAGCCATGATCTCCCAGTTTCCGTTTTGTCCGTTCTGCCAGCATAACCAGACTTCTCCGGTGTTATCGATCACCATGTGCGGGTTAATGTCAGGCCCATTCCCAACCCAGACCGCGATATGGTCGTGCCATTGTCCTGACCGGCGTAGCGCAGTATGGATATTCCAGTCACCGTACTGCCGGGATTGGTAGGCCAGCCAGACTTCATTCTGAGAACTTATCGGGTGTGCGGCAAGAACCGGGAATACATCGCTTGCTCCGGACGTGGTGACCTGTTCCGGCGCGGACCACGTGGTGCCATTCAGAGAGTGGCTGATATAGATGTCTGAGTTGCCCGTATCGTATGCCTGCCATGCAACGTAGAGACTGTCATTGCCGGCGGCTGCAGCGGCTGGATGGTATGCCTGCTCAAGCGATCCTGATATCGGTCCAACACTGAGCCACTGCGAGCCGGTGTAATAAGAACCCCAGATCTCGGACCGGTCGTCGTAACGGCGGCAATAAAACACCCATGGCCGTCCTGTGCTGTCCACTGCCATTACCGGCATGGTTTCATTGTTCGTGAAGGACGTGACCTGCTGCACAGCGCTCCACGATGAGCCGTTGAAGTAGCATGTATATATGTCAGAGTGGAGATTGCGCAGTGATTGCCATGCGACCCACAAGCGATCATTCCGGTCAAGGACCATGGCCGGACGGATATCATACGCAGGATCATGGGGATGAACCAGCTGCCGCGCGGTCCATGCTCCAGAATATATACTGTAGTACAGATCATACTGTCCGTCTCCATAACTTGCCCAGACTGCGATGGGCCGACTATTCCCATCGATGCCTATGCACGGGCAGTAATCCCAGTATTCCCATGAACCGATCACTGAGGCGCTTGACCAGGTGCTTCCACTGCGGTACGCGCCAAAGATATCGCATCGTCCGTTCCCGGTTGAACGTCCGGATTCCCAGACGATGTGCGGTGTGTTGCCTGGGGTTGCACCAATGCGCGGGAAACCGTCTGATTCCGCGTTCGCGGCAACGACACTGATATCCTGCCAATACCGGTTGGGAGGATCGACAAGAGGCGAGGATTCAGGTGTTTCTGCCTTTGTCACGATCGCACCATGGGGTTTCAGGGTTGGATCACCGAGGATGTTCATACCGTAGAACCAGTCCCAGCTTTGTTCTCCCCAGATCGTGAACCAGGATTTGAACGCATCCCCGATACACAGATTTTGCTGTCCGAGCGGTGTGTAGAAGTCCTCGAATTCAAGCATGCTGCCGGTCTTGGTGCTGCCGATTGCGAGCAGACCATAGGGTGTGACAAAGATGTACCATCCGGCTGAGTGGTTCTCCTCGACAAAACGCGTACCTGAACAGGCAAAGAGGTTGTAAAAGAGCGCGTATGGTTCAAGACCGAAGAGGTCATAGTTGAACACCGTACCCGCATACCCGCTGTACCCGTAGCGGAAGGTGGATCCCCACGGTGATGAGTGCGCGCATAGCTGGATCCACTCATATCCGGTCCCTAGCTGGGTGCGGTAGTTCGAGGCAACGGTCTGGTACGCGTCATTAATGACCGTGACGTTCGTATACACCGCATCAAGACCGCATGTTGTCCAGTAACTCCAGTCGTCATCAACAAAGGAGAGCGCCCGGTCCGGCACACTCAATCCTCCAGTGCGATAGGCATGGTTTTTGTGGAGGTAGTTCTTGACCAGACTCACCTCGCTGTCCCAGGTGAGATCGCGGGCGTAAATACGTCCGATCCAGATTTCGGGTTCGACGCTGCCAGTATGGTTGTCATAGAGACCATCCACATCAACATCAATATAGGTACCATTAAGATCGGAAAAATAAAGATCATGGGGAAACTCCTCGTCGGTTTCGAACCAGGCGACCGGCGTCTCTCCGACAAGGATCGCGCCGACCAATCCGCTGATCGAGGCGAGATGGCTGCGCAGTTGCGTATGGGACATCCCGGTTATCGTATCGAGCTGCACTGTATACCCGGCGGCAACGAGATCCTCAATGAAGGTATCGATCTCCACCGTAATAGAGCCATAGAGCTTTGCGTTTACAATGATATCAACCACATCCGGTTGATCAAATGTTCCGGTTACAGAGATCGTCGTGAGACGTGTCAGGGATCCGTCGGTATTTTTTTCTGCCCACGGCGCGTATCTCATCGGCTCACGACCGTATGGATCGATCCATTGCAGTTGTTTGACTCCAGCAATTGAACCAAAAAGAAATGAACCCAAAAATAGACATGGTAGAATTATCCGCTGCATAGTGACCTCCTTATTCAAATTATAGAGCGCGCATGGAATAAGTCAATATGTGATCCGGCATGTATTGACAAAGTATGCATAACCATTACAATTGAATGTCCATCTATGAAACAAAGAGAAGAGCTCTTCCCGACTGTCCATGCTTTTATCGTATACTGCGAGAAAGAAAAGAACTTTTCCACTCATACGCTGCGGGCATACCGCGCTGATCTTGAAGCTTTCTACGATTACTTGAGGGTGCAAAAAATAGCCTTGATCGACAGGAATGCAATCAGCCATTATATCGGTTTTCTCTTGAAACACGGCATGGATTCAAGGAGTGTCGCACGCAAACTGTCGAGCCTAAAATCATACTTTCGATATTTGAAGCGAATGGATGTCATTTCGAATAATCCGACCGCGGGGATACGGACACCAAAGATCAAGAAACATTTACCAGGATTCCTATCCTATGATCAGGTAGAGCAGGCACTCGTGATCACCAGCCCGAGGGACCGGGCGATAATGGAAGTGCTGTACAGCTGCGGCGTACGTGCCCAGGAATTGGTCTCTCTGCGTATTGTGGATATCGATTTAAACCGGGATGAAGTACGGGTAAAAGGGAAGGGGGGCAAGGAAAGGATCGTGCCCCTCGGCCGGATCGCGAAACATGCCATTCTTGATTATATCAAAGTCCGTGCTGATACTGCGCGCTCTGTGGAACGGGCACGCGCGACACCGGAACTGTTTCTGAATTACCGGGGAGGGCGGTTGACGACGCGGTCATTGCAGGAGATCGTGAAGAAGTATCTTGCAAGGGTTGCGCAGGCAGCTGGAACCAATCCGCACATCATGCGGCACAGTTTTGCCACGCACCTACTGGAAAACGGGGCTGACCTTCGCGCGGTTCAGGAGCTGCTCGGTCATGCCTCCCTGTCCACGGTCCAGATCTACACACATTTAACCAAGAAACGTCTGCGCGAGATCTACCTGCAAAAACACCCGCGAGCAGAATAAAACCGCGGACCGAAAGCCGATGACAGTATGCAGAAAGCATAGAGATATATATGGCAGGAACTAGGAACCAAGGCAATATGGACAACAGAGACCCGCAATCTGCAATCCGCAATCCGCAGTTTTTTATTACAGCCGTTTTGCTCCTCTCTATATGCTGTGTTCCCCAGACCGTGTTCGACCGGATCGAGGATGGCGACTTCACCATGGTGAAAAAAGGGCGGTACGACCGGCCAGCGGTTTTTCTCGACGAAGGGAGAGAATACCAAGGGCAGGTTCTTGAGATCCGAAGGGGCATTGAGAAGCACTTCGACCTTTTACCCCTTATTACAAAGCAGCACTACATTGTCGATCGCGATCTCGTATTCACTTACAAGTATGTATTACTGGATACGATCGACCGTTGTTTTGTGCTGCGGTATTTTGCGCGAACGCACAACGATCCTCTGCTTGCCGGTTACGAAATATTCTTTGCCTGTGATACCGCGACCAAACACGTAACTGGCATATTCACGGGCGAGGTGCCGCTTGAGTAGTCTTTTTATTCTTTTGGCGATCTGGCCGGGTGGAACATACGCGCCGAGAGGTAACCTTGCTGAAGCATACCGGTACTTCATGCTTGAGTCCGCGATCGACCCTTCCCACAGTTCATACTACCATGCAGCAGTGTGTGCCCTGGCGCAGGGTGATTACGAGGGCGCATATGAACTTCTCCTCAAGGTGGATCACTCACTGCCGCATGTTCATTACTATCTGGGGATCGTTTTTTATCAGAGATCCCTCATCGACGTGGCGCGCGCGCATTTTACGCGCGCGATCGAAGAAGACCCGGAACTATGGCAGGCTCGATACTATATGGGATTGATCGAATTAAAACAGAACCGGATCGACGAAGCGTCATGGTTCCTGCGTGATACGCCGGACACCATCGATCGGTCGATGATCCTGCCGTATATTGATGACTACGAGAAGCTTCTGAACGCCCGCATCTTTTACACGGACGGTGACTATCAGCACGCGATCGATACGTACGATGCGGTGCAGCATTACTTCGGTTACCGTGAGATCGGCCTCGCGCATGCCTATTCCCGATTGCAGGAATATGACCAGTGTCTTTCCCTCCTGGACACGGTCATTGTTCTTTCAAGGCAACAGGACCTGGTTACCCATAGTCTCGCGTTCGCCGCTGATGTCAGTATCATAATGAAGAACATTGGACGTGCTCGACACTACCTCTACAATCTTATGAGTATTGACCCGGGTGATCGAACCCGGTATTTGCTCGGGAGAACATACAGCGACGAGGTGCTCTACGATTCAGCCCACGTTTATTTCAACCGGTTACCGGATTCTGTTGACGAGTACTTGTTTTTTAAAGCACGCACTGAATATTTCCTCGGCCTCTGGGGCCGGGCAGAAGAGAAACTCCTGCGGCACCGCGAGCAATTCCCGGAATCGCCTTTTGGGGATCGTGCCATTTTCATTCTCGCTTCAATAAATTATAAAAGGGAAGAGTATGCGCATGCGATCGATTTTTTCACCGAACTCTGTAACACATATCCCGCCTCGATCTATGCCGCTACGGCGCAACGTACGATAGGTACAGCATATTACGGACTCGGGGAGTATGAAAACGCCTTGACCGCGTATGAACGGGTGAAAGACTTCAATCCACCGCGGAACATTGAGGAAGAAACCACGTTATGTATCTACGAAACGCAGTATAAACTCGGCAAATACCGGACACTGATTGATGCCTTGCGCAGTTTTATCAGTCATGATCAGTCATCGCGCCTCGTGCCAAAGACACGGATGAGGATCGCAAAGCTCCTCCTTGAACAGAAAGAATACTATCAGAGCATAAGCGAACTGAACCAGATCAGCGAGCTGTATCCGGACCAGGCGATCGCATTCGAGGCTGATCTGGAAAAGGCTCGTATCTATGATCATCTCGGGAATAAGCGTGAACAGAAGAGAACGCTTTTAAGGCTTTTTGACCAGCCAGGAGCGGAAGAATATCAGTCATACGTTGCCAACGAACTTGCCGCGATCTATAGCGAAGTTATGGATTACGATTCATCTCTTCATTATTATAATATACTCCTCGCTGAAGAGCAGTACCGCGAGAAGGCGGTCTTCGAGATCGCGCGTATCTACGATCTCCTCGGGCAGTATGATGAAGCGGAAACCATGGTCGACCAGCTTATCAGCGATTATCCAACATCGGTTTTTCTCTTCCACGCGTATCTGATAAAGGTGCATGTGTATAAAAACAGCGGTGAGTATGATAAAGCGGTTGAATTGCTTACCGATCTTACAACGAAACTCGGTAAGCGACCGGAGATCTATATGGAATTGGGGAATCTTCATGTCGAGATGGAGCAGTATGTGCGGGCGCGCGATAATTACCTTACCGCGGGCGAGTACTACAAGCAGAACCGTGACGGTGCTGCACAGGCATGGTTGTCTGCCGGTGATGCATCGGTCGCGATCGAGGATTATAAGCGGGCACGCGAACTTTTCCTGCAAGCCCACCTTATTGCCGAATCGATCATGCTCAAGGATATGGCGACCGCACGATTGAGCGCGATCAGCGAAGAGTAAACCTTTGAAGAACCAAGACCGAGCGAACAACTATGTTTTTATCATTTCACTGATTTTTTTCAGATCGTCGCGTATTTCTCGGATCTCCTTCAGGACTTTCATGCGTTCGCGGAGCGGTAAAGAAAGCTGTTCGGGTTCTTCACTCACGGTCGCAAGCTTCTTTTTGGCTCCGGCGATCGTAAAGCCCTGATCGTAGAGGACGTGTTTGATCGTGCGTACGATATCGATATCTTTCTTGGAATAGTATCGTCGGCCAACACGATTTCTCCTGGGTTTAAGGATCGCGAATTCCTTTTCCCAGTACCGCAGGATGTACGGTTTTAATTTCAAAATGTCCGCTACTTCCTTGATGGAGAAGAATTCCTTGTCCGCCATATATCCTCCCTTGAAATTTCACTCCCTATTCATGTCTGAGTGGTCTGGACATGAGTTCCTGGATCGCTTGTTTCGGTGATTTTGTTTCGTACACGATGCCATATACACTGTCGCAAATGGGCATATCAACACCATAACGTGATGCAAGCCTTTTGATCGCCCGGGCAGTGGGTATGCCTTCTGCGACCATGACCATATCGCGTTGTATCTGTTCAAGCGGTTTTCCTTCGCCGATACACACGCCACAGCGGTGATTTCGTGACTCGTTACTGAAAGATGTGGTCACGAGATCACCAAGGCCGCTTAATCCCCAGAATGTTTCTGCGCGGGCTCCCATCCGCACGCCCAGCCGCTGGATCTCAACGATACCGCGCGTGACGAGAGCGCCTTTTGCATTCGTGCCATAGCCAAGTCCATCACTGATTCCACATCCGAGCGCGATTACATTTTTGGTCGCGGCTCCGAGTTCAGCCCCTATCACATCGTTCCCCTGGTAGATGCGGAACGTTTCGGTGGCAAGTGCCTGCTGCAGTCTTGCCGTGCCGCATTCATCTGTGCCAACGATCACCGCGGCAGTTGGTTCTCCCCGCACGATCTCGTTCGCGATACACGGTCCAGACAGGGTGAATACGGCGTTGTGGTCACCAAGACCCTGCTGGATGATCTCGCTCGGCCGCTTGAGCGTTTGTTGGTCGATGCCTTTGACAAGGTTCAGGTAGCAGGTACATTCAGCTTTCACGTGTGCAACGATGTCGACGACCGGGGTAAGCGTCTGGGATGGTACGGCAAAGACCACGCATTCTGCTCCCTCCAATGCCTTTTTGATGTCCCAATGGACTGGTATTTCCCGGGGGATGGGGTAACCGGTAAGATAGGGCTGGTTATCACGAGTCGCCTGAACATGTTCACTGCGTTCACGGTCGAATTCCCAGATTTTTACTTGATGACCATTCTGATATTGGATGATACCGAACACCGACCCCCAGTTCCCGCACCCAAGGATGCTGATCCTCATTTTTTCTCCCACAATTTTGTTTTTGGCTCGGTCCCCTGGAATAGACGCTGGATGTTCGCACGGTGTGCGATGATGATCAGAACACCGAGGATAATGAGGAAGAGGCGGTCGAGGAAGGTTCCATCATTGATAACGAAAGCGGCAATGGGCATGGTGATCGCCAGGCTCAATGATGCGATCGAGACGATCAGCGTGGTAACGTAGACGATGAGCCAGATACCGATCGAGACCGTGAATGCCCGGGGTACGAGCCCGAGCGCGACACCGATCACGGTTGATACACCCTTTCCTCCCTTGCCTTTGAACAATGGATTATAGATGTGACCGAGCATTGCCCCGGCTCCCGCGCACATCGCGGGAAGCGAGAGGGACCGGGCAATGAGGACCGGCGCCAGTCCCTTGACGCCATCGAGCACAAAACCGAGGATGAAAAATGAAAGACCGCACGCGCGTCCAAGATTGGTCGCGCCGATATTGCCGCTCCCTGTTTTTGTAAGATCGATACCTTTGAAGCGCGCGATACAATAGGAAAACGGAATGATGCCGCAGACCCACCCGAGCGCACCAGCAACAATGAAGCCAAGGATCGTGCTGTTATGATCCATGGCGGCGCGACTTCCCATTTACTCTTTTCGTTCGCACGAGGATCGGTACTCCTGGGAAACTGCTGTAGGTGCGAATCGTATTGCGGATATATTGAATATAACTTTTTTTAACCGACGCTGTTACGGTAGCCCGGAATATCGGCGGACATGCCTGCATTTGCCGGAGGCTCAGGATCGCACCATTGTCTGGCGGCTTCAATCTTTCGACGATCGCATGCAGCACGTCCGGCGACAACGTACGACGGCTTTCCCGATCAATGTTATGGATCGTGCGCAGGAGCGTTGGTATGCCGGTTCTCTCATGGGCGGAGATCGGTATGATCGGAACGAATTCGAATGATGAAAAGGATCGGTATGTTGCCGGATCGATCTTATTCCGTACCTTCTTGGCTATGAGATCGATCTTGGTCGGAACGAAGATCAGGCCTTTTGCCTTAGAGAGCACGAGCGACGCGATCCTCCGGTCTTGATCGACCACGCCCTGAGTGGTATCGAAAAGCAAAAGGATGATATCCGAGTGTTCGATCCAGTGGATCGCGCGCAGCACGGAGTAGAACTCGATCGAGCGCCGCACACGGGCTGGACGCCGCAGGCCTGCAGTGTCGATGATCTCAAGCTCCCTGCCCTCGTGGGAAAAACGCGCGTTCACGCAGTCGCGCGTTGTGCCGGGAGCATGGTCGACGATCGCGCGGTCAGTGCCGGTAAGAACGTTGAGAAGCGTGGATTTTCCTGAATTCGGCCGCCCGAGGATGAGCACGCGGATCACCTTCGAGGATCGTTTGCGCGTATCTGAAGGGAGATAGGGTAGGGCAGCATCGAGGAGGTCGCCGAATCCGCTGCCTGCTTCGGCCGATATACGGTAACAGCGATCCAGGCCAAGGGCGGCGAATTCGTTTTCAACCAGGGCGGCTTTCTTGCTGTCCACTTTGTTGATCACCAGGATCACGGGTTTATTCGTTTTCCGGAGCTGCCCGGCGATATCCTCATCGCCCGGCTGCAGACCGTTGATCCCGTCCACCACGAAGAATATAAGGTCGGCCTCTTGAAGTCCGTATGAGATCTGTTCATGGATCTTGCGGGCAAGGTTAGTGGTTTCCTGAGGGAAAAAGCCACCCGTATCAATGATGTTGATCGTCCGTCCGCACCACGTCGCTTCGCCGTAGATGCGGTCCCTGGTTACACCCGGTTCATGATAGACGACACTCTGGCGTAGGCCGATAAGCCGGTTGAAGATCGTTGATTTTCCGACGTTCTTACGGCCCACGATCACGATCGTAGCCATTGCAGGAGTTCCTCTACGGATTGCGGAGCAACATACGTATTGGCCGCGATCTGCCGGTTGTCAATGAAATCACCGTCATCATTTGTGCAATTCGGCGGCAGGACGATACGGTCAAAACGATGGTCATGCGGTTGTATCGATTGGTCGATATCGTCTGCTCCGAGTAATCCGGATACCGTGACGGTTGGTCCAAAAAAAGTGTTTTCAATGGTACACACCTCGATGTCACCGGCACCAATCATTCCGCCCTGGATCAGTCGCTGTTGAAGCATGGTGAGGTACGGTTTTGCGTACTGCGATGTGACAAAGAGCACCCGTCCCTTGATCTTTCCGCGCGCATCAATCGCGGATACCTCGTCGAGAAAAGACCGGACCATGCCGATGCCATTTTCGATCTGGGGCATATCATCGTAGTAGGGTGATGAGGGGATTTCAATGCCGCTCATAATGTAAAATTCATCAGCAGCGTACACGACGCCCTTGCCGCGCTGCGCGCGGAACTCATGCTGTCGGGCGGCGACCAGGTGTACGATTTCAGCCGCCTGACCCGCGGTCACGAGCGGATATGATGGTGCATAACGGGTACGGCCGACCGGGATGATCCCGATCGAGGCCACGCCCGGATAGAGCGCACTGAGTTCCTCGATGCTTTTATTCAATTGAGCACCGTCATTGAGGCCAGGGATCACGACGATCTGGCAATGAAGTGTGATCTTGTGGCGGATCAATGAACGCAGCTGTTCTATGATCGAACCCGCGCGTTCATTTTTGAACATCGCGATGCGGAGTTCAGGATCCGTTGTATGCACCGAGACGTATAAAGGGGTCAAACGCAGGCGCGCAATGCGTGTGATATCGGTATCAGTAACATTCGTGAGGCTGAGGAAGTTGCCAAAGAGAAAGGACAATCGGTAGTCATCGTCGCGCACATAGAGGGAGGCGCGGAGACCTGAGGGTAACCCCTTGATAAAGCAGAATGCACAGTCGTTCCTGCACGTACGATACTCAGGTGCCTGGAGCGTGATTGGAATATCCTCTTCAGGTCTAAAAGCGATCCTTTGCGTGCGGCCGTTCAATGCAACAGTGACCTGGCGGGGCTGCGCTTGATCATTGTAGAATTCGAACTCCAGAAAATCATCGATCGAGTGATCGTTGATGCTTATCAACCGTGATTGAACCGGGATCCGTGCATCCCGGGAGTGTTCGACGATAACCATTACGAATTATATGATATTTTAGTATAAAATTCAAGTGTTTCTTTAACCAAATACGAGGTTTATATTGACGCTGAGAGCATTTTGGATATAATAATGGACAGAAATTTTTCAGGGTAATGATCTCCATGATCACTTTTTGTGAGAATTCTGGAAAATGTTTCGAAGAAGTACTGTCGTGAGAACATGAAAGCAATCCCTTCAGAACCATGAACGTGGTTCTGTTCTGTTGCGCGCAGGTGTATTACTATTGGAGGCATTATGGGTAAAACCTTAGCAGAGAAGATATTGTCCGCAAAGAGTGGAGAAGATGCACGTGCCGGTGGTATCGTTATCGCAAAAGTCGATGTTGCCGCATTCCAGGATGGTACCGGACCGCTCGGGGTCCGGCAGCTGCAAAAAATGAATGTCACCAAAGTTAAAGCAAGAACATCGATCTTTTTTCTCGATCATGCAGCGCCCTCTCCACGAAAAGAATTGAGTAATGATCATATGCTCCTTCGGTCGTATGCCGCGTCTGCAGGTGCTATCGTGTCGGACATCGGTGATGGAGTGATCCATCAGCGGCTCGTCGAGGCATATGTTAAGCCCGGTGATGTTGTGATCGGCGGCGATTCTCATACCTGTACATCAGGTGCTCTCGGTGCATTCGCTACTGGTATGGGATCGACTGATGTTGCGGTCGGCATGGCCAAGGCAAAGACGTGGTTCCGGGTGCCGGTTACTTACCGGATCGAAGTAACGGGGAGATTCCAACCTGGAGTTTTTTCCAAAGATTTGATTCTCTATTTGATCGGGATGCTCGGTGCGGATGGCGCGACCTATAAGGCCCTTGAATTCGGAGGTCCGGTGATCGATCGGATGTCAATGGAATCGCGGTTTACGCTTTCGAATATGGCGGTTGAAGCGGGAGCAAAGGTAGGGCTTATCGCATCGGATAAGGTAACGCGGGATTATCTGAAAGCGCGGAATCGTTTAAAAGAATGGAAACCGCTTGTTCCGGATCCTGATGCAGTTTACGAAAAGGTCATTACGATCGACGCGGGGAAAATACCGCCGCAGATCGCATTTCCTCATACGGTTGATAACACACGACCGGTCACCAAGGCGACCATGATAAAAGTCGATCAAGCGTTCATTGGAACCTGCACGAACGGCCGGATCGAGGATCTGAAGATCGCCGCGCGCCTATTAAAGGGGAAGAAGCGACACCCGCGTACCAGACTGGTCATCGTGCCTGCATCACGCGGTGTATTCCTGGAGGCCATGAACAAAGGGTATCTCGATATATTCGTAAAAGCGGGAGCGATGATCATCGGACCTGGTTGTGGTCCCTGTGTTGGCGTTCATCAGGGTGTTCTCGGGAATGGTGAGGTATGTATATCAACCGCGAACCGGAATTTCAAAGGAAGAATGGGTAATCCTGAGGGTTTTGTTTATCTTGCATCGCCCGCGACCGTCGCCGTATCGGCGATCAAGGGAAAGATCAGCGATCCCCGTCCATTATTCCGCAGTTTGAAACACACATAGTCATAATAGTGAAAGGAGAAAGAGAATGGCCACATTAAAAGAGACATTAGCGAAGAAGATCCCGGGTCTTCGTGACGAGATCAAAAGTTTCGTTAAGGCGAATGGCGCGAAGGTCATATCAGAAGTCACTGTACAGCAAGCCTATGGCGGTATGCGAGGGGTCAAATCCCTGGTGTGCGATACCTCGGTTGTGCCACCGGACAAAGGTTTGATCATCCGAGGCAGACCCGTGGCGGAATTGAAGAATGAGCTGCCAGAAGCCGTGTTCTATCTTTTGGTCACCGGTGAAATGCCGGATCAAGTATCGACCGCAGCATTGACCAAGGAATTGAAGGCACACGCCAAGGTCCCTGATTATGTATGGAAGATACTTGAAGCGATGCCCAAAGATTCCCACCCCATGGTCATGTTCAGCCTCGGCATCCTTGCGATGGAAAAGGAATCCGTATTCCGTAAGAAATACACTGAAGGGATGGCCAAGACCGATTACTGGGATCCAACGCTTGAGGATTGCATTAGAATTATTGCCGCACTGCCCACACTCGCTGCAGGTATTTATAGAATGCGTTTTAATAAGGGCGCCCGGATCGAGCCAGATCCTGCTCTGGACTGGGGCGCTGATTACGCGCGCATGCTCGGTATCAAGGACCCAAAAGGCGAGTTTGCGAATCTCATGCGCCTGTATATGGTCCTTCACTCAGACCATGAAGGTGGCAATGTGAGCGCACATACCTGCCATTGCGTCGGTTCTGCTCTCTCTGATCCCTACTACGCTATTTCTGCCGGCCTCGATGGACTGGCCGGTCCCCTGCACGGTCTCGCGAATCAGGAATGTTTGCGGTGGGCCATCATGGTACGGGACAAATTCGGTGGCGTACCGAGTGATGATCAGCTTCGTCAGTTCGCCTGGGATACCTTAAATTCAGGTCAGGTTATTCCCGGATACGGGCACGCCGTGCTTCGCATTACTGACCCCAGGTTCGCTGCATTCCGCGAATTTGGTGCACGGGTGTGCCCGGACGACGATCTTTTCAAGATCGTAGACCGGGTATTCAATGTTATTCCCGATGTCCTGAGAGAACACGGAAAAGCGAAAGATCCGTGGCCTAATGTCGATGCGGCATCCGGCTGTTTGCTTTATCACTTCGGGATTACCGAGTTCGAATACTATACCGTGCTGTTCGGCGTATCACGTGCTCTGGGCATGTGTGCTCAACTGATCGTAAGCCGCGCCCTTGGTGAAGCGATCGAGCGACCGAAATCCGTAACAACGGAATGGATGAAACAAACGGTGAAATGATCGTGGATGATCGTTCTTTGTAGGAAGGAGATCGTATGGTTTTAAAAGGGAAAACGTGGAAGTTCGGGGACAGTATTTCAACGGATTTGATTTGTCCCGGACGTTATTTCCACCTCCGTTCCAATTTGCCCGAACTTGCCAAGCATGTGCTTGAAGATGCGGATCCGGATTTTGCCTCGAAAATGAAGACTGGCGATTTTGTCGTCGCGGGCAACAACTTCGGGCTCGGAAGTTCACGCGAGCATGCACCAACGATCATTAAACTTGCCGGTGTTGCCGCCGTGCTTGCTAAATCGTTCGCGCGAATATTCTACCGTAATGCGATAAATGTAGGGCTACCTTTACTGGAATGCGATACTGATATGATCAACGAAGGGGATGAACTGGAAATCGATCTTGCGACCGGCGCGATCCGGAATTTGTCCAGAAGAACCGAACTCAAGGCGCACCCTTTACCGCAGGCGATGATCAACATTTTAAGCGACGGTGGGCTTGTTGCGCATTTGGAGAAGCACGGGGATTTCAAGCTGGACTGATGGTCACGTAAACGTGCGGTGACGACCTGCAGTAAGATGATCCGCGGCATCCGTAGCTTCTTTTTACAATTGGACGGACCAACAAGGAGGTTATTCAATGGAAGCGATTGGTAGGGCAAAAGAGCATTTTGGAAAACTGCTCGAAGATCAGTGTAAACGTGTGGAGAAGATTAAAGCGCAAAAGGATTGGATTGACTATACTCAGCTCAAACCGGTCATTATCGGGGTTCTGGGCGGCGACGGCATTGGACCTCATATCACAGGTGAGGCACAACGCGTTCTCGAACACCTGCTTGCGGACGAAGTCAAGAACGGGAAAATCGAATTTCGCGTTATCGACGGGCTTACCATTGAACGGCGTGCCGAAGTGCACAAACCGATCCCGGATGAAGTTCTCGTTGAGATAAAAAAATGCCATATTCTGCTCAAGGGACCAACAACCACGCCGAAGAAGGGTGATCCGTGGCCGAACATCGAGAGTGCGAACGTTGCGATCAGGAAAGAACTCGATCTGTTCGCGAACGTCCGACCGGTCCGTGTGCCTTCCATGGGGATCGACTGGATGTTCTTTCGAGAGAACACTGAGGGTTCGTATGCGCTCGGTCCATTCGGGGTGGAGGCAACCGAGGATATTGCGATCGATTTTACCCTGGCAACGAAACCAGGAACTGAACGGATCATCCGTCTTGCATTCGAATATGCGAAGAAGAACGCGCTCGACCGGGTAACCGCCATTACCAAAGCGAATGTGATAAAGACGACCGATGGCCTGTTCCTCAAGATCTTTTATGAGATCGCACAAGAGTATCCCGGGATCAATGCCGATGATTGGTTCATTGACATCATGACCGCGAAACTGGTTGACACCAAGCGAAGGACTCAGTTCAAGGTGATGGTGCTGCCGAACCTTTACGGAGATATCCTGACCGACGAGGCGGCTGAGTTCCAGGGTGGTGTCGGTACGGCAGGGAGCGCGAACATCGGCAAACAGTATGCGATGTTCGAGGCGATCCATGGAAGCGCACCCCGTATGGTCACGGAGGATCGGACCCAGTATGCTGATCCGAGCAGTGTAACCAAAGCCGGGGCGATGTTATTGAATCACCTCGGATATGCAACCCTGGGAAAGAAGCTGGAAATGGCACTTGATGTATGCGGACAGTATGAGAAGAAACTGGTCATGACCGGCCGTTCAACCGGCGCGACCGGACGAGAGTACTGTGATTACATCATGGCGACGATCGCCGATCCGAACCTTGAAAAGCGCTGGAAGGACTTCCAAAAAAGCGCGTAATTCAGACTCGTTGCACAGGGTAAGAGGTGCTCCATATTTACGGAGCACCTCTTGACATAACAACGATAATGGCTACAATTTGGCATGTTATTGAGGGGTAATGTTGCACTCATTACCGGTGGGGCAAGCGGTATCGGTGCAGGTATTGCACGTCGTTTTATCAAAGAAGGGGCAGTGGTCATCCTCGGCGATGTTGATGCACAGGCCGGTCAGGCAACGGCTCAGGATCTGGGCGACCATGCTCTTTTCAGTACGCTCGATATCAGCAATGAAGATAATGTGAATGCCGTCGTTAAAGGCGTGTTCAACGAGCATGGGAAGATCGATATTTTGATCAACAATGCCGGTATCACAAATGATCGGCTTCTTTTAAGGATGACAAAAGAGGACTGGCAGCGGGTCATTGATATCAACCTCACGGGTACGTTCCTGGTCACACGCGCGGTCATGAAATACATGATCAAGCAACGGTACGGAAGGATTACAAATATCGCCTCGATCGTGGGTCTGATCGGAAATCCCGGCCAGGCGAACTACTCAGCCAGCAAAGCCGGGATCATTGGATTCACCAAGGCGTGTGCTAAAGAACTAGCCGGGCGGAGTATCACGGTCAATGCGATCGCACCCGGGTTCATTGATACGCGGATGACCGATGCCCTGTCTGATGAAATTAAAGAACAGTACAAACAAGCCATTCCGGTGAAACGGTTCGGTACGGTCGATGACGTTGCTTCTTTAGCTGCCTACCTGTCATCACAAGAGGCATCGTACATAACCGGACAGATCATATGCGTTGATGGCGGTATGGTAATGTGATGCCGGATGTATACTTGAGCGAAAGGAGAGAACATGGCGCTATTTGATGATGTACGTAACATCATTGTGGAACAACTGCATGTTCCACCAGAGAAGGTCACAATGGAAGCAAAATTCATCGAGGATCTTGGAGCCGATTCGTTGGATACGGTCGAACTTATCATGGCGTTCGAAGAGAAATTCAGCTTGCAGATATCAGAGGAAGAAGCGCAGAAACTCGATACGGTTGGAAAAGCAGTTACGTATTTAGAAGGTAAAGTTACTACATAACACGACCATGAGAAGGGTTGTCGTGACAGGCATTGGGGCAATAACGCCGGTTGGCAATGATGTCAAGACGACATGGGATCGGTTGCTGCAAGGTCAGAGCGGCATCGCCCTGATTTCGTTCTTCGATACCCTGAATTTGCCGGTCAGGATCGCCGGTGAAGTAAAGGGTTTCCAGCCTGAAGAAAGGTTCGAACCGAAGACCATGAAAAGACTTGATCGCTGCGTTCAGCTCTGTTTATGGGCGACCCATGAAGCGATCGCAGATGCAAGGATCGATCTTCAGCACTGTGACCGTACGGATATCGGTGTGATCATCGGCTCAGGGATCGGCGGCCTTGGTGTCTGGGAGCGTGAACACAGGAAATTCATAGAACAGGGACCAGCGCGCGTATCGCCCTTTTTAATTCCGATGATGATCCCGGATATGACCTCAGGGTATGTTGCGATACACTGGGGCTTGAAAGGCCCTAACTATACGACTATTTCCGCGTGTGCTTCTGGTGCCCATGCGATCGGTGATGCGTTCCGTGCGATCAAGTACGGCGATGCAACGGTCATGATAACCGGCGGTGCAGAAGCGCCGGTCACCCCGTTCGCCCTTGCCGGCTTCAGCAACATGCGTGCTCTCTCGCGCCGGAACGATGAACCTTCACGGGCATCGCGGCCATTTGATATTGAAAGGGATGGATTTATCATATCCGAAGGCGCCGCGACCATTGTCCTGGAAGAACTCGAGTTCGCCTTGAAACGGGGAGCTCGTATATACGCTGAGATCATCGGATTCGGTGCGACTGGAGATGGATACCATATCACCGCACCTGCGCCGGACGGCGAAGGTGCCCGGCGGTCAATGGAACGGGCGATCCGAGAAGCCGGGTGCAAGAAAGAGCAGATTACCTATATTAATACCCACGGTACATCGACGGAACTCAACGATAAGTTCGAGGCGATCGCTATTAAGCAGCTGTTCGGCGAGCATTGTCAGAAGATCGTGCTCAATACGACGAAATCAATGATCGGACACACACTCGGTGCAGCGGGCGCGATCGAAGCATGCGTCACGGTACTCTCGATCCAGGAAGGCAGGCTCCATCCGACATTAAATCTGGAGAATCCCATGCCGGAATGCTCGGGACTCACGTTTGCGAGTAGAGCAGCACAGGATTATACGATCGATTATGCCCTATCCAATTCACTGGGATTCGGAGGGCATAATTGCACGCTATGTTTTCGACGGTATCCATCATAGGATGTATAATGGGAAGATGGTCATTGGGGTGGGTGGTACGATCGGATCAGGGAAAACGACGGTGAGCAGGATATTCGAATCAATGGGCAGTTACTACATATCAGCGGATGAAATTGGATGGGAGGTTCTATCAGACATTGCGCCGATCCTGAGGAAACGATACGGATCCGGCATTATGGATGGTGAGAGCATCGACCGGAATAAGTTAGCCGCACGCGTTTTTACTGATCCCGAAGAACTGACGTTTCTTAACAGCATTTCGCATCCCCTGCTCATTGAACGACTGAAGGCGCGGATCACGCAAGCATCCGGATCGCTGGTTGTGGTCGATGCGGCTCTCCTGTTCGATTGGCCGGAGATCATGGCGATAGTTGATTACCCGGTTCTCGTGATCGCACATGAATCACTAAAGGAACAACGATCCATTGCTCATGGCATTGATCGTACACGCTACCGGACAATACGCCAAAACCAGCACGATGACAGTCATCTCGCATCAAAAGCTCGATTTACGATCAACAATAATGGCGCGGTCGAAGCATTGTATGACCAGTGCCGGAGTATTTTAAAGGAGATACAACATGGTCATTGAATGCAGTAATTGCCATGCACGCTACAATGTCGATGCCAGCAAGATCCCTTCAGGCGGCGTGAGAGTGAAATGCCATAAGTGCCAGCATATCATCGTCATCCAAAAAGAGCCTTCGCAACCACTCCCTGCGTCTGAACCAACGATCCCTGAAAAGGCTTCTATGCCGGACGTTCAGCCACCAGTAATCCCTCCGGAAGCGCCGCCCGCAGTTCCTGAGACACCCAGCGTACCAGAACCCGCACGACCTTCTGTGCCGGCCGAAGAACCAGAGCAACCAGAACATCCAGAAGGACCCACGGAACCTCCTTTCCCGGATGCTCCCAGTGAACAGTCAATGCCTGAGCATCCTGATGTTCCGGATGTTCAGCCGCCAACGCCGGAACCACCTGAGCCGACACCACCCGAAATACCTGACAGCAATATTCCTTCTGCACCCGCTGAACCAGCAATCCAGGCACCAGAGCCTGTGGCTGCAGCGCCGGCAGAACCACCAGCTCCCCCTGCCGCGGCAATGAGTGAGGAAGACAGGAAGTGGAATGAGCGGGCGCGACGTCTGGCTAAAGCACTTGCATCGGATCTTGTGCTTTACAACCAGGATAAAGTTGAGGAAGGTCTCCGTAACGGGACTTTAGCCAATCTCCTGGGACCGGAGATCCGAAGATCCTGGGATTACTATTGTCAGCAGATACCCAAACATATCGTCGAAAGCACTGATCATTTTAAGGAGCAGCTGAATAAAATCGTCGGTAAGGGAAAAGAGATATTTAAATAGAAGTCAGTCGGTATCACGACCGGTTGGCGCGATTCTCATCGTGATCCTGTAGTACACGAACAACAAAACAACCACGACACTTATAAATGCTACGAGCGCATATACAAAAGGGACCATGTGGTTACCACGGGTATTCAACCAGAAGGTATCCAGGGATATGAAGAGGGTGAAAAGCTGTATCCACGACACGAGCATGATCAGTAGAGCGAGAAGCGTGCGTGTATGGATGGTCCTGCGCATCCCGAAGTAGATACCGCAGTTCATTGCGAACAATATCGTTGATGGAATAACTCCACTCAGAAGATAGGATACCTTATGTCCCCATCGGTCCGGGGAGCCATATACATCGAAGTGTACAGCGATCCGCTCTGGTAATGATTGAAAGGCAAGTAGGATCGTGGCGATGGCGGCTATATACACTATAATCGGGAGTATGAGGATCAATGGTCGTACAATCACTTTCACGCCTGGCTGGAGCGGTTCCACGGGTACAGTGCTGCATGAAGTTACAGAACAAAGCGTGTGAACAAATTTTTCAATATCGCGGGGAGATAGTGCATAGCGCATTTTCTCGGCCTGTACGATCACGACGTGTTTCATCCGCGTGAGTTGACAATTGATCGGTCCGTACTCAGCCGTTGAGAACATGCCATAGTACCCGAACAAACCTCCGTTCCCAAACATCCGGATCATTCTTATCTTGGCGAGGTCCGGGACGATCGCGTAACCCTGGATATCACCGAGCGGGATCGTGATTGTTTTCCCGATCGCTTTACGAATGATGAGACGTGATCCATCAAAGCTATACTGTTGTGGACTGAGTGCGTAGGAAATAGCCAAGATGAGCATCATGCCGGCGGCCCAAAGCCAGCCATAGGGGACTTTGATGATGAAGAGCGCGGAGAGCGCGATCAGGATGGTGCAGACAATGATCGTGACCACAACGGCCGTGGTGTCGAGCCGGGCGGTGTTAAAAACCATAGCGTACTATAGCGAAAACAATGCAGTACGTCAATGCCCGATGATAGTCACTCCGTAGTACAAATTTTGCACGGTTAAAGCCCTCTTTGCCGTCTCGAGCCCTTTCCTGCCCTCTTGTAGCCTTCTACCGCCATGTTTCTTGCTTATGAAAGCACTCGTTGTATCTTGTGAACGAGATTCTTGATATACCCATCGTCGCTGGATTCACCGATGATCCGGACCAGCGGTTCGGTCTGCGAAGGTCGGATGTGCACCCAGAAATTTTTTCCGCTGATCCGTAATCCATCCTGTGCGGTTATACGGCCTCTTACCAGAGATCGCAAACGCGGCATTTTACGTTCAAAGCGTTCACGGGACATGCGTACTTTGACTTTGACCATATAAAACCTGGGGTACGATGCAATGATTTCGCTCAGCGGTCTCTTACGCTGAGCCAGCAGAGCAATAGCATAAGCAGTACCGACAAGCGCATCCCGCGTCAGATTGATTCGGGGATCGATAATGCCTCCATTGCCTTCTCCGCCGAACACTGCTTTTACCTTTTGCATTTTCTCAACTACATGAGCTTCTCCTACCGGTGTTCGATACACAACGCAATCGTATTGACTGCATACATGTTCGAGCAAAGAGGTCGTTGATAAATTGGTCACAACCGGGCCTTTTATAGTTTCGAGAAGGTAGTCTGCCGCAAGCACGATCGACATATCTTCGCCAATCGGTTTTCCCTTTTCATCGACGATCGATACTCGATCACAATCTGGATCGCATGCTACACCAATATTACAACGTTTAACACGCACCAGATGGCTGAGTTGATACAGATTTTCGGGCGTCGGTTCAGGCCCCCGGGGGAACCGGTGGCTGTAGGTGCAATTCACCTCGTACACCCGGCATCCTAAAGACCGTACAAGCTGGGGTAAAGCTTTGGATCCGGCTCCATTCACCGCGTCGACAGCAACTGTCAAATGCGGCGCCTCGACGCGCAGCGTCTTCAGGATACGATCGATATGTTTGCGTATCGCATCAGTTCGCTTACGGACGGATCTCGCCTTCAGCGGTTTTATTATAGTGTCCTTTCGATCAAGATGCTTCTTGAATTTCTTGAGTTCCAGTTTATTCAAGAATCGACCACCCCTCACCACGAATTTCAACGCGTTCCACTGGGCCGGATTATGGCTTGCCGTGATGATGATGCCGGCATTGGCCTTTAGAGTGCGGACCATGAAAAGTACCGTGGGTGTAGGTACGATGCCAAGATCGACCACCATGCACCGCGTTTGTTTCAGGCCATGCTTGACCGCTTTCAAGAAATCAGGGCTTGAACTGCGCGTATCCCTCCCCACAAGTATCGTCCCGGGTCCGGTAAACTCACCAAAGGCGCGGGCATACCGCGCCACATCATCAACCGTGAGATCTTTTCCAACGATCCCCCGCAATCCTGATACGCTGAACATCAACGGCATGGTTTATTATAGTGGAGAAATAGTGTAAGTCAATTGATTCCAAGGATTCAAGGCACTAAAAAACAATTAAAGGCGTTGAAAACAATATAAAGCAGGGAGGGTAAGAAGCTCGAGAAGCGCATGGAATTCGGCGACAATGGCGTACGGCATTATTGACATACGTCATATACGATGTACAATAGACATGGATGTGAGCGAAACCGGCGTGGTGATACCAGCATATAATGCCGAATCGACGATTAACAATGTCATTGCAGCGTTACGTGGCATCGGCTTTAGAAAAGAAGAGATCATTGTTGTGGATGATGGTTCATGCGACCTGACTGCGGACATAGTGCGCAGCAATGGTGTCGGCATGATACGCCATGAACAAAATAAGGGAAAAGGTGCTGCCTTGAAGACCGGATTTCACTATGCGAAGGAACATTCATTGACCGGTGTTGTGACCATTGATGCAGATGGTCAGCACCAGATCCGGGATATTCCTTCCTTGCTTGAACACCGTCGTGACTATGATTTGATCATCGGTACGCGGTGTGACATGCGCACCATGCCGTTTGTGCGTAAGGTAGTCAATCGTATCACTTCGCTCGTTATCTCCGTTCTTTCGCAAGCGCATGTCCCCGATGTTCAATGCGGCTTGCGATACATCCGCATGACGCTGCTTGATCGTATAACGCTGCATACGAACCGTTATCAGACCGAATCCGAGCTTGTCTATAGAGCCCTGCGCGCTCATTTTCGTGTTGGTTTTGTGCCGGTCGCCACACACTATAATACGGAGAAGAGTTACATTCATCCATTTATCGACACAATCCGCTTCACACTTATGGCCGTGGGATTCTTATGGCGCTGATCCTGTTGACTAACGATGATGGCTATGATGCACTCGGTTTTCAGACGCTGTACCGGGTTCTATCCAAGGATTTCGATGTATTTGCCGTTGCACCACGCACCCAGCAGAGCGGTGCCAGCCACTCGTTGACTTTACGCCGTCCGATCCGTGTTGAGAAGATCCGGGATGGATTTTTTACGATCGATGGGACGCCCACCGATTGTGTGTTGCTCGCATACCACGATCTGATAAAAACGCCGATCAGCCTTGTTGTCGCCGGCATCAACCATGGACCCAATATGGGGAGTGATGTTTTCTACAGCGGGACGGTTGCGGCCGCTTTGCAGGGGGCATCGCTGGGCATCAAAGCCATGGCAATTTCCCTCTCCGGCAAAGAATATACGGATTTTACGAAATCGGCTGTCTACGCGAGCGGGTTGATCAGCAAGACCCTTGCCATGGAACGTGATCGTCTTGTCCTTAACGTGAACATCCCGGAGAAGCGGATCAAAGGTGAAAAGGTGACGAAATTGGGTCAGCGGATATACCGGGATAAGGTGATCCGCAATAGCGAACAGAAGAACGTCATGTACAGCGTTATCGACGGTACCCTCTCTTATACGATCGCTGCGGATACTGATTTCAAGGCAGTAAAGGAGTCCTTTGTTTCGATCACTCCTCTGATCCTCGATCTTACAGATTATGATGGAATGCAGGGTGTGCATGAGTACCTTGCAGGGTCCTCTACAAAGCGGCGAAAATTATGAGAGCATTGTTTGAACAGAGCAACGAATTCCGGTACCACGCGGCGAACGGTAAACACTATGTTGTCTATTTTTTGAAATTCTGGCGGACCGATGATAAAGCAGGGGATTATATCGTCAAGTACCAGATCCGGTCTCCGGAAAATGATTTTGTGTGGTACGGACGTATGTCACGGGCACGGGTGCAGGAGGAATTGAAGATCTCGCCGGAAGTCTTTCATAAATATCCGGAAGGTGCCCTGCGGGAACGAGTTGAGCAAGATTTGAAGCGTATGTTCATTTTTATCATCAAGAGAGGACTGGATAAGGGATTCGAGGAACCGAATACCGAATTTCTGTTCGACAGAGGAAAACCCATTACGAAACGAACCTGGTCAGAATGACCAGGGAAGTGTTGGGGTGCCATTCCTAAACGGTGCGGGTGTTTATGGTGTCATAAATGTGTATTGACTTGTCTGTGAAGATAGATATAATACTGCGTTGCACGAAAGGAGAAGGTGATGATACATTTTCTATTCCAGCAATCTTGTGAAACGACTGGACAACAGCAACAGAATCCTTTAGTAAGTTTGCTGCCCCTTATTTTGATCTTCGTTGTGTTCTATTTTTTGTTGATCCTGCCACAACAACGTAAACAGCGGCAGCACCGTAAACTCCTTGAGGCTTTGAAAAAGGATGATCGGATCATAACATCCGCAGGGATTCACGGTACGGTCGCCAATGTAAAGGATCGAACCCTCATGATCGTGATCGCGGACGGAGTAAAAGTCGAGATTGAGAAGAGTCATATAGCACATGTTGTAAGTAGAACCTCAGACACTGAGACCAAGTAGAAGCGGAGGGACGCCGCAGTTCATGCGGAAAGCAGTTGTAAGGGTGGTATAGATAGTGACACAAACGATCGCGAAATATCCGGATCCTATACTCAGGGAAAAAGCCAACCCCGTTGAGAGGATCACGACGGAAATTCTCGACCTTGCCGAGGGGATGATACGGATGATGATCGAATCCGACGGGGTCGGTCTTGCCGCCAATCAGGTCGGTTCACGGGAACGTATCTTCGTCATTAACACAACACCCCACGAGGACAAACCAACGCCAATAGTCATGATCAACCCGGTGATCATCGACCAGGAGGGATCGACAAGCGAAGCTGAAGGATGCCTGAGTTTTCCTGAACTCTATATTACGATCGAACGCGCTGATCGGGTGAACCTTCATGCAAAGAATACCTTCAATGAGACCATCGTGTACGAAACCACCGGTCTGCTGGCGCGGGCGGTTCAGCATGAGATCGATCACCTCAACGGAGTGCTCATCATTGACCATGTTACGACTGATGAGGATAAGGAGAACATGGAGCAGTGGCAGAAGAACATGCAGCAAAAGGCAGAGACATGAACATCGTGTTTTTCGGCTCAGGTGCTTTTGCCATGCCCCTGGCACAACATATCCATGAGGAGTTCGGTCTTGTTGCGGTTATCGTGACGAAACCGAAACCGCATGGTCGCGGTCGCAAAGAGATCCCATCAAAGATCGCAGTATGGGCACAAGAACATGGGATCACCGTGTGGGCTCCGCATGATCCCAATACAGTGGAGTTTATATCGACACTCATGGAACTCGATCCTGATGTGTATGTGCTCGCATCATACGGGCATATCCTCGGAAATGATCTTTTACGTATTCCGCGATACGGCGGGATCAATGTCCATCCGTCTTTACTCCCGCGACACCGCGGTGCGGCACCGATCCAGCGCGCGATCATGGAGGGCGATATCGTGACCGGTGTGACCGTGATAATGATGGACGAGAGGATCGACCATGGCGATATCATATTCCAGCAGTCAGTTGCTATTGAACCCGATGACACCTACGGAACGCTTCTCGAGCGTCTGTCCAGGCTCAGTACGGAATCCATCGGTCAAATTCTCCACGACGTAGAACGTGGAGTCTGTGTTCATACGCCGCAAAACCATGAACAGAAGAGCTACGCACACAAGATCACAAAAGAGGAGACCGTGATCCGGTGGGATCAGGGAGCGGATGCGGTCCGAAATTTGATACGGGCATTGTCGCCGCATCCTGCAGCCCGGACCATGTTCCGCGGCAAGGAACTAAAGATCATCGCGGCCCGCAAGGGAAAACGCCCGGGTGATCCGGGTACGATCTTGTTTGAATCGAAGGACATCGCGGTCGGTACCGGTGATGGTTCGCTCATCCTCGATGTAGTGCAACCGGCGAATCGAGCACTCATGGCAGGATTGGATTTCAAGAACGGTTACCATATTCAGGAGGGAGAAGTGTTAGCATGAACGCCCGCATCGCCGCGCTCAACGCTTTGTGCGATGTCGATGAAGGCATTAATCTCAAGGATGCGCTCGGCAAGATATTTGAAAAGGATGAACTGCGCGATGATGATCGGTCACTGGCTAATGAACTGGCCTTTGGAACCCTGCGCCATTGTGATGAGATAGATCAAATAATCCGTGAAGCCTATAACGGCGATTACTCTTCTTTTGACAGTCAGCTCAGGAATGTCCTTCGGATCGCGGTATACCAGTATTTGTTCCTTGACCGCATTCCGATCTATGCGATCGTGAACGAAGCCGTCAACCTTGGAAGGTCGATGAAAGAGCGCGGTTTGATCAATGCCATTCTGCGAGGTATCATACGCAACAAGCGGGTACAGGCACTCCGTGTCCCGCGTGCATGGGTGTTCAGAGAGCTCATGGATGCCTATCCGGTTGACGGGGAAAAGATCATCGAGTCGTTCAAGATTCGTCCAACACCCTATATACGTATCAATGTTCTCAAGAACTCTATTGAGCAAGCCGAGGCAAGACTGCAGGCCATGGGCATGGAGTACCAAGAAGCGAATTGGTTCCGTGAGTTCAAGGCCGTGAGCAGGCTCGGGACGATAATTAACAATCCGATCATGAAGCATGGTTTCATCTCGATCCACGATGAAGCACAGGGGTTGATATGTCACCTGGTCGACCCCAAGCCAGGAGAACGGATCGTTGATCTGTGCGCTGCTCCCGGGAGCAAATCCACGTACCTTGCGGAATTAATGGGCAACAACGGCGAGATTATTGCGGTTGAAGTCAATGATACGCGCATGAGAATGGTCGTGGAAAACACCTTCCGGCTCGGGATCACGATCCTGCGGACGGTCATCGCGGATGGGCGACGTTTCTGTGTCGAGGGCATGGATAAAGTCCTCATCGACGCTCCATGCAGCAACTCTGGTGTCGTGGCTAAAAGACCCGAGGTGAAAGAGCGGGTGAATCCAAAGGTCATCAAACGATTGAACCGGTTGCAGTTCGATTTACTTGACAATGCTGCTCGTTTCCTGAACATCGGAGGTTCGTTGATCTATTCCACGTGCAGCATCCTGCCTCAGGAGAACGAGCATCTCGTTACGCTCTTTCTCGAGACGCATGAGAACTTCAAACTGGAGCCGGCAAAGGATTTTGTACCGCTTGGCGAACAGTATCTCAAGGTACTGCCCGGTGATTTCTATACGGATGGTATCTTCGCCGCCCGCATGAAAAAGACCCGGCAGAGCCCGAACCGTTCATTCCCATAGATCCATAATACATAACACCGCGGTTGTGAACATTGCTGGATAGCGCTTTGCGGTTCATGAGCGATTATTATGCGCTCATGGCGTAAGGAGCATTTTTTTCCCATTAAAAAAGCCACATGATCCAAAGACCTTTCCTTAATATACATACAAATTAGTACTTGACAAAATCTAAATAATGTGTAAAATGGTACAGAATGGGGGAAAATGGGGAACATTAGATTTCGAGGCTTTTTCCAGCATGTCCTGGATGATCGGAAGCGAGTAGCGATCCCGAGCCAGTTTCGGACGGTCGTGATGCATGAATCCGACGGCAAGGTCGTGATGACTCCTGGGTATGACCGTGAGATCGCGGTCTATGCACTCAAGACATGGGAGGAACGCGAAGAAAGCGAGTTGCTCTCTTTGTCCATGGACCGGATGCAAGCACGACGGTACCGTCGTCACTTTACCTTCGGGATCAAGGAAGACCACCTTGACGGACAGGGACGGATCCTCATTCCCACGTTTTTGCTCGAGCACTCGGGGATCACAAAGGACGTTGTTATTGTGGGTGAGATCGACTATTTCACACTTTGGTCTCCTGAACACTACCGCGTGTTCATGCAGGAAATCGATAAAAACTACTTAGAAGATGCTGAGAACATTGAACCACTAAGAAGGAGGAAGGATGAAAGTCCAAGCCATTGAAGCCGTCAACAATGTGAAAGTAGCGCTCATGGTGCCCAGTGGAGAGATCAATGAGGCTGAATTCGAGACCATCGATAATAAGTTCAAAACGCTGGTCGACAAAGGCGACTACAACATCATAATGGATCTTTCCCGGGTCAGTCATATCAACTACAAAGTTGTTGGATGGCTCATTGACTACCAGAAGAAATTCAAGGAACTGGGCGGTGACATTAAACTGGTGAATGTTTCACCATATCTCTATGATATCCTGCGTCTCTATGGTTTCTACCCGTTCGAGATCTTCCCGTCAAAACGCGCCGCGCTGAAGAGTTACATGTAGACGCTTTTGCATGCGCCCGGAATATGATCTTTCATTGTCCCGTGCTGGTGGCTGAGGTCATCCGCTACATGAGGCTGCAGCCCGGGAACACCTATTGCGACTGCACAGCTGGTGGCGGTGGTCATCTATTGCAGATGCTGCAGGCATCACCTGAAAGCACGTTCATCGGTATTGACTGGGATCCTGACGCTATTGCCCATGCGCAAAGCGTACTCCAAGCCTATCATGATCAGTGTACCCTTATTCAAGGGAATTTTGCTGAGATAGATTTAATTCTCGAACGGCTCAAGCTCGACGAACTCGATGGTATCCTTTTTGACTGCGGCGTTTCCCTTTACCAGGTGACAACACCGGCGCGCGGTTTCAGTTATGATCATGATGGCCCCTTGCTCATGCGCATGTCACCGAACACCATGGCGCTCAAAGAGAGACTCCGATCCATATCAAAGCACGAACTGGCGTTCATCCTACGGTCTTATGGCGATGTACGAGGGTACCGGCGGATCGCCGAGCTTCTTTATGCCCGGCGCATGAGCCTGCGGACGACCGTAGATATCCGCACAATCGTCGAGCAGGGAACACCAAAGCGTTTTCAAAAGAAGAACTGCCGCCGTGTATTTCAGGCATTACGTATATGGGTGAATGATGAGTTGAACAACCTTGCAAATGGATTGGCCGCTGCGTTCGAGCGTTTGCGGGTCGGAGGACGATTGATCGCGATCGCCTACCATTCCGGAGAGGATCGGATCATTAAGCGTCAGTTCCGCGAGCACCATGCGAACAAGCGTGGGGTGCTGCTCGCCAAGAAAGTAATCAGGCCATCTGCCGAAGAGGTCCGGGTTAATCCGCGGGCACGAAGCGCGCGGCTCCGGGTGTGCGAGAAATGCGCATAATCCTGATATTCACCGCGATCGTCGTCTACCTTTTCTTGCTCGTATACACGGAGAGCGAATTGGTCAAGATCGAAGTGCGTATGGAGAACCTTCAGAACCGGATGCGCGAACTTGACAATAAAAAAAAGGACCTGGAGTCTGAGATAATGGACATCAGCAACCTCGCGCTCATTGAAGCACAGGCGAAAGAACGGGGATTTGTGTTTCCCGAAGAAGCCGATGTGCATGGAGCGTTGAAATGAGACGTCAGAAGATTCTGAATTTCTGCCTGTTCGCGGCTTCGGTGGTTTTTTTCTCGTACATATTTTATATCCAGTGCATCCGTTATGCCTACTACGACAACCGCGCACGGAATCAGCATGAGAAAAAATTCATCCTGTTCGGTTCGCGGGGGAATATCTATGATCGGAATGGGCTGCCGCTCGCGACCTCGAGTCAGTGTTTCTCGATATTCTGTACACCCCGGTATACAACGAACAAGAAGCGTCTCGTGCGCGAACTGTCGATTTTGAGCAATGCCTCGGAATACACCGTACATAAACAGGTTGAGAAGGGTACGTTCTTCTGGGTGGAACGCAAGGTCGATCTTAATAAACGCGATCAGTACCTTGATCTTGATGATCCGAGCATCGGGTATACTTATGACCTGAAAAGGCACTATAACATGCCGGAGAATTTCGTAAGCATTCTCGGTGCCTGCGGTTCAGACAACCGGGGGATCGAAGGCCTGGAACTGCAATTGGATGATGTCCTGAGCGGGGAAGGGGGTTTTGCCATCTACCAGCGGGATCCGACCGGGGATTTAATCCCTTACCATAACAATACGGAAAAGGAGCCCACTCCTGGCAAGGATGTTTATTTGACGATCGATCTCCAGGTGCAGTCCATCCTGGCGGCGAACCTGCAGGCAGCTTTGGTCAGCGAGGACGCACACCATGCAGCAGGGATCGTGATCCAGCCTCGCACCGGCGAGATACTGGCACTGGTCAACGTGGGACGTAACAATGATACGAGGAACCATGTTGTCTGCGACGAGTTCGAACCCGGATCGACCTTTAAGCTCTTGACGTTGACCTATGCCCTTCTTCATGGGAAGAATGAACAAGAAACGATCGATACCGAAGGTGGAACATGCAAGATCCATGGACACACGATACACGATTATCGTGATTATGGTACTGTAACGCTCGCACAGGCGATCGCCCATTCGAGCAATGTCGCCATGGTGAAGATATCAAAGGATTTTGACCGGGAAGCATTCTGCATGCTTGCTCGTGATTTCGGATTCGGACAATTGACCGGTATCGAGTTGCCAGGCGAAGTGAAGGGGCGTCTCCCTGACCATGATTCGATCAATGATGTCGAGTTTGCAACGCTCGTATTCGGGCAGGGTCTGACGGTCAACCTCCTGCAGTTGGCGTTCGCTTACCAGGCGGTGGCGAACCGGGGAGTGCTCAACCGGCCCGTGCTCATCAAAGAGATCAGGAATGGCTCGCACACGGCGTACGCGTTTGATCCGCTTCGCATCCGAAGGGTTATCACCAAGGATATCACCGAACGCCTCACTGCGATCCTCTGTGGCGTGGTCGAGCAGGGGAGCGGCCAGGGTGCAGCAATGGAGGGTGTACGCATCGCGGCAAAGACCGGAACCTCCCAGAAGGTGGTCAATGGCACATACTCTAACCGTTCGATCATTACCACCTTTGTCGGTTTCTTTCCCGCCGAGTCTCCTGATTATCTGATTGCAATCCTGCTCGATGAACCGAAAAAAGGATTGTGGGCGAGTACGATCGCCGCTCCGATCTTCAAGAAGATCGCGCAGAGTATTTATCAAATTAATGCATATCAATATGCAGCTGAGTGAACTTTTCGACCACATAATAGACTCCCCCTTCACGCATGACGTGGATGTCACGTCGCTGGAGTTCGATTCACGCAGGATAACACCTGGGGCGCTGTTCTTCGCGATCAAGGGTGAACGGTTCGATGGGCATTTGTTCGTTGACGATGCGATCACACGGGGTGCCGCCGCGGTGGTTGTTGAACGGCCCCTGCACGTGGATGTTCCGTCAGTAGTGGTCAAAGACGCACGCGCTATCATGGGACGTCTGGCGCAAAGATTCTACGGCAGTTTCGATGGACTAACCACAATCGGCATCACCGGTACGAACGGTAAGACCACGACCGCGTTTTTGATCCACGCGATCTTGAAGGCTGCAGGGATGAAGCCCGGTCTGCTCGGTACTATCTGGTACATCATCGGCGATATCCAGACACCAGCAGAACGGACCACGCCCGAGAGCCTTGATGTGTTCAAGGCACTGGCCCAGGCCGAAAGGAAAGGTGCGCAGGCAATGGTCATGGAAGTCAGTTCTCATGCCCTCAGTCTCCATCGTGTGGACGACATTGTGTTCGATATCGCGGTTTTCACCAATTTGTCCCAGGACCACCTTGATTTTCACGGTACGATCGATGCCTATAAGCGGGCTAAATTGCACCTCTTTGATCTGCTCAAGGAGCAGGGGTGTGCTCTCATTAATCAGGATGATCCGGTCAGTAAAGAGATCAAAAGGCTTTCAATACCCCGCATTGTGACCTATGGTGTGACAGGGTCTGCTGACTGTACGGCAGCTATTATCAAGGATACGATCGATGGTTTAACGCTCGATATACACTGGTTCGATCAAAGACATCGGATCGTAAGTCCGCTTCTGGGAACATACAACACGTACAATCTGCTCGCGGCATGTGCGACGGCCCGGGTCCTGGGTATTGATATGGCGGTCATTATCAGGGCGGTAATGGGCATGACGCGGATCCCCGGGAGGATGGAACGCGTCGCAAGCAATGTGTTCGTCGATTATGCTCATACCCCGGATGCGATCAAAAATGCTCTTATCGCCTTGCGCCGGTATTGTGCAGGGCGTCTTTTCATCGTTTTTGGGTGCGGTGGAGACCGGGACAAGAGCAAACGCCCGCTCATGGGAAGGATCGCCAGTGACTATGCAGACCATGCGATCGTCACATCGGATAATCCACGGCACGAGGATCCCCGGCGCGTGATCGATGATATAACAAAAGGCATCGTCAATAAGAACGCAACCGTCATTGTGGATCGTGCCGAGGCGATCGCCAGGGCGTGTACAATGGCACGGGAGGATGATATTATCTTGGTTGCCGGCAAAGGGCACGAAGCGTATCAGATCATTGGCGACAAGCGCATTGCATTTGATGATGCGGAGGTGATTCGAGGATGTACCGGGAATTAATGGTGGAGAGCATCGCAGCGATGGTCGATGGGAGAACGGAATTAGGAGGTCGTGAACTTATACGCGGTGTCAGCATCGATTCCCGGGATGTACAACCCGGTGATATCTTCTTCGCGCTCCATGGCGAGAGGACCGATGGTCATAAGTACACGCGTGATGCGGTCGAGCGCGGCGCCTTTGCGGTGGTCGTTGATCAGCCGACCGGCTGTGACCGGGAAATTACTGTTGATGATACGCTCTATGCACTCGGTTCGTTCGCCCGGAATTATCGACAGCGCTGTATATCCCAGCGTGCAAAGACGATCGCGGTGACTGGTACGAACGGGAAAACAACCGTGAAGAATGCGATCACCGCGATCTTGAGTACCCACCATCATGTGCTTTCTTCACACAAGAATTATAATTCCCTGATCGGTTTGCCCCTTACACTCTTCGATCTGGAACCCCATCATGAATACGTTGTCCTGGAAATGGGAACGAGCCGTCCTGGTGAGATTGCGCGATTATGCGAGATCGCGCAACCGGATATCGGTGTGATCACGCTCATCGGGCCAGGGCATTTGCAGGATCTTGGTTCTCTTCAGGGCGTGCTCAAGGAGAAGCTCTCGCTCGTCGATGCGCTGCCCGCTGATGGATCCGCTTTTATCGGCGAAGGGGTGGGGGATATCCGTGGCAAGAATATGTCGCGCATCGATCGATCACTGGTCTTCAATATCGAGATCACGGAGCACGGATCATCGTTCACCTATCAGGGACACCGTTTCACCACTCCGTTGCTTGGCCCTGCGAACGTGTATAACTGCCTGATCGCCCTGTGCGTGACCGAACATATCGGTATGACCGTGGAAACGCAGCACCAGGCGCTCATGGCAATGGAACCCCAACCTGGTCGCCTGGAGCCGCTCGAGCGGGAGGGTGTATTGTTCATCAACGATACCTACAATGCGAACCCGCTGTCAATGAGGGCCGCGATCGAATTCGCGGTCCATATCCAACGACCTCGGATCTTTATCCTCGGTGACATGCTGGAATTGGGCGTTCAGGCGAAGCACCTCCACGAAGAGATCGGTGTCCTTGCCCAGGGAAGCAGTGATCTCCTTGTGACCTACGGGCAGTTCGCCCGTTACTACGGGGGACAACACTTTGGTGATAAACGAGAGCTTGTGCGTTTCGTCATCGCCTCGTTGTCAGGTAATGAGTTGATCCTTGTCAAGGCATCCCGGGGTTTGCGTTTCGAGGATATCATCGACATTTTTCTGGAGGAACTATAAATGCTCTACTGGCTTTTATATCCCCTGCGCGATGCCTTCGGGCCCTTCCGCCTGTTCGGCTACATCACATTCCGCAGTGCATACGCAGCGGTCTTTGCGATCTGCATCGTGCTTTTTTTCGGACGCCCTTTTATTGCGTTCCTGAAGCGCAGATCGATCGGTCAGAAGGTCCGCGAAGAAGTGCCGGAACGGCATCGGCAGAAGGAAGGCACTCCATCTATGGGAGGTATTATCATTCTGGTATCGATCGTAATCGCAGCTTCTCTATTCTGCGACGTCACGAACCCTAATATACTGATCCTCCTTATTGCGACCATATGGTTCGGGTGCTTGGGTGCGTATGATGACTACATCAAGATTTATAAAAAGAGGCCGCGTGGTCTGTCGATCCGGGCAAAATTATTCTTCCAGGTGCTCTTCGGCATTGCACTCGGCGTGTATTTATACTTTTTCGGTCACGAAGACCTTGGTACGAAAACGAACTTGATCTTCGTGAAAAACTATGTGATCAACCTTGGTATCATATATCCCCTGTTCGTGTCACTCGTAGTCGTGGGAACATCGAACGGCGTGAATTTGACCGATGGACTTGACGGTCTGGCGATCGGGCTTATCGGGATCGCAGCGCTGGCATACAGTGGACTTGCGTATGCGGCCGGCCATGCAGTCATCAGCCAGTATCTGGATGTCATTTTTGTCGCGAATGGTGGCGAAGTGACGGTCTTCTGCGCATCGATTCTCGGTGCCAGTCTTGGATTTCTCTGGTTCAATGCACATCCGGCGGAAGTTTTCATGGGTGATACCGGTGCTTTGAGTCTGGGAGCCATACTGGGCACGGCCGCTATTCTGATTAAACAGGAAATGCTCCTCATCGTGGTCGGCGGTGTTTTCGCGATCGAAGCCCTGTCCGTACTGCTCCAGATTGTGTATTTCCGGCGGACCGGGGGAAAACGTTTGTTCAGGATGGCGCCTTTGCACCATCATTACGAGCTTAAGGGTATGCACGAACCCAAGATCGTGGTCCGGTTCTGGCTCGTTGGGATCGTGCTCATGATGGTCGCACTCTCAACGTTGAAAATAAGGTAGATCATGAGAATACTGCTTCTTGGACTGGGACGCGCTAACCTGCCGGTCGCCCGCTACTGTATCGATCGGGGCGATGCGGTTGTTCTCTACGAGGAGGACCCAGCATCGCTCTCCAGAGAAGCAAAGGCAATGCTCGATGACGGGCGCATCGCACTCCATCAGGGGGGTGAGTACGATCGTATCATCTCGTCGCCGGGATTCCCCGTGCATAAGGATATCATCAGTCATTACCAGTCCCAGGATGTTCCGATCATCGACGAGATAGAATTCACATATCAGGAATTGCGGGATCCCGCGGTCATTGCCATTACCGGCACCAACGGGAAGAGTACGACCGCTGCTCTGGTGCACGCCATCCTGAGTACGGCCGGGATCGACTGTTTTCTCGGGGGGAATCTCGCACCCGGGAACCCGTTCTCACAAGCCCTGTTCGAACCGCGACACCCCTTCTACGTGCTGGAAGTTTCATCGTTCCAGCTGATGAGGATACAGGAGTTCCGTCCCCAAATTGCAGTCCTGACGAATATCAGCACGGATCATCTTAACTGGCATGCGAGCATCGAAGAGTACTATCAGGCGAAGCGCGCGCTCTTTAAAAACCAGACACCTGATGATCAAGCAGTGCTCAACCATGATGATGTAACGGTACGCACCCTGACCGATGGTATTGCGGCACAGCGGATCTATTTTGGAAGAACCGCGCTCAAGGGAGTTCACTGTAACGGATCATTCCGCTGTGGATCGAAGGAACTTTTTCCCTGTTCAGTTAGCAAGCTGCAGGGAGAGCATAATATCATGAATGCACTTGCCGCGATCGCGGTGAGTACCGTCCTCGCAATCAATATCGATTCGCAAAAGCGTGGTATCAGCACGTTCAAACCACTGCCACACCGCCTCGAGGACTGCGGCCTGCGCTCGGGTGTACGCTACATCAATAATTCCATGTGTACGAACGGACAGGCAGCGATTGCATCGTTCAAGGCGATCCCGGATCCTAAGATCGTGATCGTGGGCGGCAAGGAAAAAGGTGATGCTGCGCATGAATACCTGGAGCTGCTCGTGCGTGAGGCAAAGGCGTGCATCATCCTCGGAGAGAACGCGGTTAAGATTAAAAAATTCTTTGAATCCATGCACTATGACAGGTTCGCGATCGCAACGACCATGGATGAAGCGGTTGATAAGGCTCGTTCCTTTTCCCGGCCGGGAGATACGATTATCTTGAATCCAGGGTATGCGTCCTTCGGTTTGTTCAGGGATTTTGAAGAACGCGGGGAGGCGTTCCGTCATGCAGCATGCTAAACCTGATAAGGTGCTCGCTTTCTGCGTGCTCTGTCTCGTCGTCCTTGGAACACTGTTCGTGTACTCATCATCATTTTACCGGGCAATGAGAAAAGGCGAGGATTCGACGTTCTACCTGCTCGGGCATCTCAAACGCCTCGGTATTGCGCTCGTGTTCTTCTTCCTTGGTCTTTTCGTACCCTACACATGGATTCGCAAGATCGTTTTCCCCTTTTTTATCGTGATCGTCGTGATGCTTATCACGACCTTGATCGCTGGTCGTACTCAATTCGGAGCGCGCCGCTCTCTGGCGATTGCCTCGTTTGGTCTACAAATTTCAGAGTTCGTGCGTCTATGGCTTGTCTTCTTTTTGGCGAATTTCTTCGACGCTCATCCTCAGATGGCGAACACCAATCATGGTATGCTGATGACCATTATCCTGAGTCTTATTGTGATCGTCCTGGTCGCGATCCAGCCATCATTATCAATGGCGCTCATATGCTTCGTTGTCCTGATTTTCATGCTGATGTACGGCAGCGCGCGCATACGGCTCGTGTTCCCGACCGTCCTGGCGAGCATAAGCCTGCTTGTCATTTTTATTCTCGTTTTCCCGCATGCACAGTACCGGATCACGAGTTTTATCACTAATCCGACCTATCAGGTCCAGCAGTCGCTCATTGCAGTCGGATCCGGCGGTTTATTGGGCAAGGGTATCGGTGCGGGTCTGCAGAAGTTTATGTTCCTGCCGCGCATCCATAACGATTTTATCTTTGCTCATATCGCTGAAGAGTGCGGTTTCATCGGTTGCTTGATAATATTTTTGTTATACTGGCAGATATTTCTCCGTGGTATCCGTATTGCCGGGTCAATCGAAGACGATTTTGCCCGATTGCTTGCAACCGGACTCAATACCACGATATTCATGATGTTCCTTATCCATGTCGGGGTGAGTATTGGATTGCTGCCGCCTACGGGAGTACCGCTTCCATTCATCTCTTTTGGCGGCTGGTCGCTCGTTGCCAACCTCTATGCAATAGGAATCTTGTTGCAGATATCCAAGGAAAGGACCGCATGAGAGTTGTGATATCGGGCATAGGCACGGGCGGGCACTATTTCCCGGCCCTTGTGGTCGGCGAAGAATTTATGCGGCGGAGGATCCCGGTGCTCTTTCTTGCCCGGCGCGGGCATCGCGAAGAAGCGCTTGCACGAGAACGTGGTATCCCCGTGTTCTGTACCGATCCAAGGGGTTTTTATGGAAAATCATTGAAGAATAAGATCATATCAATCGTTTCGATCATGGCATCGATCATAATGGTGAGTCGTGTGACCAATCATGTCATCGGGCTTGCATTTGGAGGGTATGGCTCGCTGCCTCTTATCATCGCATGCATGGTGAATCGTTGTCCGTTCTATGTTTTTGAACCGAACCGTATTCCCGGGCGCGCAACAACACTCTTTGCAGGGAAGGCCAGGAGAATTTTCCTCGGCCTTCCCCTTGCAAAGGGTGTTCATGGGCGAAGTATTGTCACCGGTATACCGATCCGTCAAGAATTCAAGAACGATCGCGCACCCTCTGCCAAGAAAAAAGAATTGAAAAAGATACTTTTCATCGGAGGCAGTCAGGGTGCGCGACGTTTGAATGATCTTGCAATCGCGCTGCAGAACATACGTGCATCCGGGTATCAGATCACGATCATCAGCGGAACGCGCGATCATGATCGCGTCAAGAAACTCAGCTATGGCACGACCCGGGTCGTCGCGTTCACTGAGGAACCATGGCATGAGACCGCAAAGGCGGACATCATCGTGTCCCGGTCCGGCGCACTTGCCGGGTATGAGATCATGAGTTCGGGCAAACCAGTCATCTTCATTCCGTTCCCGCACGCGATCGATGACCACCAATACCATAATGCGCACTACTTTTCGCGGGTCGGTAACGCGCTTGTGCTGCGTGAGGGTGATGCGGATGAACAAACGGTCGCACACCACATCGACACAATGGTGTCAAAAAAGGGGCGGGGCAGCGGAATAATTTGGGATGCGGAAAAAAGGATCGTCACCGCGATCGTGGAGGACAACGATTTATGAACAATGTCAAATGCCAAATTACAAATATCAAAGGAATTTCTGATGACAAATTATTGAATTTCCATCAATACACTGAAAAGAAGAAACCGTGGTGTGTTTTAGTCTTGAAATTGGGATTTTTGATTTTGAATCTTCCCGAGTGCATGCGAGAGGGAGGGCATTGTGTTCGGTAAGACTGAACACGTCCATTTTGTCGGTATCGGGGGGATCGGCATGAGCGGTCTGGCTATATTTCTCCGCAACATGAAGTTCAAAGTGACCGGGTCTGATCTGCAGCGCTCTGATATCACCCGTACGCTCCAGGCCCGCGGCGTGAAAGTCAGTTACCGCCACGATAAAAAGAACCTATCCGGAGCCGATGTTGTCGTATACTCGACCGCCGTGCCGAAAAATAATGTTGAGCTGGCTGAGGCGCATCGGTGCGGTATGACGATCATCCACCGCGGTGAGCTGCTGGCTGAACTCACGCGGATGAAGATCGCGGTTTGTATTTCAGGGACCCACGGTAAGACCACGACGACGTCACTTATCGGCGAGGTATTACAGCAGGGGGAATTCTCTCCGACCACCCTGGTCGGCGGTATCGTGCGAGGGAAGTCGCAGGCCACCATCGGTAAGGGAGAATACCTGGTGTGTGAAGCGGACGAATCAGATAAGTCATTCCTCCGGTTGTACCCTTCCTATGCAATCATCACGAACATAGAGGCGGAGCACCTTGATCACTACGCGAATCTTGACGAAATCAAGGATAATTTCGTGCGTTTTGCGAACCATGTTCCTTTTTGGGGATGTACATTCCTCGGCACGGATACAAAAGGAGCGCTTGATATTCAGAGCCGTATCACCCGCCGGACGATCACCTACGGCGTGAACGAACACGCTCAGCTGCGTGCGGTGAAAATTCGCAAGGGGAACCTTACGTGCACCTTTGATGTCATATATGATCGTGATCGTATCGGTCGGTTCACGAGCCGGTTGCTTGGCACACATAATATTAACAATATGGTCGCCGCGATCGGTGTTGGATTAGAACTCGGCATTCCGGTCGCGACCTTGAAAAAAGCACTCAAAAGTTTCAAAGGTGTTCACCGCAGGATCGAATACCATGGCAGCGTGCGGGGCGTTTTCATCTTCGATGACTATGGGCACCATCCCACTGAGATCGCGGTCACCCTGCAGACGATCAGGGAGTACTATCCGAACCGGCGTATTATCTCAGTGTTTCAACCCCACCGTTATACGAGAACCTATCACCTTTTCAATGATTTTGCATATAGCTTCTTTGGAGCCGATGTGGTGATCATAACAAAGATCTATGCTGCACATGAGATTCCGATACCAGGCATTACCGGAGAATCGCTCGCGAAACGGGTTCGCAAAGAGCAGGAAGCAGTGTACTATGTGCCAGAATTCGATAATATCATTGCGGCCCTTCGCGCCCAGGTTAAAAAGGGCGATATCGTAGTCGTGCAGGGTGCTGGCGATATCAATCACCTTGCAGCCCGTTTGCTTAAGGAGCTTGCATGAAACATCCGTTCACGGCCATCCCGGGGTGCCTCGTCCATGAGCGCGAACCTATGGCGCGGCATACATCGTTCCGGATTGGCGGACCAGCACGGTATTTTGTGATCGTCCGTTCACGGCGTGCGCTCAAGCAGGTGGTGCGGGTATGCCGGCGTGCCCGATACCGGATATTC
>JAFGPO010000054.1 GCA_016936155.1 Caldifarciminota bacterium
AGCAAGCTCGACCACTACAAAACAAAAAATGATATTCCTATATTACTTGCCCGGTATTTCCAGTAGTAGTGGCAGAGCTTGCTCTGCGAACAAACTGCAGTATGACGAACCATCAATCGAGCAAGCTCGACCACTACAAAATAAAAAATGATATTCCTTTTTTACTTACCCCGTGACTCCAGCGAAGCGTATCTTCAGGCACACAGTGCCGTGTCTACAGAGAAATAGAATATGGTAGTCATTCTATTTCTCGTAGTTTCTTCCCAACTCGACCTCAACCGCGCCGCGCTATCCGACATCTACACCCTGCCTATCGATTCAACGATCGCCCATGCTATATACGAATACCGGGAAATGCATGGTGACTTTGAGAGCGTGTACGACCTGCGTAACGTGCCGGGCATTGACAGCCGGCTCTTTGAAACGATCAAGCCCCTGGTTAAGATCGCAAACCCCTTTCCCGAACGTACCGAATGGGGTTCGATCCTTGCCGAGCAAAAAAAATTGGCGGCAGAAGAACCGCCGTCCAAGGCCGCGATCGATGAGTGGGAAGACCTGCTCCTCTACCCCATGTATATCAATGACATGACCTTTGATGACCTGCTCATAATCGACCGCATGACGCCGATCGACGCCGCGGCGGTGATCAAGCGTATGGAGTACAGCGAAATCAAATCAAGCCGTGATCTGCGCCGTTCGCGCGGCATGACCTACTACGCCTATTCTTCGCTGCGGCGCTATGTCACCTTTGTCCAGGAACCCATTCCCAAAAAGATCAGCGGGAGCGTGCGCGTGCGCCTGGATACGGACAACCGCTATGACACAGGCGAGGATGATGAGAACTATGCGACCCGCATCTCGTACCTGGAGAGCGCGCTCGATGCGTTCAATGAAACATCGATGGATCTTATCAATGCCTCCTCATGGACCCAGTCTGAAACCGAGGATCTGCGCGCGCATCTCAACGGTGAACTTGACTCGCTTCGCCTGACCCGCCCTGCTCCCGGGCTTTTTGCGCGGCTTAAAACGCACTACCAAAAACGGCTGCGCATCGGCTTTGTCGCCACGAGCCGCCACGAGATTTACAAGGGGTATGTCGGGCTTGGGGATCTTGGACCTATCCACCGTTTCTACCTGGGCAATTACCGCGTGGTCTGGGGCGAGGGATTGATGATCGATAACAGCGACGAATACCGGGCGCGGATCGTGGACCGCTCCAAAGGGATATTCGGCGACCTTACAGACAATTACGCATACGACCTGTTCGGCGCCGCCGGCAAGTTCCGTGTTCATGTGCTCGGCGCCGCGATCAAGCCGTCGTTCTTTTATTCTGCCACGCCGCGCGATGCCGTGCTCAATCCGGACGGGACTGTATGGCGTTTCTATCCGGGACCGTTCCGGTTCGAACATTTCAGAGACCGGGTCAATGAAACCGCCTACGGCCTGAACTTCACAATGGAACCGTTGATGCACTCATTCCCGGGCGCGGAGATCGCATTCGAAATGATGCAAATGGAGTATGACCGTCGATTCGATCCGTCAAGCCATTGGATCGACCTGCCGCTCGACAAGTATGATCCGACATTTTATCCGGAGATCACATGCCTTGCCGCGGGCGACACGCGCCGCTTCTACGGCGCGGTCTTCCAGGTTCCTATAAACAACACCTCTCTTGCCGGCGAAATCGTGCGTCAGGACCGCGATTCCACGATCGCCTACGCGTATATTGTCAAAGGGCGCATCCAGTATGATTATTTTTATATCAACGCGCTGTACCGCCACTATGATACCGGATATGACGATCCATACATGCGCGGATTCTCCGAGTACCGGCGCTTTGAAGACACGCCCCTGGAGCGGCCGTATGCCCTGGTCGATCCGGAGTATGCCAGCCTGTACGATGATCCCACGCCCAAGCCCGAAGAAGGCGTATACCTGGAAACGCGTTACCAGATCACGCGCAGCATCATCCTCACGCGCGCGTACCTTGATCTGTTCAGGAACGTTGCGCACAGCCTGGTGAACCAGCGCGCGTACTTTGAATTCGAATTCCGGCCGGTCTGGGCAGTGCGCCTGCGCTTCGGGCAAAAGTTCGTGCGCAAACACCTGCCGCGCGCCATCGAATCCACCGTGTCGCAAACCTATGAAAGTTCAGCGCGCGTTTCCTTTTACCTGTCTGATTTCGATGCGCTGAGGGTGGAAGCACGCTTCGGGCACGTCGGGCTCACTGCCGAAGAAGGCAGTGACATGCAGATCAGCGGCGGCTTTCTCGCGTGTTCGTATGCCCGCAATTTTTTAAAGAACCTTTCAGTTGAAGGCGGCATTGCGGTCTGGACCACAGACGGCATGAGCCAGTGGATTTTTGAGGATATCGGCATCGATTTCCTGTCCGGTTATGGCATGAAATTTTACATTGTCTCGACCCAGCGCATCGGCAGTCTTTTATTGAAATTAAAGTTCCGTCAAAAATTCACCACCATCCCCCACACCGGGCTGTATAACAACGAAGATATCTACTATCCGGACATGCCCGGCGCCCACGTGTATGACTACATGAACAACGAAACCAGCACCAAGGTGCATTTACAGATGGATTATATTTTTTAAGAGATGTAAATCTTATTACTGACAGGCAAACGCTTAAACGCGTCTGATGAGCAGAAGCATATCGGGATACCAGAGTATCGGCAGGATGCACATCAGATTATCAGAATATCAGGTTTTTTTCTGTCATCCTGAAACGTTCGTTCGACAAATCCGCAGGCATCGTAAAAAGAAATCCCCCTTCGTATGAAGGGGGATTTACTCCGGATGATCTGACCTTGGAGGAAGGTATGATCTTGTTCCGGGAAAGTACTCTTTACCTTTTCGCCTTAAACTTTATACGGCGTAAGTTATGAATGACCAAGTAAACAATTCCTAAACCCACACCTTGAACGTCGATTATCCAATCAGTCAACGATGCGCTGCGCCCAATGATAAGACTTTGAATGAGTTCATCACCCATACCAAGATTCAAACCGATTATCATAGCAAATATAACGTATCGCACAAATGACCATGTCCATGTTTTGCGTAATGCACGGAATACTAACAATGTTAACATCGCATAAATGATAATATGGCTGTAATCGCGGGTCTTGCCGACCCACATGCACAGCGTTCCATGGTTGACCTGCGGTTTGAACGCGGCGGCAAATTGGTTGATTGCATAAAGCGTATTGTCGTTAGTCATGACAAAATTCGCAATAATCATTAGAATACCCACATACACAACAGGGGGAAGCCACGCGCGGATGATTGAAGCAACCTTTGACGAATACCTAATGGATTCTGCGGCCACAATTTTTGAATGATAGCGGTGATACATGATGAGAAGTACTAAAGCCGCAGAAAGGAGGTTCAGCATTATATCCGTTACTTCAAATCCGCGCGATGGCATAAATGCTTGAATTGTTTCATCCAGCATGCACAATACAAAGAGCAGCGAACTCGTATAAACGAAATGATTGATTTTGACTACCTTCCCTTTCTGTGTAAACCCGCGGAATAACAGAAAAGTGACAAAGGCATAAGCAAACACGTGTGAAAAGTCACGAACCACGCCCCAGAGAGTCGTTAACACATACAAAGGAGTCTCGGGTGCAAAGACACGTATCGTATCGCCGAAAATCTTGAAATGATCCCACGTATACAGAGTCCGGTCATACAGGTTGAAGAACGGGAATATCAGTATTAAAAATATTGCCAACGGTGCCCAGGTTATTATAAAATCGGGGAATCTTCTTATTCCCGTTTCACCTTTTCTCCATTTTCTCAGGTCTTCAGCAAATCGTTTCTCCAGCGAACGCGCGGCTTCAGCCGAAGGTATGTTCTCAGGCACAAAGTGCCGTGTCTTTAGTAGGTTCAACTTTGTCCCTCTTTTCTCCCAGCTGCTGCGGAGGGTAACGAGAAACGAAATCAAAATGAGTTTGATGTCAAACCAAAACGAACGTTTACGCATATATAAAAGATCATACTTGAATTTATATTTGCGCGGGATATCCCGCGGCGCATAAATTTGAGCGATGCCGGTAAGTCCGGGGATTACTGTAATGCGCCGGGCAAATCCTGGGATTTCCGCGATATTCAGAGTACCGCCGTTTGTATGAGTATGTACCTCGGCTTCATTGGGCAACAGGGCGCGCGGCCCGACAAAACTCATGTCACCGAAAAGAATGTTAAGTAATTGGGGCAGTTCATCCATTGCGCATCTGCGCAGGATCTTCCCAACCATGGTTATACGCAAATCATGCTCCTGGGCTTGCATGTTCACCTTCTCCAGCAGGGTGTGTTTTTTCATGGAGCGGAATTTGTAATTTTTGAAAAGTCTACCCGCTTTGCCGATACGGTTTTGCCGGATAAAAACAGGAAATCCATCCTCAATGATTATTGCAAGCGCGATCAACGCCCAGAGCGGGGATGAAAAAATAAGACCGAATCCGGCCAGCAGTATGTCGAAAATCCTCTTTGCCGGGAACTCATGCAGGGCTGACTGGCGATTGGTGCTGGTATTATCTTGCGCGACATTACCGGTCCCGCGCGGGACATAGGCGAGTAGTTTTTCTGTAACATCAATACTGCGCAAGACTTTACCATTTCCCATACGGGTAAGAGTAAAGATTCATGCAGGTTTATTCTATTGAAATTATTACTGAAAAGTAGATAGGTATAATGACCTACGTAAAACTACGTATTTTTATCCTGAGTCCGCCCTTTGTCATCCTGCCTGCCCCGAACGCAAAGCAATGGGGGGAGGGAGCTTCGCGACGAAGAATCTAACGCTTTGCGTCATCCTGAGGGCAACGAAGGTCTTTCTGTTGAGATCCTTCGCCTCACTTGTTCGTCTCAGGATGACAAAAGAGAAGAAATATTCGTCTTTAGGATGACGAATAATTACGAATCATTCTCTCAATGTTCTGTACGTCAAAAATCCGCTCGTCACCAAGAACACCACACCAGACCCGAGCAGTATCCCGGTAAAGAGTCCATGAGGTAAAGCCGGAAAACTCTCGATGAATTTTAGAACGCCGGTCTCTCCGGCAAAAATGAGTTTAAGCAGCATGGGCACAAAGACCCAGAGCAGGGTGATCGCAGCGGCCACATACACGCCGATTTGGAACAGGTACTGCCACGACCCTCGCGGTTTCACGTTCCTGATGAACCGCACTTTCGCGATGATGAATGATTCGATATCGCCCGGATCGACGCGCGCTGCTAATCCCCTATCAAGTGCTTCTTGGACCTGCATTTCATGCTGGCAGAACGTGCATGTCCTGAGGTGCTCTTCGAACACCCGTTTCTTGTCCGGACCCAGCAGACCCATCCGGTATGCGACTATGTCCTTGCTATATTGGCATGAGTTCATGTTCACGTCCTTGCAGTTCTTTGCGCAGCCTCAGGCGCGCTCTATGGATCTGTACCTTCACGTTGTGCGCCGGGATATCCATTACTTCGCTGATCTCATGATGCGTGAATCCCTCATAGTACGCGAGTGTAAGGAGCATCCGGTCTTTCGGTGCCAGACAATCGAGCGCATCCTGAATGATCATGCTCCGGCGCGTCTGTTCAAGTGGTGTGGTCCCAACATAATCCTGTATGTCCTCAATGGATGTTACCTGGTGCGCGAGTTTCTCCTTGCGAAAATAATCATAGGTAACGTTACGCGCGATCCGGCACAGCCATGGCCGGAAATGCTTGCCGCTCTTCACTCTTTTGATATTCAAAAATGCCTTGATGAACGTATCCTGGGTCAGATCCATTGCCGTATCCCGGTTATGCACCATCCGGTTCGTGATCGTGAAGATGAGCTGCTTGTGGGTGGCGATGAGTTCGGACATTGCCGACTCATCACCACCCTGCGCACGCTTGACCAGCTCCGAGACATCAGCCCAATCCTGTTTCAAAGGTGCTATTCGGTTCTGTTCCCGTTCTTATTCCGTTTATTGCGTGTGATGTAGTATGCAATGATCAATGCAAAGGCAAGGCAGAGCAGAAATGCTGCCGGCGCGAGGATCGATATCTCGGTCATGATGACTGCTATGAGGGCAAGCCCTGCGGCAATGCCGATAATAATGATCCCGCTGGAAAGCATTCCATAGTCATGCTTTTTCTTTTTCGCCGGCTCGATCTCGAACAATTGTTTTATTTCTTCCGGCTTTTTGCCCAATTCAATCATCTTGGTCATTGCCTCGTACATCTTCCTGCGGTTAGCAAAATGCATAAGAATCGCTATAATACCCACAACCGCGGGCCCGCCGAATATGAGTAATAGGGCAATCATTCCTACAACATTATCTTCCATTGCATCCTCCTTTGACTACAAGACGGAATTGAGAGCCGAAAGGTTACAACAGACTGCCTTTCGGCGGTTAAGGGTGCTCTCCAGCATCCACAACCATAACCCGGCTTCCATTTCTTTGTAGCGGGTTGATTCATCAAACGTTTCATTAAAGATTATTATATGAGAATCATAATCCAAAAACTATGGAAAAACGCAATGCGTAGAGCGTTATGTACAGCATTTAATTCCAGCGATACGTGTCTCCAGAAGCACAGCCCCGTGCCTGCAGTCGAAAACGTATCTTTAGTGCAGCGTCCTCTACCGCAAAAGACTTTGCTGTCTTTTGCCTTCCCGATGCTCATCTATTTTTGAGAATCTGTAGTTTCGTTTCGCGCTTTTCCCACGCACCATTAAAACTTACGATAAATGAAAGGAAAATGAGCTTTATATCAAGTAAAAAGTTATGTTTACTAATGTATTCAATGTCCATTTTAAACTTTTCCTCACGGGTGATATCGCGCGGGGCGTACAATTGAGCAATACCGGTTAAGCCAGGGATGATCCGAATCCGTTCACCATACCCCTTTATGTGCTGTACGTCCACGCAACCACCATTTGCCATGACCTCAACTTCCCGCGGGAGGATTGGTCTTGGTCCCACAAAACTCATGTCTCCCAGAAGAATATTTATGAGTTGAGGCAGTTCGTCGAGCGCGGTACGTCTCAGAAAGCGCCCAACAACGGTCACCCTGGGATCATGTTCTACGGCCTGTGGGCATACCTCCTCGCCAAGCGTGTCTCTTCTCATAGACCGGAATTTGTAAGATTTGAATAGTTCCCCGTTTTTGCCAACACGCAACTGACGAATGACCACGGGAAAACCATCTTCAAGAATGATCAAAATGCCGATGAATGCCCAGAACCATGCCGAGCACACCAGACCCTTGATTGACAGCATTAGATCAAATATGCGCTTGGTTACCGGGATCTTCATGACGTGCTCTTCCGGATCATATTAAGAATTACATTATTATAGTATAAATTATTGCTGTCTTTTAGGGTGTAAAATACATTGCCGTTCTGAAAATGAGATTCAAGGAAGTCAAACCGTTCAAGGATCTTCAGGTTCCTGGCCGTTGTCTTGTAGGGTAAATTGAGCGCCAGCGCCACTTCTCCAATCTCCATTGTGCGATGGACCATGAGCACGCTCAGGATCTGCAGGCGTTTTTCATTTGCTGCTGCTTTCAGCAACTTGGATAAAAATTTCAGCGAGACCTCCTCTGTTCCGTTCCTTTCCCGTTTTCGTGAGAAAATGGGTAATACGGAAAATAGTATAGGTACAACTACCAGGGTGTCAAGGGTTTGTTGATCGCTTGGCCTACGCGCTGCGCTCTATGCAGTACTCAGCCTCATTTTTAGCGCTCAGTGCTTAGTGTTGATCTTCTAATCCCTCGGTTTAGTGCTTAGTACCTGCGGTTCGCGGTCTTTTAATCCTTGACACAGATTTAATTCTCGTTATAATTCTTTATAGTTACCTGCCATATCCATGTTTGATACGGTGGGTATGGAGGGTATGCTTTGTTATTCACCCTGCAATCCCCTCTCCCTTCCGCCGGAGGCGGACAGGTGAGGGTGAGGATTACGGTGAGGGTGTAAAAAATTGATCTTTAAATCGAGTAATTGGAATTTGTTCATTACTTAATTACCCCGTACGTACTTCGTTCTACGGGGCAGGCCAATTACTCAATTACTAATCTGTACTATTGGAGGTGATTATGTTACTCGTTTCTTTGTTGATCGTTGGACAACTTTGTCACACCACGGGATTTATCGACATCCCCACCCCTACTGTTTATGACATGCCTGGAATGTTTGGCGGAGGATTAACATTCTCGTTTCCTTTTTTTAGTGGCGATTCTACTATAAACAGCTATGGTGCCGTACTTGAAACTGATCCAATGGATTTCACGCTTACATTTCATTATGGATTTGGCGGAAAAGCAGAAGTAGCTGTATCCATGTATACGCCTTCTGTATACTCTTTGAGTGCTCAATACTTGATCAAAAAAGGTGAAGGCGATGCACCATCTTTTTACTGCGGCTTAGACGACATATCATACAGTACTCACCTTTCTACGATTGGTTCTGGAGCTGATGAAGGCTACTTAGAAGAACAAGGCTATAACTTCGCTGACCATCGTCCATGGGAATTGTTCTCTGCTTATATTGCCATGCATAAACCATTCGGTCCAACGAATCTCGTTGTAGGTCTTGGGAGAGGACGATTTGTCGGTTATGGTAAGAGAAGTCACATTTTCAACACAGATATATTCATAGTCGGAGATGACTATGCTGATCCAACCGTTGATGCTTCTGCGTGGGCATTTGGGCTTTTTGTTGGTGGCTCTATTAACGCGGGTCCTATGGAATTCATCATGGAAATGGATGGACGGGATGGCAATATTGGCGCCAAATATCATCACCGGCTCATTACGGGAACCCTGGCAATCACAAAATGCGAACACTTCTGGAGCCCTCGACCTTTCTCACCACGCTTCACGCTCGGTCTTGAAGCTACGAATAAATCCGCCGTGTCCGGTCCGCGCGTCGGGTCTATCGAGTGTATAATCAAAGACAATACATCCAAAGAAATGGTGCCGGATGCGATCGTGGATATCAAAGAGATCAACAAGCGCTACAAAGCGCAGGGTGGCACATTCACCATGAGCCTGCCCGTCGGCAATTATACGATTACGATCACAAAACCCGAATACAATGATTATATCGCTAAGATTTCAGTTAAAGCCAACACGAAAAGCAAACTGGTGTTCAATCTGAAAAAGACTGAAGAGGCGCTTGCCAAACAAAAAGCGCTTCTCGACAAAGAAAAGAACATAACTGCCTATTTTGAGCAGGGCAAGATCTACTATTCAGAGGCGAACCTGACTGAAGCGCAGAAATCCTTCCAGATGGTTATATCCCTGGATCCTGACCACCAGGGCGCCAAAGACTACCTGACAAAGATCGAACCGAGGCGCCAGGAACTGATCAACGTGTACCTTGCCGAGGCGCGCTCGCGCAACCAGGCAAAGGACTACACCAAGTCCGTCGAGTACTACGAGAAAGTGCTCGCGCTCGATGCCAACCACGCCGCCGCAAAGATCGAGCTGGCAGCCGTAAAAACGGCAATGGCAAAACCCAAGGAGCCGACCAAACCCAAAGAGCCGACCAAGCCGAAAGAACCGACCGTGACCAAAGCACAGATCGAAGCCCTGTACAAGAGCGGCGTGAACAAATACATTGCCGAACAATACGATGAAGCGCTCAAGATCTTCAAGCAGGTCCTTGCCCACGATCCCAACCACTCCGGCGCCAAAGACTACAAGAGCCGGACTGAAGCACGGTTGAAAGTACTGAAAGGCGGCGGTTAGGATAACGCCCTTATACGCTACACGCTATACACTAAACGCTACAAAAAATTGGGGCTCTTTCGAGCCCCTTTTCTTTTTGCCAACTATCGTTTTTGACTTCTTAATGTGATCAAAAATTTGGTTGGATTGTCCATCATGCCATATAGCATAGCACAAATCCTGTCGTATTTTTGATCAAAATATGTGTGCTGTTCCTCAATGATATATTTGTGCTTAAGACTGTAATCTGACCATGTCATGGTCTCGAGTGCTTCGGAATAGCTATCGCTTATTTTACTAATAAAATTATTCTTATACATTCGCTTACCCCATGCTTCGGCTATGTTGCTTGTTACTGAACGGGAAGAACGTCTCAGTTGATCAACAAGGGAAAACTTTTCCTCACGAGGAAATGTTTTCGTAACTTCAAACACTTCTATTGCTGTCTCATACGCTAGTTGATATACGATCATGTCCTTATAACCTCTATACCGCATTTGCCTCTCCTTTTTTGGCAAATTTATTCAAATTCATTCCGATGTCAAGCGTTTAGCGAAGTAGTGCATAGCGTTTTTAATGTAGCGTCCAGCGCATAGCGTTTAGCGAGGTAGCGTTACACGTATGGCTTACGCTCTGCCTTAAACTGCTTCCCGTCAAGCTCAAGGTACTTCTGGTAGATCGGCAGTGTGAGTTTGAGCAGATTCGCTGCCTCTTTGCTGCGTTTGATGTATGGGTCCTGAATGTAGTTAAGTATGATTACAACGAATACAACGTCCCTGAATTTTTCTATATAATCGTAATCCTTGTCCTTCCCTCCGCCATTCACATAATCTTCCAGTCTTTTCACCATATCGATGATCTTGCCGAACTGGCCGAATTCGTCGTCCCTCTTATACTGGGTTTTAACGGATTTGATCTCCTGGGATGCTTCCATGAGCGCGAGCTCGACTTTTTCCCCGTAATCCTCCAGGATAACCTTATAGTCTTCCTTAGACGCTTTGTAGGTACCAATATCGCGCACGTACACCCGTTCTCCCCTTTTCACTTTTCCGTAGTAATCCCCGATTCTGGCAATGAATTTTTTGGTCGCGTCGGTGAGCTTTGGCTGTAGATCGCCGTCCTGCAGCCACTTGAGCGCCACGCCGATCTTTATTTTTTTCACGGTTTTGTCAAAATGGCTCTCGCCTGGCGCTTCATTGATCTTCTTGAAAATGATATCCAGATTCTTGTTGTCAAGCGGTATGGGCATGTACTCGGCAATGCCGGTCATGTTGTGCAATTGCCGGAAAAGGGATTCAGTCCGTTCCTTGCGCTGCTCAATCTTCATTTCCGGAAATAATTTTTTCTCAAAGAATTCGATCAGTGGCTTATTAATAGTATGGCTGCCATTTTCCAGTTCGCTCTTGCTTACGGAACTGCGGCACCAGTCAGCGAAACGCTCCAGATCAGTCTGGCTCACGAATTCCAGATCATACGGGAGTTCCGTAAATATCGTATCCGGCTGCAAAAGCCAGTGCAGCCGCATGAGCACTTCTTCCAGATTCTCCAGATGATTCCTACTCGGCCACGCCATGTCGTATCTAATAACCTCCCTGCTACCCCTGATAAAATATTCTATGAATTTATTTCAGCCGGTTGCGGAGTAAGACTTCACCGCAATATCAGCGGCTATTGTTCATGTTAATTTAACGAATATAACGTAAAAACGTATCTTAGTCAATACTTATCCTCACATAGAAGCATATCAGTATACCAGGACAACAGCAGGCAGAATATCAGCACCCCAGCAGATCAGGCTAATATTACTCCTCGCCTGCCCTGCCTGCCCCGTAGCGTTTAGCAGCGGGAGCCTGTCAAAGCAAGCAAGCGCAGCCCCGTTACATATGAAAACTGCATGAGCGGACTGACAATGTGCGCCAGACAATTTTAA